>NZ_CP171106.1:0-361875 GCF_043187485.1 Anaerococcus martiniensis
CGTAGTAACAAAAATTGTAAAATAGTCCCAGCATCATGGGTGAAAAATGCAAAGCATTTTTCATTTCTGAGATGAGCAAAGCGAATCCAGAAAACTAAGCGAGAAGTTCATTAAAGTGAACCTTTAGAGAACTTTAAATAATATATTTAAAAAGAGCGGGCATGCTTGCTCGCCCTTTTTTATTTTTAGGAGTGTATATGAACATTAAAAGAAAAATTTCTTATTTATTTTTATCTTTGATATTAGTTCTAACTTCATGTACAAATACAAATCAGAAAGAAGTTTCAAAAGTAGCTGATAAAACAATAGATCATGCTGCTGAAGAAATACTTGAAGACAATGGATTGATTAATGAAGCCATTGAAAAACCAGTAGGAGAGCCATATGAAGTAGGAGTAACTCCGGATGATTATAACATGGACTATGATACATCCAGACTCCTATCTTTGGAAGAAAAAAAATCTAAATACTATCCAAAAGATGGTGTTAAAGGTTTATATTTCAATACTTATAGCATTAATAATCCAGAAATTTATAATAATATTATTGCTTTAATGGAAGATACTGCCTTAAATACTGTTGTAATTGACATAAAAGATGACTGGGGAAATGTTACAATGAATTTTGATACAGACGATGAAGATATTAAGTATTCAAAAATAGATATTGTCGACCCAGAAGCTCTTATAGAAGATTTGCACAGTAGAGGTATATATGTTATCGGTAGGGTTACAACTTTTAAAGATAGTATTATTACAGAAAAACACCCAGATTGGGGCTTTACCTTAGATGATGGTACTTTATGGAAAAATGGCCACGAAGAAGCTTTTATGAATCCATTTTTAAAAGAAGTTCAGGATTATGACATAAAAATTGCAACACTTGCTGCACAAGCAGGTTTTGATGAGATTCAATTTGACTATGTAAGATTTGCTGAAGGATTTGAAACATTTGGCGATACATTAGATTATTCTAGAGGCGTATATGAAAATGAAATCGAGATGGATGAAGGAGAAAAAAGAGTTGGTGCAATAACAGGCTTTGTACAAAGGGCTCGCGAAGAGCTCCAAGCTTATAATGTGCCAATTTCAATTGATGTTTTTGGTTATGCCCTTCAAGTAAGACGAGCAGAGGGTATAGGACAAGACTTTGATGAAATGGCAAATCAGACTGATGTAATATCATCGATGATTTATCCATCACACTGGGGAAGCTGGTCGTTTGATATTGAAAAACCAGACTTAGAACCATATGAACTAGTAAAAAGATATTTAGATGAAGAAAAAGAAATTTTAGGTCAACTTGATCATCCGCCAGTATCTCGTCCGTGGATTCAGGATTTTACTGCTTCTTGGATTGGTGAAGGTAATTGGATGGAATATGATGGAGATGCAGTACAAGCTCAAATTGATGCCATCTATGACCACGGTCAAAATGAGTATTTAATTTGGAATGCAAATAGTGAATACTCTTCAGGGGTAGATTATTAATAAAAACTGTAGTAATTATTACTACAGTTTTTTTATTTTTGTAACAAATGTTACTGATAATGATACTCTTTATATGTTAATATAATTATGGAGGATAAACTATGAGAATTGATATAAATGAAAATATTGCAAATTTAATACATTCAAATGAAAAACTTAAGAATGATTTAATAAATATTGGATTTATCGGTTTAGATAATCCGTTGATGGTAAAAAATATGGCTAGCAAAATGTCGATAAAACGTGGAGCTAAGCTATTAGCTATAAAAGATATAAATTCAAAACTTGCAGATTTAGGATATGAAATTATTGACTCTTCATTAGATAGCAAAGTGATTGAGAGACAAAATTTGATTAAATCTTATATAAAGAGACTAACTGATGGAGAAGATATAGAAGATGTTAGAAAAGATTTCAAAGAAAATTTTGATGGAGTCTCATCATCAGAAATTATGGATGCCGAAGAGTCTCTTCTTGAACAAGGTGTAGATAAAGAGCAAGTAAGAAAACTTTGTGATGTTCATTCAGCATTATTTCATGGAATGACTCATTCTGAAAAAAATAAAAAAGAGTATGATAACCCAGTTTTAGATTACTTCAATAACGAAAATAATGAGATAAAAAATATATTATCAAAAGCTAGGACATATATATCAGGTGAAATTTGTGAAAATCCTAAAGATGACCTAAAAATATTAAATGATCATTATAAGAAAAAGGGTGATTTGATATATACTTTGTTAAAAGCAAAATACAATAAGCCTGGTCCATCAGAAGTAATGTGGGCAGTTGATGGTGAAATCACAAGAGATATTAAAAAAGCATTTAAAACAAATGATAATTTCCTTTTGGAAAAAGCAATTTTTAGGGCAGAGGAAATGACTTATAAGGAAGAAAATATTCTTTTCCCATTAATAGAAGAGAATTTATCAGAAGAAGATTATCAAAATCTTTATGCTGACCTAAGTGAATATGATAAAGATATTATTCCAGAAAATAGTATTAACAATACTCAAGTTCAAAAGGAGCGATTTTCAGATTCTTATATCAAATTTGACAAAGGTCGTTTACGACTAGATCAGCTTGAAGCAATGCTTGATACCTTAGAAATTGAAATTACCTATGTAGATGAAAATGATATAAACTCTTACTATAATAACCCAAAAGAGGTCAAAGTATTTAAAAGACCAAAGTCATCTTTAGGAAGAGAAGTATATTCCTGCCATCCACCACAAGTAGAACCTAAGGTAAGAAAAATAATTTCAGACTTAAAGGCAGGAAAACGCGATAAAGTCGTAGTAATTAGAGATATAGGTGGAAGTGATTATACAGTAACTTATTATGGAGTTTGGGATAAAGATGGCAATTACAAGGGTATATTAGAAACAGTTCAAAATATGGACTTTTATAAGAATTATCTAAAAAAATGGAATAAACTATAATAATAAAAAAATCGTTTCATAATAACTATTTAAAGTTAAGATGAAGCGATTTTGCTTACAATCTGTGTTTTTTTCTGAATTGAGATGGAGTTTTTCCAACTTTCTTTTTGAACACTTGATTAAAATATGACTGGGAATTAAATCCAACTATTGAAGATATTTCTTCCATCGAATGATTGGTCGAAATTAATAAGTTTTTTGATATTTCAATTCTCTTTAATATCAAGTATTCTATTGGAGTGACCCTATATGATTGTTTAAATTCTGAAATTAAGTGAAATTTGTTCATATAAGCCATAGTTGAAAGCTGCTCTAGCTTTATATCTTCTGCATAATTACTGTCTATATAGTTTTTGATATAGTCAATTTGCCTATTTACTTTTCTGTCGTGCTTAACAGTAATCTTATTTTCAAATTCCCTTAAAAATTCCACAATAAATATAGCTGCTTTCGAGTTAGCCATTGCTTTTGAGAAGATTTGATCGCTGTTAAATTCATCATAAATTTCATAAAAATATGAAGGATCTATGTCATCTTCTTCAACATTTGCAGAATAAAAATTAATCGTCTCTATACTATTATTCTTTCTATTTACTTTGGATAGTGATAGTGATTCTACACCAAATCCAAGTATTTCACACTCCCCACAAGAACCATCGATATAAATAGTATGACCAATGTTTGAATTTATAACTATAATATCTTTATGGTGGATACTTATTGTTTCATTTTCTATAGAAAGTTTTCCAAAACCTTTATTAATGAAATAAAAATAAGTAAAAGGGTGAAATTGTATTCTCGAAGAATAATTTCTAGCGTAATTGTTTTTCTGAGCATCTAAAACTTTAATATCTACATTTGATATATCATTTTCCTGTTCAACATCCCTAAAATAAATATTTTCCATCATAACACTTTCCTTTAATTTCATCCTTTATTACTTTATATAATTATTATATTATATCTAAATATATTTTTAAAGTAATATTAAGAATCTTATATACTACTAATACACTTTTATTTAAATTATACATATTGACTATTGTCTCTATTTTTTTAAAATTTTAATAAAAAGTAGTTTATTTAACTAATATGAACGAATTTGATTGATTATGATTGTTTATAATCTATATTAGCATTATGATATTAGAGGAAAGACTAAATTTCATTAGAAGTGTTTTAAATAAACAAGGAACAATTTCTAATGCTTTTCTTTTAGAACAATTAAATATTATTGAATCAACATTAAGGCGTGACTTAGATTATCTCCAAGAAAAGGTTGAAATAATAAGGGTGCATGGAGGAGCCACTTTAAATAAGTTACTTAATAAAACTGCTAATATTGATGCTAAAAAGAATATTGGTAAAAAAGCTAGTTTATTAATTGAAGATGGTTTGTATATATTTTTGGATGCTGGTACAACAACTCATTGTTTGATAGATTATTTGCAAGGAAAAAATGTTACAGTTGTAACTAATGGGCTCATGCATCTTGATAAATTAAGTTCTTTATCCATTTCTTCTATAATATTAGGAGGAAAAATGAAAGCTTCAACTTTTATTAGCTATGGAGAGCAAACTATAAATGAGATTAATAATCTAAACTTTGATTTTGCTTTTATAGGCGCGAATGGTGTCGATGATAATAATTACACTACAGCTGATATTAATGAAGCTTTAATAAAAAAATCAGCAATTAATAATGCAAGAAAAGCATTTGTTTTAGCTGATTCTTCAAAAATAGGTAAGAAATTTTTTGCAAATATTTGTAGTCTAGATTAGGCAGAACTTATAAAGGAGGATTAATGATATATACTTTAACCTTAAATCCATCTATTGATTACATAATGAAACTTGATCAATTCAAGGATGGAGCTACTAATAGGTCATATGAAGACAAGAAGTATCCTGGTGGCAAGGGAATAATGTTTTCTAAGCTTTTAAAAAATCTAGGAGAAGACCCAATCAATTTGGGTTTTGTAGGGGGTTTTACTGGTGATTATATAGTGAAGTCATTAGAAAATTTTGGAGTAAAAGAAGATTTTACTAAAATCGAAGGTCAATCTCGTATAAATGTAAAACTTAAATATGATACTGAAACTGAAATAAATGCAGGTGGACCAGATATTAAAGATGATGAAATAAATGACTTTTTTAAAAAATTACAAAAAATCAATGATAACGATACTTTAATAATCTCAGGAGCAATACCGAAATCATTAAGTAAAGATTTTTATAAGAGAGTCCTAGATACAAAAAAAATGGAGTTTACAGTTGACATAGCTGAAGAGGAATTATTAGATTACCTGCCATACAATCCTTTATTGGTTAAACCCAATATAGATGAACTAGAAGCTATATTTCATACAAAAATCGATGATAGGAATATCCTTGAGTACGCTAAAAAATTACAAACATTGGGTGCACAAAATGTTATTATTTCTTTAGGTAAAGATGGATCTATGTTTTTAAGTGATGAATTAATTTTAAAGGCAAATACTATTGAGGGAAAATTAATAAATTCAGTTGGGGCTGGAGATAGTATGGTTGCTGGATTTGTATATGGCATAAAAAAAGGACTATCAAAAACAGATGCTTACAAGCTTGCTATAGCCTGCGGAACTGCAACTGCATTTAGCGAAGATATTGCAAGTAAAGAATACGTATATGAAATCTTGGAAAAAGTTGAGGTAAAAGATTATGGAAATTAAAGACCTACTAAAAAAGAATTAATGATTCTTGATTTAAAATCTAATAGTAAAGAAGATGCTATAAAAGAAATAGCGCAAAATTTTTATGATCATGGATATGTTAATTCAAAAGAAGAATTTGAAAATGGATTAATAGCAAGAGAAGAGCAAGATTCAACAGCCTTGGGTGATGGGGTTGCCATACCTCACTCTAAAAATAAAACTGTAAAAGAACCAGCTGTATTATTTGCTAGAAAAAGAGATAGTTTAGATTATAAAACTCTTGATGGTGAAGATGCATTTGTATTTTTTGCTATAGCAGCACCGGATGGATAGAACAACCTACACGTAGAAACTCTTGCAGAATTATCAAAAATGATAATGAAAGCAGGTTTCGTAGATGATTTAAAAAATGCAAATAGCGCTGAGGAAGTATATGGTGTTGTTGATAAATATTCTGATAATAAAAAAGAAGAAAATACTAATATAGAAAAGACCTATACTTCAGAAACTAATAGCAATCCAATATCTGATGATTCAAAAGACTTCATTGTAGCAGTGACAGCTTGCACAAATGGTATAGCCCATACTTATAGGCCTTGAAGAAGCTGCAAGAAAAGCTGGAGTGGATATAAAAGTCGAAACAAATGGTTCTGATGGCATAAAAAATCGATTGAATGAAGAAGATATAAAAAGAGCAAAAGCAGTAATTATAACAGCTGATAAAAAAGTTGAAACAGCTAGATTCGATGGAAAAAAAGTTATTCAAAGACCGGTTTCTGATGGTATTAGAAAAGCTGATGAACTAGTAGAACGTGCTATAAAAGGGGATGCAAATATTTTCCATAGTGAGAATAAGGCAAATGTAAACTATGAGAAAAGCTCAGACGATTCTCAAAGTTTATGGCAAAGGGTAAATGGAGATGTGATGAATGGAATAAGTCATATGTTACCTTTTGTTATAGTAGGAGGAATTTTACTAGCAATATCTTTCTTATTTGAAATATTTATGGGAGATAGCTCTTCTGCATTTTCATTCTTAAATGGTCTTGGGTCAGATGCGATGAGCTTCCTAATTCCAGTCCTTGCTGGATATATAGCAATGTCAATTGGAGATAGACCTGCATTAATGCCTGGTATGGTAGCAGGACTAATGGCAAGTAGAGGAGCTGGATTTATTGGTGGATTAATTTACAGATACTGGAATTGGATCATATATAGCAGCCGTAATGGTTGGAGGTATGGTACCACCAATTGCTATTGCTATTTCCTGTTCATTATTTAAAAATAAATTTACTGAAAAAGAAACTAAAATTACTAACTTTATTTTAGGATTAAGCTTTATTACAGAAGGTGCAATTCCTTTTGCAGCTAGTGAGCCCCAAACGGTTATTCCATCAGTAGCAATTGGATCTGCAATTGCTGGTGTTTTAGTTGGTGCATTTGATGTCAAATCTCCAGATCCACATGGAGGAGTATTTGTTCTGCCAGCGATCGGAAGTTTAAATCAAGCATTCTTTTTCCTATTAGCAGTTGCGGTTGGGTCTATAATCGGGGCTCTAATTCTAGGTGATTTGAAGAAAAAACCAGAAGTAAAAATATGATAATATTTACAAAAAGAGATTTATTATAAATCTCTTTTTGTATTTAAACTACAAAATTGAATACCCAATTAATATAAGTATAGTTTAACTATATAGAGGTGATTATATGGCCATGATTTCAGATCAAAAAATTGATGAAATTAGAGCTAGCTCAAATATTGTAGATATTATAGGTGAATATGTCGATCTAAAAAGAGCTGGTTCGTCATACAAGGGTTTATGTCCCTTCCATAACGAAAAAACACCATCTTTTACAGTAGATGAAAAGAAACAATTGTTTCACTGCTTCGGATGTGGGGCGGGTGGAGATGTTGTTTCTTTTATTATGCAAAAAGAGGGGCTAACTTATCCAGAAAGCTTAGAATATTTAGCAAATAAAGCCGGGATTAGAATGGAATATTCAGAAAATAATTTTATAAATCCCAAAAATAAAGAACTCTATGAAATTAATAAAGATATTATGATGTTTTTTTACAAAAATTTATTGACCAGCAAGGAAGCAATAAATTATCTAAAAAATAGAGGTCTTAGCGGTAAAATCGTAAATAGATTTATGTTAGGATTTGCCAAAAATTCTTGGAATGATCTTTGCGATTACATAGAATTTAAGGGCTATAATAAAGATGACTTAGAAAATATAGGTCTTATAAAAAAGTCTAGCAAGGGAAATTATTATGATAAGTATCGAAATAGAATTATATTTCCAATTATTAACCATTTTGGAAATGTAATTGGTTTTGGGGGTAGAGCCATTGGCGATGAGATGCCCAAATATCTTAATTCTCCAGAATCGGATATTTTTAAGAAAAGATATAACCTCTATGGTCTAAATATTTATAAAAAGCAAAAAGGTACAGATATT
The DNA here is from genome assembly GCF_043187485.1 of Anaerococcus martiniensis. Lineage (GTDB taxonomy): Bacteria > Bacillota > Clostridia > Tissierellales > Peptoniphilaceae > Anaerococcus > Anaerococcus martiniensis. The sequence continues at coordinate 8,089 of NZ_CP171106.1, forward strand.
ATACTTGTAGAAGGATACATGGATGTAATAGCCTTAAATAATTACGGAATAGATTATGCGGTTGCCAGCCTTGGAACAGCTCTTACTCTGGAACAGGCAAAATTAATTAAAAGATACGCTGAAAATGTGTATATTTGCTATGACAGAGATAGTGCTGGTATTAATGCTACTGAAAAAGCTATAGAAATATTTTTAGAAGTTGATGTTAAAGCAAAAATAATCACACTAGACGAAGGACTTGACCCAGATGATTTTATAAAAGAGTATGAGAAAGAATCATTTTTATCGAGAAAATCTGATGCTCTTGATGTTTATAACTATAAATATAACAAGATACTAGATTTATATTCTAAAGCTAGCCCAAACGAAAAGTATGAAAAGCTTGATTTATTTGTTGAGTTTCTTGCAAGCATTGATTCAGATTTGACGAGAGAAATCTTTACCAACAATGTATCAACCCTATTTAAGATAGATAAAAGCACTTTAAATCAAGCAGTTGAAAAGTATAATACTAATATTACTAAAAAAGAAGATAAAAAGAATTATTATAAGAGAAAAAATAATTCAAATGTTATAGTAAAAAGCAATCCTCAAAAATTTAACTTCCATGAATTAGAAGTTTTGAGGCTGATATTTAATCAAAAAGAAGACTATATTAACAACCAAAAAATATTTGATGATAGCCTTCAAGATGCTAAAATTTTGGATATGAAAGAATTTATCTTAAATAAAGATATAAATAAATTTAACCAAAATGATGAGGATTATATATATATTTTAAATTATATAAGAGATAATACCAATCCTGTTTATCTAAGTGAATTAATTGAAAGAATTGAACATTTTGATAGAATTAAAAAACGTGATAAATTAAAATCTCTTAAGGAAAGAAGCTAAGGGGAGTTTGAATGAGTAGCGATAGCGATAAACTACTTGATGAAGATGTTTTAAATGAAATAATAGAAGAGTTTCAGTCTATTAGTGAAAATCAAGATGGAATGATCACATACACACAAATTTATACATTTGAAACATTTAAAGAAATAGAAGAAGATAGCAAAAAGTATGTTATCTCACAGATTATCAGCAGGGGAGTAGAAATTGTCGAAAAATCTGAGTCAAGTGATGATGAAGATTTAGAAGATGATGAGGACCTAGACGAAGATATAGATGATGAAGTGTCAGATGAAGAAGATATTGATGAAGCAAAATTAGAAGAAGAAATAGTTGATGATGATGTCGATAACATCTCTGGCATAAAACTTGATGATCCTGTAAAAATGTACCTAAAAGAAATTGGTAAGGTTTCACTTTTGACAGCTAAAGAAGAAATAAGTTTAGCTCGTCAGATGGAAATGGGAGACATTGCCAGAAAAAAACTTGAAGGTATCAATCTAAACAAACAAAATAAAATGAAATTGTCAAATGATATTTTCTTTGGCAACCTTGCAAAGGTTATAAAATCAGCTGATGAAGAACTAAAAAAAGAAGGTACAATTTCTGAATTGTCTTCAAATAATCTTGATGGCATTATTGCAATGGGCAAGTTGTTTGACGAAATAATGGTAGAAAATCCAGATACAGAAAAAATTGAGGAACTTAAATCTAAGGTCTTAATTTGTAAAATTGCTAGCCAATCAATCGAAGATAAAGAATTATCTATTAGTGAAGCAAATTCACTTTGTGACCTTTTTGATTCTTTTGATCATTTAATAAATTTAAATCAAGATGAAGATGTAGTTACATTTAACTATGAGTTCTTTACTGACTTATTATCAAAGGCTGCAAATAATGAATATCTTAAAACAAATGATAGAATGACAATAGATAATTTTAGAGAGGCAGCAGCATTTTCTTCATATTTAAAACAAGGTAATCAAATTAGCCAAGAATTTGCAAAAGATTTAGAAATATACCTAGCAGATAGTGACATGGCTCATATGATCTTAGGATCTGAAACTATAAGTGACGAAGATAATTTAAATTTAAGAAGAGCAATCTTAAAATCAAAAAGAGCCAAACAAAAACTAGCAGAAACTAACCTTAGACTTGTAGTTTCCATTGCTAAAAAATATGTAGGACGTGGAATGAGCTTCCTAGACCTTATACAAGAGGGAAATATGGGTCTTATGAAAGCAGTAGATAAGTATGACTACAATCGCGGTTTTAAATTCTCAACCTATGCGACATGGTGGATAAGACAAGCTATTACTCGTGCTATTGCAGACCAAGCTAGAACAATAAGAATACCAGTTCATATGGTAGAAACTATAAATAAACTAGTAAGAACTCAAAGACAGTTAGTTCAAGACCTAGGACGTGATCCTAGTAATGAAGAAATTGCAGAACAAATGGGCATAGAAGTATCAAAGGTACAGGAAATTAGAAAAATAGCCCAAGAACCAGTATCTTTAGAAACACCAATAGGTGAAGAAGAAGATTCTCACCTGGGAGACTTTATAGAAGATGAATCTGCTGTAAATCCTGATGATGCAGCAAATTATACTATGCTCCGTGAACAATTAAACGATGTATTATCTTGCCTTGGAGCTAGAGAAAAAAGAGTATTGCAATTAAGATTTGGCCTTATAGATGGCACACCAAGAACACTTGAAGAAGTAGGCAAAGAATTTGATGTAACTCGCGAAAGAATACGTCAAATAGAAGCAAAAGCACTCAGAAAATTAAAATCACCAAACAAAAGTGAAACACTGAAAGATTTTTTATAATGAACGATAAAAAAAGATTAATGGAAATTATTAATATTATTGACAGAGGAAAAAATGTCATAGATGTAGGAACTGATCATGGATTGGTTCCTTTATATTTGGCAAAAAATGGAATAAGTACTAATATACTTGCAACTGATATATCAGCCCCTTCCCTTAAAAAGCTTGAAGATAGGCTTGATGATGATTTGAGAAAAATTATAAAAACCAAAGTTACAGATGGATTTGACGGAATAGAAAAAGAAGATAATCAAGTGGCTATAATAGCAGGAATGGGTGGAAATACTATAATTGAAATTATAGATCAAAATTTAGACTTTGCTAAAAATTTGGAATATATGATTTTAGCATCAAACATTGCAACAGAAAGACTAAGAGAATATTTAAATCAAAATAACTTTGAAATAATAAGAGACTTTCTAACCTTTGAACATGGAAAGTATTATGACATACTCAAAGTTTCATACGGAAAACACCAAGATTTTTCCTTAGCTGATATTTATTATGGATTTGAAAATATAAATAAGAAAAGCTATTTGCTGGAAGATAAAATCAAAATAGATTATAAAAAAAATATTAAATTTAAAAATGATATTATAGAAAAATCAGCAAATTATGACGGTCTAGATAAAATAAACGCCAGACTAAAAGCAATAAATGAGGTGAAAGTCAGATGGAAATTAGAGAATTAATAGAAAAATTAGAAGAAAAATATCCATTAGACCTACAAGAACAATGGGATAATTCGGGCTTGCAAATAGGAAATCCTGGTAATGATCTTAAAAATGTGATGATTAGTCTTGACCTTGAAGAAGAGGGGATAGATGAAGCTATTAAAAATAATTGCAACCTTATAATTACTCATCATCCATATATATTTAATGATATAAGATATATAGATTTTACTGATCAATTCTATAAAAGATTAGAAAAAGTTATTAAAAATGATATAAGTGTATATTCAATGCACACAAACCTAGATAAGGCTAATGATGGTCTAAATGATAATTTAGCAGAAATACTAAACTTAAAGAATATTAAGATACTTGAAAATGGACAAAACCCTGGACTTGGAAGATATGGGGACATATATGAAATAAATGCTCAAAGTCTATCTGAAAATATAAAAGGAAAATTAAACGCAAGAGGGGTTATTTGCTATGGAAATATGGACAAAAAAATAAAAACACTTGCTGTATGTGGAGGAGCAGGTGCGGAATTATTTGATGATTGTCTAAAACTTGGCATAGATGCTATAGTTACTGCAGATGTAAAGTATCATGAAGCCATGGATTATAGTGATAAGGGGCTTTTAATAATTGATCCAGGTCATTTTGCAAGCGAAAATCATGTTATTTATAAACTTAAAGATGTAGTAAGTGAAATGACCGATTCAAAAATATATACTTACTCGAAAGATGATACATTTAGAACTTTTATTTAATACAAATTTTACAAATATTTAATAAAAGGTAAAATAAGGTTTGGAGTAAATCAGACAATCGCGGCTTGGTACGAGGAAAGTCCGTGCACCACAGAGCAGGATGCTTGATAACGTCAAGTAGGAGTGATCTTCAGGCTAGTGCAACAGAAATATACCGCCGAGTTGTCTCGGTAAGGTTGGAAAGGCGAGGTAAGAGCTCACCAGCTATATGGTGACATATAGGCTATGTAAACCCCATCCGGTGCAAGAACGAAGGGATGATAAACAAAGCTTGCTCGGCTTTGATCCAGAATGGTTGTTCGCTTGAGCTTATTGGCAACAATGAGCCTAGATAGATGATTGTCTAATACAGAACACGGCTTATAGATTTGCTCCCTACATAATTATTACAAAATGTAAATATTTTGTTTATTATAGTTAGAAAACTTACACTTTTTTTAGATTTATATTTATATATATTGCTAAAAATTCGATAATATACCAATATATATAAAACATTTCTTACAAAGTGTAATTTTTTTGTAACTTTTTCTTGACAATTTTGTTAAGTTAGTATATGATTAGTCCAGATTGAATTTCAAGACTATACAAAAAGTAAAGAAGGGAATCTAATTACTGATGAATAAAAAAAGAATTGGAGCAGCTTTATCACTAGTTGCTGCCGTAACAGCAGGTGCTACAGCATACGCTTCAACTATTAATAACTTAGAATCTGATAAAAACACAAAAGCTATGATTACTCCAAATTATAGTGAAAATTCAAATGACTATAACTTTGTGAAATCAGATTATACAAATGACTTAAAAAATACAGCTATAGCAAATGGAACAAGAACAGTACAAAATACTGCAAAACAAGAAGAAAAAGTTGCAAAAATTGAAGAAAATGCAAAAGAAATCCTTGCTACTACTGTAATTAATGTGTTAAAAGACGAAAAATCTAATCAAGAAGAAAAAGAAGTAGAATACATAGAAGAAACTCCTGTAGTTGAAGAACAAGAAGTTATCACTTATGATGATTCAGAACTTCCAGCAATCGAAGAAGAAACTGAATCACAAAATGAAGAAGTAATTATGTATGATGATTCAAAATTAGATGAAAATTTAGAGGATGTTTCTTCTAATGAATTAGAGGAAACAGAAGTTAATAATGAAGTTACAAACTATTTAGATAATAATAAAGAAGAAGTAGAAACTCAATCAGTAGAAGAATCTCCAGTAGTAGAAGCTACAAAATTTGTAAATGTAGAAGCTTTATACATTAGATCTTCTAAGTTAATGGATGATAATACTAATATTGTCAGAACATTGGTAGCTGGGGATAAGGTTAACGGCATAGTTGAAGGCGACTGGTTAAAAATAGAAGAAGGTTACCTAAATCTAAAATATCTTTCTAATGACTATCCTCAAGCTCTAGTAGACTCTATTCAAGCAAAAAAAGCTGAAGAACAAAAACAAGCTGAAGAAATTAAAGCTCAAGAGGCTGCTAAAATCAAAGAACAACAAGTAGTTGATCAAACACAAGAAGCATATGGTACAGCATTTAGCGGATGGGTTTACAATACTCCTGCTGTTAATGTAAGAGATGCAGCTAAAAGTGGTAACATCATCGGAACTTTAGCAAATGGTACAAAAGTTGATGGTGAAATTGCAGATGGTTGGGTAAAAACAACTTATAATGGCAAAACAGCTTTTGTTTCTGCTTATTATTTAACAACTGAAGAGGCAACAAAAGAAGAAGCACAAAATACTTCTGAAAAACAAGCTGAAGAACAAAAAGTAGAAGAAGTTCAACAAGTACAAGCTGCAACTGAAGAGCAAAAACAAAATGAAAATCAAAAGGTAGAAGAAAAAGCGGTAGAAGAAGTACTTGATGAAGAAGTAGTAGAAGAAACTGCTCAACAAGCTCCAGTTGTAAATCAAAATGGACAACAAGCAGCAAGCATTGCAAGCCAATTTGCTGGTAGCCCATATGTTTGGGGTGCATCAAATCCATCAGTAGGATTTGATTGTTCTGGACTAGTAGTTTACGCTTACAATCAATTGGGAGTAAACTTACCACATTCATCACAAGCACAATTTAATAATGGATATGCTGTTGGAATTAATAATTTACAACCAGGGGACCTAGTATTCTTCTCAAATCATAGTGGAATCGACCATGTTGGAATTGTAACAAGTTCTGATGGTACATTTATCCATGCATCAACACCAAAATCAGGTGTAAAATTTGATAATGTTTATAGCAACTACTATCAAAAAGTATTTGCTGGTGCAAGAAGAATATTCTAATTAAATAAATATTACGCCCAAGCGGGCGTTTTTTTATTGGAGTCACACATGAAAATACTTGATACAAAAAATATAAAAGAAAAAATAATTTCAAAACTATCAGAGATTCATACCGATAAGAAAGTTATACTATTAACTTATAAACCAAGTGCTGAAGAGATCTCTTATAAAAATTTTATAATAAGAAGATGCAAAGAATTTAATATTGAATATATAGACAAGGAATTTGACGAGCATACATCCTCATATGAAATTATTGATTATGTAAATAGTTTTAAAAAAGAAGATGGATTTATAATATTTCTACCATTTGGCAACCATGATGATATTAGTAAACTTAGAGAAGAAATAAAAATTAAAGATTTAGATGGGTTTACTTATGAGTCTATGGGAAAATCATTAAACGGAGAATACAACTATTTGCCAGCCACTCCCAAAGCCATTGCCAGATTTTTATTAGAAAATTATGATATAAAATCAAAAAATATTCTTATCGCTAACAACACGAATCTAATTGGATTACCATTAGCAACACTTATATCTAGAAAACGAGCAACAATTTCAGTTATTAATCAAGCAACCAAAAATGCTAAGGATTTAATTAGACAATCTGATATATTTATCTCAGCTATAGGTAAGGCCAATTATTATGATAAGTCTTACTTTAGGGATGGACAAGTATTAGTCGATGTTGGAACTTCTTACGTAAATGGTAAGATAGTAGGTGACATCAATATTGATGATTTAGAGAATTTAGATTTAGAAATATTAACAAGTAAAAATGGAATAGGGGCAATAACCACATTAACCCTATTAGAAACGTTGATAGATTAGGAGAGATAATGCCATTAGTAGAAACTAAGGAAGATTTTGAAAGATATAAGGAATTTGTGAGAAATTCTGAATTTGGGAAACCCATGCAAGACCCTGCATGGGCAAAAATTAAAAATAACTGGGCAAGTGATTATGTTTACATAGAAGAAAATAAGCAAATAATTGCAGCTATGAGTATTATAGGTATTCAAAACCCCAATGGAAAATATTTTCTATATGCACCTCGTGGACCAGTTTGTGATTTTAAAAATTATGACCTTGTAGATTCATTAATTAAAGAAGCGGAAGTTTTAAAAGACAAATACCAAGCTTTTTTGTTAAGAATGGATCCAGAAGTAATTTTTGATGAGAAGGCTGTCTATGAATACGAAAAAAGAGGCTATGATTTTAGGACTTATGGAACTGATCCACATTCATTTACACAGCCTCGATATAATATGATTTTACCTATATCAGGTATGACTGAAGATGAATTATTTGAAAGTTTTTCATCTGCTACACGTAGAAATATTAGAAAATCTTATCGAAATGACATAAAAACCATTCAAGAAACCAATGAGAAAACCTTAGATAAATTTTTTGAACTTACAAAAATAATGGCTGATAGACAAGAAATTGGTCACAGACCTAAAGAATATTTTCAAAGATTAATTGACAATCTGGATGGAACTATATTTACCTCTTATTTTGAAGACCAAGCACTGGCTGCTTCATTGTTAGTGCCATATGGCAATAAAGTTTATTATCTTTATGCAGCAAGCTCTAATGAAATGAGAAATAAGATGCCAAACTTTAATATGATTTGGGAAGAAATTAAGTGGTGCCGTGAAAATGGATATGACTATTTTGATTTTGGCGGTACTTTCTCTCTAGACTCAAAAGATGGATTGTATAGATTTAAAGAAGGATTTTGCTATCCAGATAGATATAGCAACTTCATTGGTGAATTAGATGTTGTTTATGATAGAGAAAAATACGAAGAATTTTTAAAATAAAAATAACCCTGAGATTATTTTATCTCCAGGGTTATTTTTATTTTGTAAGGCTAAGGGCGATTTCTAATGCCTTTTCTACATCAGGAAGTTCTGTATTTTGATCTAAGTATTCAACATGTCTAATGACATTGTCCTTGTCAACGACGAATATAGCTCTATTTACTAATTTTAATTCATTTATAAATAGTGAGTATTTTTTAGCAAAATCTTCGTAAAGGTAATCAGATACTAATTTTACTTTCGAGATAGCTTTCTCTTTTTCAAAGCGTTTTTGAGCAAATGGTAAATCATTTGAAATAGTGATTACTGATAGATCTTCTGGAAAGTTATCTTCATTTTTAGATAGTAAAAATGTTTGTAATTCACAAATTGAAGTATCTAGTGAAGGAACAGAAGAAATAATTTTAACCTTTCCTTTTTCGCTTTCGTAGAAATCATAATCAGAAAGGTCTTCCACCTTTCCTTTAAAGTTAGGAGCATTGTCATCTATATTAAGCTTTTTACCATCAACAGTTAAATCAAGTTGTCCAAATTTTACAACTCTATTGGTCATATTTTTCTCCTTAAATTTTTAAGAACATTTATTTATCTAATTAATATCATATTATAAAAACAAATCATTGTAAAGTATGATGATTTAGGGTATAATTAGTCAGTATGAAAATATAAAAGGAGGGAATATGGCAGACTTAGTATTAAATGCAAACAACAGAGAAGCTACTGGAAAAAACAAAGTTAATAAATTAAGAGCTGATGAATTAATTCCAGGCGTTGTTTATGCCAAAAACGAAGATAACCTTAATGTTCAAGTTACATCAAGAGACTTCGATAAAATTTTAAGAAAAGCAGGTACATCTACAATCATCACATTAGATATAGATGGAGAAAACAAAGACGTACTTATTAAAGATTACCAAACACATCCATACAAAAACCAATACCTACACATTGATTTCCAAGCGATCAACCAAAACGAAACAATTAGAGTAAGTGTACCAGTTGTTTTATTAGGAAGAGAAGACTTAAAAATCGATCAAGCAGTATTAGTACAAAATATCGACACAGTAGATGTTGAATGTTTACCAAAATACATTCCACAAACAGCTGAAGTAGATATTAGTGAATTTGAAATTGGTGATAACAGAACAATCGCTGACTTAGATATCTTCGGAAATGAAAATATCACAATTCTTGCTGAAGAAGATGAAGTAATCTGCTCATTACAAGAAGCAAGTGAAGAAGAAATTCCAGAAGATGAAGAAGCTGCTGATGTTGACGCTGCTGATGTACCAACTGTTGATGAAACAGAAGGTGAAGAATCAGAAGAAGACGCTGAATAAAAATTTAAAGGCCCTAGGGTCTTTTTTTATTGCCATAAAGATGAAATGTTTGCTATAATAGACTTATGAATGGAAAACTTATTGTTTTTGAAGGACCAGATGGGTCTGGAAAAACTACAATTTTAAAAAATGTGAATCAAAAATTAACAGAGCAAGGCTATGATATTAGAGTTGTTAGAGAACCTGGTGGAACAGAAATTTCTGAAAAAATTAGGGAAATTATAATTGACAACGATAATATAAACATGGCTGCTAAAACAGAGAGTTTGCTCTTTGCAGCAAGTAGGGCCCAATTAGTAGAAGAAAAAATCAGGCCAGGACTTGAAAATGGTGAAATTATTTTATGTGATAGATTTGTTTTAAGTTCTTTACTTTACCAAGGGGTTGGAAGAGGTCTAGGAATTGATGAAGTAAAAAAAATAAATGATTTTGCCACTGGAGATATAAATCCAGATTTAACAATTTTCTTCAATATAGATTATAAAACAGCTCTGATTCGAAAAAGAGCTAATTTTTCACCAGACAGATTAGAAAATGAAGAATTTGATTTTCACAAAAAAATTTTTGATGCATACTTAGATATTGCTGAAAAATATAAGGATGATATAAAACAGGTGGATGCCACTCGTTCCATTGATGAAGTAAGCTCCGATGTTTTAAAACTAATAAAAGATTTATTGGAGGATTAGATGAAACTATTAATTTCTATTGTACAAGATGCAGATGTAAATTTTTTAATGGATGCACTTACTGAAAATGGATATAGGGTGACAAGATTATCTACAACTGGTGGTTTTCTAAAAAAGGGAAATACAACATTATTGATAGGTGTAGAAGAAGAAAAATTAGAAGATGTACTATCAATTATTGAACACAATTGCAAGAGAAGAAATACAACAACAACAATTATTAATCCATCAGCAGAAAGTTCATTACTCACAAACACAGTACCTGTAGAGATTACAGTTGGAGGAGCAACAATTTTTATTATAGATGTTGATCAATACATAAGATTATGATTGATCTAAACCTACAAATAAAGCAAAATACATTATCACACGCCTATATTTTTGAATCATCCAATGAAAATTATAATTTAGAATTTGCTAAAAATTTTTCAAAAAAAGTATTCGAAAGTAAAGGCATTTACATAGAAAATAATCTAAATCCAGATTTATACATAATTGATAATGGAAATGATACTATAGATATTGAGTCTATCAGAATTTTGCTTAAAAACACTGCATTAAAACCATCAAATAAAACTATAAAAATTTATATAATCCACAATGCTCACAATATGAGAATTGAGGGATTTAATGCTATGCTTAAAACAATTGAAGAATTAAAAGATTATAATATGGTAATTTTCACTACAAAAAATAAGGATTTATTATTACCAACTATTAGATCTAGATGTCAAATAATCAGACTTGATGCTAAAGACTTAGAAAGTGAAATTGATACAGAAAAACTTTCGGAAATAATATCTGAAGTTTATAAGGGAAATATAAATACCTTCTATACAAATAAATCATTTTTCGAATCATTTAAGAATGATAAATATATTTTATTTGATGGATTAATTGAAGTCTTTAATAAAGTTTTAAAAAATAAATACACTAATGAAAATGAAAAATCAAACTTAAATATAAAAAAACTATCTGAAATGGATTTAGGACAAATAGAAGAGATAATCAACTTGTTATATACTGTCAAGATTGGACTAAAAAATAATATCAATTATGATTTGGCAATCGAAGAACTTATATTTAGTATATACAAGGGAGGAATGACAAAGTGAACGTAATTGGCGTAAGGTTTAAAGAAACCGGCAAAATATATTATTTTGATGCAGAAGATCAAAATTTTAGATATAAGGAAAAAGTCATTGTAAATACTGAAGATGGCCACGAATTTGGGGAAGTAGTACTTTACAATGTAGATATAGAAAAAGAAAAATTTGATAAGAAGCTCAATAAAGTTATAAGGAAAGCAAACGAAAAAGATATTGAAAAGCAGTATTTTAATAAGCTAGATGCAAAAAAAGCCAAAAAAGTTTGCCAAGAAAAAGCTAATTCTTATGGACTTAATATGAAGGTTGTAGATTGTGACTATACTTTTGATAGGTCAAAGTTAACATTTTATTTTACTTCGGATAAAAGAGTTGATTTTAGAGATTTGGTTAAGGATTTGGCCAGCACCTTTAAAAGTCGTATAGAGCTAAGGCAAATTGGAGTGAGAGACTATGCAAAGCTGATAAGCCATTATGGTTCATGCGGTCAGCAATGCTGTTGCTCAAGACACTTAACAGATTTCGCACCGCTTTCAATAAAATATGCTAAAGATCAAAATATAAGTTTAGACCCATCAAAAATATCTGGAGTCTGCGGAAGGCTCATGTGTTGTCTGGCGTTTGAACAAGATAATTATCTAGAAGTGAAAAAAGTTATGCCAAAATACGGTCAGACTGTAGATACAGAAGATGGTCAAGGAGTAGTAGTGGGTAATGATTTTGTTAGGGAGTGTTGTAAAGTTAGAATTCAAAATGAAGCTGATGATGAAACTATAGAAAAAGACTACAAAATCAGTGATTTGAAAAAAGATAAGTAGTAATGATAGTTGTTATCAAAGTGAATAAATATTAAAAATTTAAGAAATAAAGAATAATTATTCTTGACATAATTATAATTTTACTGTACAATCTAAGTATAAAATAAATAGGAGGTAATTATGGCTTACGTTATAGATGAAAATACATGTATTAGCTGTGGAACATGCGCAGGCGAATGCCCAGTAGACGCAATCTCAGCTGGAGATGATGCATACGTAATTGATGCAGATACTTGCATTGATTGTGGAACATGTGCTTCAGTTTGTCCAGTAGACGCAATCGATCCAGAATAAAAAATACATAAAAACTTAGACATATTATTATAAATACAAAAAGATGCTAGATTAATCTAGCATCTTTTTTGTTTTGGAGCTTCAAACAGGACTTGAACCTGCAACAAACGGCTTACGATACCGTGGCTCTACCAATTGAGCTATTGAAGCAAAGTATAAATAAATTATACCTACAATTGATTATTAAACAATTTTAAAGCTTTGGTTATTAGCTGATTTTTGATATAATTAAAAAGGAGTTTATTATGGATTTTTCATTTATTTTAAGACAATTACAAAGCATTTTAATAACTAATAGGGTAACTTTAATACCTTTAGTTTTTATACTCGTAAATATTCTCATATTTATTATATCAAGAACATTCAGAAAAACTGGTTTATTAGTTTTGGCTATTGCTTTTGGCTTAGATTATACAATAAAATCTATACCTTTTGATATATATTACAACTTTCCTCAAGTTTATAATTTTATTACTGTTTTATATATACTAGGATTTTTAATTTTCTTTTTTAAAGTTTTAAAAATTTTGATTAGAATGGGAAACTTGGGAATTAAAAATAATGAAAAAACAGATTCAAATCTAAATCATTTTTTCAAATATACGGGAATACTTCCATTTTTAGCCATGCTATTTCTAAATGTCATTCATATTGAAAATATTGTCGGCGAAGAAATTTTAAGAATATTAACATCTCTATCATTTATCTATATGCTAGTTAAAACAATTTATTCAACTTACAATTACTTGAGCACCAAAGAAAGCATTGTTCTTGGTGATAAGATGGATTTTAGAGAAATAAAGGAATATTTAAAATCAGATAATGAAAAAAATACTTACAACAATTCTAAAAATCAAGGAAGAAGAATAAGAAAGACAGAAAATAAAGAAAGTTTTCAACCTAGCCAAACTATTAAAATAGAAAAAGAAGCTATAGATAAAAAAATAAGCATGTCAAATATTGAACAGAAAATGGATAAGGAATCTGAAGAAGTCTCTATCGAAAATAAAGCTAATCCACTATCAAATACTGATTTACTAAATCTGATTAGTGGCGATTTTGATAAGAACTTAAATAAAACAACAATGTCTATTCAAAATCTAAAAACTAGCCAAAAAATATCATTTACTAGCACAAGACCAATTTTAAAAATTCAGGAAAATAATGAATATAAGATCGACTTAGAATTTGAAAATGTAAATGAATATGATTACGGAAGATTCATTGATATACTTTTAGAATATTCAAAAGATAAGAATGCTTACAAGTTTGAACTTATCGTCAGTCCTAATGAGGATCCAGCTAGTAGGGTAATATTTTTTGATCCTTCAAATATTTATGATATTGATGAAAAAGATTATGCCAATGTGGGTGGAAAAGTAATTAGTATGAATTTTCCAAAATACAAAATTAACTTTATCAAGGGTAACTAAGATGAATTATTTAGTATATAAGGATAAAGAAGAATATACAAAAGTATGGTATAGGCAAAGACCGTATTTAACTGGAGCCCATTTAAAATATATTGCCATGTTTTTTATGCTTTTATCCCACTTAGCACAAACTGGTTTTATGTATGGTCTTGGTCAAAAATATTTTGTCTTGGCAGATATATTTGTTTTACTAGGCAGAATATCAATGCCAATTTTTTGCTTTTTTACAGTTCAAGCAGTTATTTACACAAAAGACTTTAAAAAATATTGCCTGAGGATGCTTTTATTTGCTTTAGTATCAGAGATACCATTTGACATTTCTATATATGGAACGCCCTTTTACATGGATGGTCAAAATGTAATTTTTACTCTTTTAATAGGTGCTATTGTGATTTATGGAATAGATTATTTTTGGAAGAAAGAAGTTAATACTATTTTAAAAATACTTGTTATACTTATAATAATATTCATTGGTACAAATTTGGCTTTAACTTTAAGAACAGATTATAAACACAATGGAGTAATGGCAATAGTACTTTTATACCTTGCTAGAGATAGCAAAATTTTAACGTCATTAGCTTTGCTTCTTGCTTTTCATTTTGAATTTATAATGGGTGGATATGCAATACCTATAACATATGGAGTTGTTTATCTTGCTATTCCATTAATAATGCTATACAACGGACAAAGAGGAAAACAAAATAAGTGGGCATTTTACATTTTCTATCCAGCCCATTTACTATTTATTTATTTACTAAAACTACTATTTTTATAAGGAAACTATGAATATTACAGAACTTTTATCAGAACAACTAAATATAAACGAAAAAAATATTATCAATGTCATCGAGCTTTTGGATGAGGGATCCACAGTTGCATTTATTGCCAGATATAGGAAAGAAAAAACTGGCAACCTAAATGATGTTGACATAAGAAATATTGAAAAAATTTAAATAAATTAAGAAAAATAGAAAAAAGACAAGAAGAGATTATTAACTCTTTAGAAAGTCAAGATAAACTAACTGATGAACTAAAAGAGCAAATATTGAATGCTAACTCATTGACACTACTAGAAGACATCTACGCTCCATTTAAGAAAAAAAGAAAAACAAGAGCAGATAAAGCAAAAGAATTAGGCCTAGAGCCTTTATATGAATTTTTACTCAATCAAGCTAGTAATCAAAAAGAAGCTACTGAGTTTGCTAAAGATTTTGTAAATGAAGAGATTGAAAGTCCAGAGTTAGCTATTGAAAAAGCTCTAGACATATTAGCAGAGGAAATATCAAACAACATTGATGCAAGAAACATTGTTCGTCGTGACGGAATGATGAGGGCAAAATTATCTTCTACACTAAAAGAAGACCCAGAAAAAATTTATGAAACTTACTATGATTTTAACAGAAAAGTTAAGGATATAAAATCATATCAAATTTTGGCTATAAATAGGGCCGAAAGAGATGGGGCATTAAGTGTAAAATTAGATTTTTCAGATGATTATAACAAAAAACTTATTGCTGATTTATATGAAGTAAATAACCAATACCAAAAAGAATTATTAAATTTTTCTATAGATGATGCATATAAGAGATTAATTCTACCATCTATTACAAATGAATTACGTAATTTCCTGACAGAATCAGCTGAAGATGAATCAATTAAAGTCTTTTCTAAGAATTTAAAACCTTACTTTTTACAAAGACCAATTAAAGGTAAAAATGTAATGGGTCTTGATCCTGGATTTAGAACTGGATGTAAAGTAGCAGTTGTGGATGCAAACGGCAAATACTTAGACCAGGCAGTCATCTATCCAGTTGAGCCTCATAAAAGAGAAGCTGAATCCATAAAAACTTTAAATGAATTGATTAAAAAATATAATGTTAACTTAATTGCCCTAGGAAATGCAACAGCTAGTAGAGAAACTGAATTATTTGTAAATAAATTAATAGACCAAAGTGACAAAGACTTAGCCTATGCAATTGTAAACGAAGCAGGTGCATCTGTTTATTCTGCATCAGCTCTTGGAGAGGAAGAATTTCCAGATTTAGATGTCACTATTCGTGGTGCAATCTCAATGGCTCGTAGACTTCAAGATCCTATGGCAGAACTGGTGAAAATTGAACCAAAGCACATTGGAGTTGGTCAATACCAGCATGATCTAAATGAGAAAAAGTTAGATGATGAGCTTTCAAAAGTTGTAGAAGATGCTGTAAATGAGGTTGGAGTTACAATTAATAATGCATCTTATAGACTTTTATCTTATGTTTCGGGTCTAAATTTGACACTTGCAAAACGTATTGAAGAAAGCTTTAAAAATGGAGAATTGATATATAGAAAAGATTTAAAAAATGTTAAGGGATTGGGAGATAAAACCTACAAACTAGCAGCAGGTTTTTTAAGGTTTCCTGATTCACCAGAAATTTTAGACAATACAGGTGTCCATCCTGAAAGTTATAAAGTTGCTAAGAAATTAGCAAAATATGACTTAGATGACTTGCATTTACAATCTCTAAGTGAAGATTTGGAAGTAGGAATACCTACACTTGAAGATATTATTAAAGAACTTAAAAAACCAGGCCGAGACCCCCGTGATGATAACCCTGAAGTTTTAACAAAATCTGAAATTATGACTATTGATGATATAAAAATTGGAGATGAAATAAAAGGAAAAGTTAGAAATGTAACTGACTTTGGAGCCTTTGTTGATATTGGGGTTGGTACAGATGGTTTAGTTCATATATCAAAGATGAGTGAGAAATTTATTAAAGACCCTAATGAAATTTTAAAAAATTCGGATATAATTAATGTTAAAGTTATCGATATTGATAAAGAAAAGTCAAGAATATCTTTATCGATGATATAATAAAGGAGATTATATGAGTAATCATAAAGTGAGATTTATCACTGAATTTGTTGCAAATGATAATAACTTAATTAATGATTATAACAATTATGTTGCTAAAGTCCCCGAATTTATTAAATAATTTAAAATAAAGTTAGCAACGAATTTTTATAATAGGAGATATACATGAAATTAACAAATTATTATATGCCAACCTTAAGGGATGATCCAGCAGATGCTGAAGTTGCAAGCCATAAGTTGCTTGTAAGAGGTGGATTTGTAAGAAAACAAGAAGCAGGAATTTATTCTTACCTACCACTAGGAATGAAAGTTAAAAATAAAATATTTAAAATTGTTTGTGATGCTATGGAAGATTATGATTCTATCCATGTTGAAACATCAATGGTGCAACCAAAAGAATTATGGGAGGCATCAGGTAGATGGGATACATTTGGTCCAGAAATGTTAAAAATGACCGATAGACTTGGTCGTGAATATTGCTTTGGTCCAACTGCAGAAGAATATTTTGCTGATTTAGTAAAAAATGAATTAGTATCATACAAACAATTACCATTAAATCTTTATCAAATCGTAGAGAAATTTAGGGATGAAAGAAGACCAAGAAATGGAATCATTAGAGCAAGAAGCTTTCTAATGAAAGATGCCTACTCATTTGATGAAGACTATGATCAATTACAAATTTCTTACCAAAAAATGTGGGATGCTTATGTTCAAGCATTCGATAATATGCGTATAGACTATAAAATTGTACAAGGTGATACTGGAGCCATGGGGGGTAGAGTTTCACATGAGTTTATAGCTTTAGCAGAAAATGGTGAAGGTATCATATTCTATACTGAAGAATCAGACTATGCAGCAACAATTGAAAAAGCAGCCTACATTAAAGAATATGAAACAGAAGAATTAAAAGAATTAGAACTAGTAGAAACTACTGATAAGACTACTATTAAAGATGTTAGCGAATTTTTAAATGTTCCAGAAGAAAAGCTAGTAAAAACAGTTGACTTAAAAGTCCAAGGCGAGCCAGTTTTCGTATTTGTTCCAGGTGATAGAGAATTGAATATGGCAAAATTAATTGCTTATCTAAAAGTACCAGAACATGAAATAGAAATGATGGATGATGAAATGATCCTAAAATATACAGGAGCTGAACCAGGCTATACTGGACCAAAAGGATTATTACACAATCCAAGAATTATCATTGATAAATCCATTACTCAAATGACAAATACTGTAATTGGTGCAAATAAAGAGAACCACCACTACATGAATGCAACATTTGGACGTGATTTTGATGGTGAAGTTGCAGAAGACCTTCTTACAGCTAAAGAAGGAGATATGGCAATCGATGGATCTGGAAAACTTAAAGCAGCACAAGGTATTGAAGTAGGAAATATTTTCCAATTAGGAACAAAATACTCTGAGTCAGTAGGTGCATACTATCTAGACCGTGACGGAAAACAACAGCCAATAGTGATGGGATCATATGGTATTGGAGTAAGCCGTTCTATTGCTGCTATTATTGAGCAAAACCATGATGAAAATGGTATTATTTGGCCAACAACCGTAGCTCCATTTGAAGTTATAATTACAACAATAAATGTTAAAGATAAAGAGCAAATGTCTTTATCTGAAGAAATCTATAATGAACTTCAAGAAAAAGGCATCGATGTACTTTTTGATGATAGAGATGAAAGAGCTGGAGTTAAGTTTAACGATAGAGACTTAATTGGTATTCCATACAGAATAACAGTTGGTAAAGGTGCAGCTGATAAAAAAGTTGAATATTCTAAACGTCGTGTGGGTATAAATGAAACTGTAGATATCAATGAAGCTATTGACAAAGTTATCGAAAATGTCAAAGCTGATTTAGTTATGACTAGACATAAACCAGGAACTTACGAAGCTTAATAAAAGGAGACTAGAGTAATGTTAGTAAATGCAAAAGAAATGTTAGACAAAGCTTATGAAAATGGATATGCCATTGCTCACTTTAATACAAACAACTTAGAATGGACAAAAGCAATCCTAGAAGCCTGTGAAGAAAAGAAAACAGCTGTAATTATTGCATCATCTGAAGGTGCTGTAAAATATATGGGTGGATTTAATACAGTTGCTGCCCTAGTTAAAACAATGCACGATGATTTAGGAATAACAGTTCCAGTTGCACTACACCTTGACCATGGTAGCTATGAAGGTGCAAAAAAAGCTATTGAAGCTGGATACACATCTGTAATGTTTGATGGTTCAAGCCTACCTTTAGAAGAAAACCTAGAGAAAACTCGTGAAATAGTTGATTTAGCACACGCTAAAGGAATTTCAGTTGAAGGAGAAGTTGGTGGAATCGGTGGTGAAGAAGACGGCGTTACAAGTGAAGGTGAGCTTGCAGATGTAGAAGAATGTAAGCAACTAGCTGATACTGGCATCGACTTTATCGCAGCAGGGATTGGTAACATACACGGAGTTTATCCAGATGACTGGAAAGGTCTAAATTTTGATAGACTTAAAGAAGTATCCAATGCTGTTAATATGCCAATTGTATTACATGGTGGTACAGGAATCCCAGAAGAACAAATCAAAAAAGCTGTTGAACTTGGCGTTTCAAAAATAAATGTAAATACTGAATGTCAACTTGCATTTGCTAAAGCAACTCGTGAATATGTCGAAGCTGGTAAAGACAAAGAAGGTAAAGGATTTGATCCAAGAAAGCTTTTAGCACCAGGAACACAAGCTATAAAAGATGTTGTATTTGAAAAAATAGATATGTTTGGTTCTGAGGGATCGGCAAATAAATAAATATAGATTTTATAGGACCATTTTGGTTTAACCAATTGGTCCTATAATTTTTACATAGGAATATTATGGACAATTTAGAAGAGAAATTAGTAACTGAATTAAGGGAAATTGCTAAAGAATTGGAAATTCCATCAGTTACTAAATACAAAAAAGATGAATTAATAAAATTAATTGAACAAGCTTATAAGGAACGCGAGGAAGAAGAAAAAGAAAAACAAGATAACGATTTAGGTGAGAAATTTGATTGTGAAGGGGTTCTTGAAATTCTTCCAGATGGTTTTGGTTTTTTAAGGTCTGACCTTCACGAACAAGGTGATGATGATATATATGTACCTCCTAAACAAATTAAGATGTTTAGGCTAAAAACAGGTGACTATATAAAGGGAATTGCTAGAGAAAAACACGATAAGGATAAATTTGCACCACTAATATTTGTATCTGATGTAAATGGTATAAAACCGGGCGAGGCTTTCAACAGATTATCATTTGAAGATTTAACTCCAATTTACCCAAACCAAAGGATAAGACTTGAAACTACTAAAGAAACTATTTCAGGGCGTATCATAGATATGATTGCTCCGGTTGGTCGTGGTCAAAGAGGTCTTATTGTTTCACAACCCAAAGCTGGAAAAACAACACTCATAAAAAATATTGAACGTTCAATCGAAAAAAATTATGATGATATCAAAATATTTGTCTTACTTATAGATGAAAGGCCAGAAGAAGTTACTGATTTCATAAGATTTGTAAATGAGTATAGAGATCCTGATAATGACTATATGCGTACTGAAGTTGCATCTTCTACTTTTGATATGCCTCCACAAAATCATATTGAAATGGCCGAAATGATTTTAGAACGTGCAAAAAGATTTGTAGAGGATAAAAAGGATGTAGTAATACTACTAGATTCTATAACAAGACTAGCTAGAGCTTACAATATTATCACACCTCAATCAGGTAGGACTCTAACAGGTGGTCTTGATCCAATGGCTCTTGTAGGACCAAAACAATTTTTTGGGGCAGCTCGTAATGTCGAAGATGGTGGCTCACTTACCATACTTGCTACAGCATTAGTTGATACCGGAAGTCGTATGGATGATATGATTTTTGAAGAATTTAAAGGAACTGGTAATATGGAAGTACACCTTGATAGGAGACTATCAGATAGGAGAATATTCCCAGCTATAAATATTGAAAAATCATCAACTAGACGAGAAGATTTATTACTCAGTAAAGATGAATTGGAAGCAATATATAAGATTAGAAAATCAGAAATGGATACTACAGAATCCATAGTTGAGCTAATAGATTTTATGAAAAGAACACCAACAAATGAGAATTTAATAGAACTTATAAATAATTCATTATAGCTTGATTTGGTCTAAATTTCGTGGTATAATTTTATATGCTTATTGAATCAAGAAATAGAGGTGTTAAAATGAATAAAGAAATCCAACCAGAATACCATGAAGCAAAAGTAACATGTATTTCTTGTGGAAATGAATTTACAGTAGGATCTACTGAAGAAGAAATCAAAGTAGAAGTGTGCAACAACTGTCATCCATTCTACTCAGGAAAACAAAGAAATGCTGAACGTGGTGGTAACGTTGAGAAATTTAACAAAAGATACGGTAGAAAATAATAAGGTTAGGCAACTAACCTTATTTTTGTGTAAATAATGAAAATAAAAGATATACTAGACAATAAAAACGATGAACTGATAATTGCTTTAACTTACATTATAGATAGGTCAAAATCATTTATTTATTTAAATCCAGATTTTGAATTAACTGATGATATATCATTAAAAATCAATGATATTGAGAAAAAAATTAATGATGGCATGCCACTTCAGTATGCAATTGGCCATTGGCAGTTTTATGGACTGGACTTAAATGTTGATCAAAGAGCTCTTATACCAAGATTTGAAACTGAAATATTGGTAGACTATATTTTAAAATCTGATATGAAAAAAAATAATATTTTGGACATTGGAACGGGAAGTGGAGCAATTAGTCTTTCATTAGCTAAAAATTTAAAAAATTCTAAAATAATAGGGGTAGATATAGAAGAAAAAGCACTATCTATAGCAAATGAAAATAAAGAGAAATTAAATTTAAAAAATGTAAGTTTTTTAAAGAGTAATTTATTTTCAAATGTAGACGGTCAATTTGATATAATAGTATCAAATCCACCATATATAAGCGAAGAAGATTATAAAAAATTAGATAAAAAATTATTTTTTGAGCCAAAATCAGCACTTGTAGGTGGTAAAGATGGTTTAGACTTCTATAAAGAGATAATAAAAAAATCGCCAATTTATTTAAATAAGGGTGGACATCTTGTTTTTGAAATTGGATATGACCAAAAGGATGTGATAAATGCCCTATTGATCAAATCTGATTTTAAAAATATTGAAAATATAAAAGATTTTAACGGTTTTGATAGAATAATCATTGCCGAGAAAGGATAAATATGTTTGAAAATTTAGATCACATAAGAGAAAACTATAAGGATTTGGAATTAAAACTTGCAGATCCAGAAGTATTATCCGATATAGATAAATTTACAAAAATTTCAAGAGAATACAATTCACTAAAACCTATTGTTGAAAAATATGAAGAAATTCTTAACGCTCAAGCAACTATTGAAGAAAATCAAGAACTAATGAGTGAAACAAATGATAGTGAAATGCTTGATATGCTAAAAGAAGAAATTAGTGAAAATAAGAAAAATCTTGAAACTTATAATGAAGAAATGCGAATTTTATTGATCCCTAAGGACCCTAATGACATGAAAGACGTAATTGTTGAAATACGTCCAGGTGCTGGAGGGGATGAAGCAGGTCTTTTCGCTGGTGATCTTTACAGAATGTACAATATGTACGCTGATAAAGCAGGATTTAAAACTGAAGAAATTGATGTAGCTAGCCAAGGTGTTGGTGGTATCAAAGAGGCAACTTTCGTCGTGAAAGGTGAAGGTGCATATTCAAAATTAAAATACGAATCAGGTGTGCACAGAGTACAACGTGTACCAGAAACAGAATCTGGTGGTAGAATTCACACATCAACAGCTACGGTTGCAGTATTACCAGAGGTTGATGATGTAGATATTCAAATTGATCCTAACGATGTAAGAGTAGATGTTTATAGATCAAGTGGTAATGGTGGTCAGTCAGTAAATACAACCGACTCTGCTGTTAGACTTACTCATGAACCAACAGGTCTAGTTGTAACCTGCCAAGATGAGAAAAGTCAGATAAAAAATAAAGAAAAAGCAATGAGAGTCCTTCGTGCTCGTCTTTATGAATTAGAGGAAGCGAAAAGAAATAAAGAAATAGCTGATAATAGAAAATCTCAAGTAGGTACTGGAGATAGAAGTGAAAGGATTAGAACTTATAACTTCCCACAAGGTAGAATTACAGATCATAGAATTAATAAGACAATATATCAATTAGATGATTTCTTAAATGGAAATATTGACGATATGATTAATTCACTAATTGCAGAAGATCAAACAAGAAAGCTAGAACAAATAGGAGAATAATTTGTTTAACTTCTTTGCCAGTAAATTTATTGACGATTACAAAAATTATAAAAAACCATTTATAAGACTAAAATTAATATCTCTGTCATCTATCATAGGGATTTTAATTAATATAGTTTTAGTTATCTTTAAGTTAATTGTTGGGTTTTCCGCAAATTCAGCAGCAATTATAAACGATGGATTTAATAACCTATCTGATAGCTTGGTATCCTTAATGGCTCTCGTTGGATCTAAATTAAGTCAAAAACCAGCAGATAAAGAACATCCATTTGGACATGGTCGTGGAGAAAGTTTAATTTCTCTTTTAGTAGGTATTTTAATTATGTATGTAGGAGCTAAACTATTTATAAATGCCCTACATCATTATGCTTCTGATGATAAAACTATATTTTCATCACTTGCTATGTTAGTGTTAGTATTGAGTATACTAGCTAAAATATATATATACTTTTTAAATAAGAAATTATACAACAAACTAGATTCCGATTTAAATTTTGGAGTAATGGCTGATGCAAGAAATGATATACTTGCAACAACAGGAATAATTTTAGGAGCTATTATAGAAAAGTATTTTAATATAAAAGTTGATGCTATAATGGGTTTAATACTTGCAGGTTTTGTTTTCACACCTGGATTGGATCTATTTAAACAATCTGCAGGATACTTATTAGGTGAAAGAGTAGATCCTGAGATTGAAAATAGAGTTGGAGAAATTATTCTAGATAATGATTTTATAATTGGATACCATAGTTTAAGAATCCATGAATATGGAAAAGGTCATTTAGATGGTTCTGTTGACGTAGAAATAGCAGAAAACCTTTCATTATTTGTAGCTCATAAAATTGTTACAGATATACAAAGGAAAATAAAAAATGAAATAGGTTTAAACCTAAGCATTCATATGGATCCAACTTATTCTTTAATTATGACTGATAAAGTAAGAGATGAGATAAAAAAAATAGAAATACAGGCAAAAAATGATTACGAAGATTTTTAGTTTAGATAAAGATGATATAGATGAAGAAATAATTAGCCAAGCTGCAAATATAATAAATGAGGGAGAGCTAGTAGCTTTCCCAACAGAGACAGTTTATGGACTTGGTGCAGATGGTTTAAACTCTAATGCTTGTGAAAAAATATTTAAAGCAAAGGGTAGACCATCTGACAATCCATTAATATTACATATTTCAAATAAAAATTTACTATATAATTTAGTATATGATATTAATGAAGATGCAAAAAAATTGATTGAATCTTGCTGGCCTGGCCCTCTGACTTTAATTATGAAAAAATCAGATATAGTTCCGGATATAGTTACTGCAGGTTTAGATACTGTGGCAATTAGGATGCCAAGCGATAAGATTGCATCAAAATTCATCGAAAAATCAAATAGACCGATTGCTGCTCCTAGCGCTAATAGCTCAGGAAAACCGTCTCCAACTAGGGCAAAAGATGTTTATCAAGACTTAAATGGTAAAATCCCTATTATTTTAGATGGTGGTTCTTGTAAGTTTGGTATAGAATCAACAGTAGTAGATTGCAGTGAAGAAAATCCTGTAATCTTAAGGCCAGGTTATTATACATATGAAGATTTAAAAAAAATCATTCCTACGATTAGTTTAGATGATTCATTAGTATCAGATGACAAAATACCAAAATCACCTGGACAAAAATACAAACACTACTCACCAAATGCTTTAATGAAAGTTTATATAGGTGAGAATGCTGCTGATGTTATCTTAGATCAGGCAGATAAACTAAAAAATCAAGGCCTCAAAGTAGGGATCCTTACTTTTAATGATTCAATAACAAAATTTGGTGATTATAAATCAATGTCTTTTGGTAACCGAGACAATTTATCATATATGAGCCATGTATTATACACAGCTTTAAGAGAAATGGATAATAATGGTGTTGATATTATTTTGGCAGAGGGTGTTAGTGATGATAACTTGGGTAAGAGTATAATGAATAGAATGAAAAAATCTGCATCTAACAATATAATATATATTTAGGAGGAATTATGCAAGAAAATGTTAAAGTTTTAGACCACCCAGTAATTAAACATAAAATCTCAATTCTTAGGGATACAAACACAGGATCAACAGAATTTAGATCAATTATTAAAGAAATTTCTATTATATTAGCCTATGAAGCAACAAAGGATTTAGAATTAGAAGAATTTGAATTGGAAACTCCAGTTGCTACAACAACAGGATATAGAATTTCTGGGAAGAAACTCGGCATAGTTCCTATTCTTAGAGCTGGCTTAGGAATGGTTGATGGTGTACTTGAAGTATTGCCAGCAGCTAAAATTGGACATATAGGTATGTATCGTGATGAAGAAACATTACAACCTGTAGAGTACTACTCAAAATTACCAAATGATGTAGAAAATAGAGACATCATGGTGGTTGACCCAATGCTTGCAACAGGCGGATCAGCTTGTGATGCGATTGGTAGACTAAAAGAAAAGGGATGTAAAGATATTAAATTATTGAGCATAATTGCTGCTCCAGAGGGTGTCAAGAAATTACATGAAGAACACCCTGATGTAGAAATATTTATCGCACAGTTAGATGAGGGACTTAACGAAAATAGTTATATTGTACCAGGCCTAGGAGATGCTGGAGATAGACTTTTTGGTACAAAATAAAGGATTTAAAATGAGTAAAAAAGAAATTTTAGTAATAAATGGTGGCGGACCTTTAGAAGGTGAAGTAACAATTTCAGGTGCAAAAAATTCTGCATTACCAATACTTGCAGCCTGTGTATTAGGAACTGAAGAAATTATTCTAGATGGTGTGCCAGGACTTAAAGACGTTGAAATAATGATTGAGGTATTAAAACACCTAGGATCAAAAGTGGAATATATAGGAGAGGGAACAGTAAGAATTGATTCCTCAGAATTAAACACTTGCGAAACACCTTTTGAATTAATGGATAAGATGCGTGCTTCATTTGTTGTAATGGGACCATTACTTTCAAGATTTAAGGAAGCACATACAAAAGCACCAGGTGGTTGTAATATAGGTGCTCGTCCAATAGATCTACACTTAAAAGGTTTTGAGGCCTTAGGTGCTGAAAATATTGTAAATGATGATGCAATTTCAATTAAAACTGATGGTAAGCTAATCGGAAACGAAGTTTACTTAGATTTCCCTTCAGTAGGTGCTACTCAAAACATTATGATGGCAGCAACTCTGGCAGAAGGTGAAACAATTATTGAAAACGCAGCAAAGGAACCAGAAATAGTTGATTTAGCATCTTTCTTGTCGAAAATGGGAGCTAAAATTAAGGGAGCTGGTACATCTACAATTACAATTGAAGGTGTTGAAAAACTTACAGGAACTCGTCATACTATTATTCCAGATAGAATTGAAGCAGCTAGCTATATGATAGCAGCAGCTATGACAAAGGGAAATGTTACAATTAATAATGTAATTGGTTCTCACATAAGACCTGTAATTGCAAAACTAATCGAAATGGGTGCAGATGTAGAAGAAATAGATGATGAGGATATTATAAAAGTAAAAGTTGACAAAAGACTAAAAGCTACTAACATACAAACACTTCCTTATCCAGGATTTCCGACAGATGTCCAAGCACAATTTATGGCATTAATGACTATCTGTGATGGAGAGAGTAAAATCCAAGAAACAGTTTTTGAAAATAGATTTATGCACGTAGAACAGCTTAACAAAATGGGTGCAGCTATTGCTACAAGTGGTAATAGGGCAACAATTGCTGGCGTTGACAAACTACACGGAGCCGAGGTGCGAGCAACAGATCTTAGAGCTGGGGCAGCACTGGTAATAGCAGCTCTAACTGCAGAAGGTGAAACAAAAGTATCTGATATTTATCATATAGACAGAGGATACAGCGATTTAGTAGAAAAATTCACTAATCTAGGTGCTGACATTAAGAGAGTAGAAATTTAAAAAATGAAAATAGAAGGCATAGTTACTAACATAATTTATAGAAATGAAGATAATGGCTACAATATAATTGTAGTTCAGACATCTGATTCTGATATAACTTGTGTAGGCACTATGCCTTTTTTTGATGAAGGAGACAGTGTAGAAGTTACTGGTGAATTTGTCTATCATGACAAATATGGCGAACAAATAAACGTTTATTCCATAAAACTTTTAAAACCGACTGGAAAAGATGCAATAGTTACTTACTTGGCAAATGCAAATATTAAAGGGATTGGTAAAAAAACAGCAAATCAAATTTTTAATAAATTTGGTGAGGGCGCTATTGATATTGTGTATAATGAACCAGAAAAATTAAGTGTTATTGCTGGTATAGGTAAGAAAAAAATAGAAGATATTAAACTTACTACTGAAGAAACAAAAGATTTAAGAAATATCATGCTATATTTACAGAGTTTGAATATATCTTATAATCTTGCCATGAAAATTTATAAGATGTATGGTGGGGATACAGTTGACATTATAAAGACAAATCCTTATAAGCTAGTAGATGATATTAGTGGAGTAGGATTTACTATGGCTGATAATATGGCTAGAAATATGCAAATTGTTTCAAATTCAAGTTTTAGGATCTCAGCAGGAATTAGTCATATTTTAAACTATGAATCAGAATTTAATGGCCATACGTCTTTAAAACTGAATTATCTTGTCCAAAAAGTTTCCCAACTTCTAAAGGTAAAATCAGATGATGTTAATGATCAAATAAAAAAAGACTCCCTATCAGGAAAACTATATATTGTTTTGATAAATGATGAGGAATATGTTTACAAAAGTACCTTGTATAAGGCAGAAAAATATATTGCTATGGCATTGAAACAAAAAAAAGATAGCGAATATTTTTTTGACGTAGACATGGATGAGGACCTAAGTGCATTTTCACATGAACAACAGATTGCAATTAACGAAGCATTTAAAAATATGCTGTTGGTAATTACTGGTGGACCAGGAACTGGAAAAACTACAATTATAAATGCTATAAAAAAAATCCTAAATAAAAATGACTTATCCTATGCAATGTTAGCACCAACTGGTAGAGCAGCCAAGAGAATTCAAGAATCTACGGGTGATGAGGCTTATACTATCCACAGACTTTTAGGAATAAAACCTGACGAAAATATAGCAGAGTATAACGAAGAAAATCCAATAGATAAAGATTACATAATTGTTGATGAGATGAGTATGGTTGACATTTACCTAATGAAATCACTTTTAAGTGCCATAGCACCAACTACTGCTTTAATTTTGGTAGGAGATAGCAATCAGCTGCCATCAGTTGGCCCTGGAAATGTACTAAGTGATATTATAGACTCAGATATAAAAACAATTCGTCTTAAAAAAATATATAGACAAGGTTTAGAATCAAATATCATTGTTAATGCTCATAAAATTAACAATGGGGAATATCCAATTGTAAATGAATCGGGAAAAGACTTTTTCTTTATAGAAGCAGATAGAAATAATTTTAATAGTATCTTGTCAAATTTGGTAAATGAAAGATTACCAAAATTTTATGGATTGGACAAAATAAAAGATATTCAAATATTGTGCCCTAGTAGAAAAACACAGTGGGGTGCTACTAGCATTAATGAAAATATCCAGTCTATCCTAAATCCAACAACAATAGAACTAAAAATCAATGATAGATTATTTAAGAAAAATGATAAAGTGATGCAGATTAGAAATAATTATGACTTGGTTTCTGAAAATTCTATTAGAGAGGCTGAGGGAGTTTATAACGGTGATATTGGTTTTATAAACCAAATCGATAAAGAAGAAGAGACCTTAGAAGTTGAGTTTTATGATGGATCGATTGTAAATTATAAAAAAGAAGATATAAAAGATTTAGACCTATCATATGCAATTACTATTCATAAGTCCCAAGGATCTGAGTTTGAATGTGTTATCATTCCAATGATGCAGGTTGCGCCTATGTTATTAACCCGAAATCTCCTGTATACTGGAGTAACACGTGCCAAAAAATTAGTGGTTTTGGTTGGTGAAAAGCGAATTATAAAAAAAATGGTAGACAATAATATTTCAAATAAACGTTACACAAATTTAAGTTATTGGATTAATGAAATGGAGAATGTAGAAAGTGATTGATTTTCTCTTTTTAGATAAAAATCTATGTTATTCCTGCAAGGAAAATGAAATTATAGCTCATTTTTTATGTAAAGACTGTCTAAAAAAATTAGATTATGTTGCAAATAAATTTTTAATCGATAAGTATAATGCCCATGCAGTTTATTTTTATAATGAATCTATGAAAAATTTAATTGCAGATTATAAATTCAACCGCAATACTTCCTTATCAAAAGTTTTTGCTAGTATAATTTTTGATTATGCTAGGATAAATAATATTTTTGATTGCAATTATATATTGCCTTCTCCAAGTTCAATAGCAACATTAAATAATAGGGGATTTGATCATATAAAGATGATTACTGATCATTTTATAAATAAAGTTCCTTGTGAATACCTTTATGACTTTAAAAAAATAAAAAATACCCAAGCGCAACATAATCTAGGAAAAGAAGATAGAGCATATAATCTGATTGATGCATTTTCTTTTAACCAGGATTTGACAGGTAAAAGTGTACTTTTAATTGATGACTTAATTACTACGGGCAATACTGCTATGGAAATAATTAAAGTTCTAGAAAAAAGCAATATAAAAGAGGTGACAGTCTTATCCATCACCTCTGAACGCAGGGTTAATTAAATTGTAGCTGGTGTTCTAAAGAAAAAGTACCAAATTGCCCAAAGAATTATTAATAATAGTACCCAGAACCACCAATTTGCATAGAATGGTTTTTCTTCTTCAACCTTTCTATTTGTTCTTTTTGGATTTCTATCTCTTTCAGTATGTGTGGTTGTTTTTCTTTCTGCTTCTTCACGAGTAGTTGTACCTTCGGTATTTACTCTTGTGTAGTCTGTTGTATCAACATTTTCATTATTTACATCGTTTAACTGATTATTTTCATTGATTTTATTATTTTTATTAAATTCATCAAAATCATGCTCAATATTGGTTTTAGCATTATCAAAATCATCTTTTACTTCAGTTTCTACTTTGTGAAAGTCATTTTCTAAATGTGTTTTTGTTGTATCGAAATCTTCTTTTACATTTTCAGCTGTTTTATCAAATGATTCTTTTAGATTTTCACCAGCTTTATCAAATTCATTTTTAATATTATCTTTATTTAAATTATCATTGCCACTAGATTCAAAAGTTCTTTTATCGTCAGTCATAATTTTATCCTCCATTATTTCTTATATTATAAAAATACCCAATAATATATCATTTATTCACATATATTATTAGGTATTTATACTTATATATATAAAAAATCTATGCTAGAACTTCCTCTGACTGAGATTTTTTAAAGTATTCGTAAATCTTAATAGCTATTGCCATTTCTATTCTTTTTCTAAAAAGATTACAAGAATATTCATGAGTTTTATTTATATCCCCATTAGCGTTGTAGTTATTTGCTGCACATCCACCGGAGCAATACATATTTGCCCAGCAAGTTTTACATTCTTCTTTAGAATAGCAGTTGCATGTTTTAAATTGATTAACTAAATCATTATTAACTATCCCATCATCAAGGTTTCCTATAATAAAATCGTCGTTTCCTACAAATTGATGGCAAGGATAAAGAGTTCCGGTAGGGGTTACAGCCATATATTCCGTTCCAGACCCACAACCAGATAATCTTTTATGAGCACAAGGACCATTTTCTAAATCAATCATATAATGGTAGAAAATAAATTCATCATTATTATCAATAGCTTCCATCATCATGTCGGCAAGTTTTTCGTATTGGTCGTATAAAACTGGTAGGTCTTCATCTTTTAATGCATAGTCAGAATCAGTATTTCCTACTACTGGTTCAAGAGATGTCCTTTTAAATCCTAAATCTAGATATGTTTTTATATCTTCTGTAAAATCTAGATTGCTCGCAGTGTAGGTACCGCGCATGTAATATTCTTTATTACCGCGTTTTTTAACAAAGTTTTGGAATTTTGGTACTACTGTATCAAAAGATCCTTTACCACCAATAGTTTTTCTAAACTCATCATGGGTTTGTTTTCTACCGTCTAAGGAAAGTACAACATTTTTCATATTTTCATTTAAATAATCTATTTTGTCATCATCTAAAAGCATCCCATTTGTGGTTAAAGTAAAGTTAAAATGCTTATTATGTTTTTCTTCAAGACTTCTTGCATATTCAACAGTTTCAGTTACTACATCCCAGTTCATTAATGGTTCACCACCAAAGAAATCAACATCTAGGTTGTAATGGTTACCTGAATTTTCTATTAAAAAGTCAATTGCATTCTTAGCAGTTTCTACTGTCATTATTGCATCTGGACCGTGGTATTTACCACCTTTTGCAAAGCAGTACTCACAAGATAGGTTACAAGTATGAGCTACATTTAAGCAAATAGCTTTTACATTTGTAGGTTTTTTTGTAACATCTATTGCTAAATCAGAAAAGTTATCATTAGTAAATAGTATTCCTTCTTGCTCTAGCTCTTTTACTTCATTGTAGGCTTCATCAAATTGGTCATCTGAAAGATTATATGTAGAAAGGATATTTTTTATTTCTTCCTTAGAATGACCCTCAAATAAAGAAATTATTTCATAAGTTACATCATCAACAGCGTGGACTGCTCCACTATATGTATCTAAAACTATATTAAAGCCCTTGGCCTTATATTGGTGTATCATATGTTCTCCTTAAAATGTGATATTAATATTATACTAAATTGATAGGAAATAATAAAGAAAAAAAATAAGGGCAAAACCCTTATTTTTCTTTTTTGCTAACGCATTCTTGGTTAGCTACTCCACAGCTAGTTT
Source organism: Anaerococcus martiniensis (assembly GCF_043187485.1). Classification (GTDB taxonomy): domain Bacteria; phylum Bacillota; class Clostridia; order Tissierellales; family Peptoniphilaceae; genus Anaerococcus; species Anaerococcus martiniensis. Next base: position 40,133 of record NZ_CP171106.1, read on the forward strand.
TACAAGCTGATTGGCAAGATGTTTGGCATTCACCGCATCCACCATTCTTTTTAGATTTATGGAGATTTCTTGTATTAAGTGTTACAATTCTTTGCATATGTATTCTCCTTTTATGTACTTTATATACAAATTTATAATAACAGTTTTGCAAAAAAATGTCAATTGATTATTGATATTTCTTTATCAATATTTAATTCTATACCTTTTTTTTGTATACTTTGAATATTTTTTAGCACTTGTTTATCAATTACTTCTCCTGGTACTATTAAAGGAATTCCAGGAGGATAAGCATATACAAAATCAGCTGAAATTTTATCAATAGCTTGGTCAATATTTATTTTTATTTTATTTTTTGAAAAAACTTCCGCTATATTATATTTTTTTTGAGGTATATCGTATCTAAATATTTGCTTATTAGTTCCAAAACTAATCTTTTCATCAATCTTAATTAATGCGTTTTTTAATCTATCAAAGGCATATTTTTTATCAAATATTGTTGATATAAGCAGAGCATAAGATGGGTAGGCCATCTCTATTTCGATTTTTTCTATTTTTAATAATTCTTGTAATTCGGCCCCATTTATATTTGAAGAATTTGTTGAAATTAAGATTTTAGACCTGTCTTTATTTGCTTTATCAATTATTTGTAGATGGTTGAGTTTTAAATTATAAATTTCATCCAAATTTTTATCCAACTCTTTATATAAATCATAAAACTTATCAAATTTTTCAACCATTTCATCAATTGATTGCATAAGGATATACGATGGTGATGAACTTTGAAATATTGCCATATTTCTTTTTATTACATTAATATATGTTTCGTTATTAATTAAAACACAAGCTGAGGGAGTTAGCCCTGATAAATTTTTATGAAAAGATGTGATTGCAATATCAAAATTATCAGACCAAGACTCGTTTAAAATTAAATGAGAACCATGAGCAAGGTCTACCACTAAGGGAGTATTTGCTTTTTTGCATTCTTTATATATTTTTTCCAAATCTAGAATGTAACCTTCGTATGATGGAGATGTAATAACAACCGCAGCAAATTTGTTTTCATTAAGTTTTTTAGATAAAGTTTGGTAATTAATGCCAACCACTGCATTTTCTTCACTTAATTCCACATCTATGTATGATGGATTAAGATTATTGATTTCAATGGCATTATAGACTGCTTTGTGAGATGTACGCTCAATTAAAATATTTTTATTTTTATAAGTCAATGCTCTGATGGTTGATAAAATTCCACATGTTGATCCATTTGTTGATATAATTGCTTTATTAACACTATAAATATCTGCAATCTTATTTTCTAATTCTAATAAAATATCTCTTGGATCATTTAGGTTATCAAATCCTTCTATTTCTGTAAGATCTCTTTGATATGGTAAATCATTTCTTAATATATCCGTTCTTTTTGCCCCTGGCATATGAAATGGATAGTATTCATTTTTTAAATATTCATCTAGTTTTTCATTTAACATAATTACTCCTAATGATACTTTACAATAGAATTTATAATTAACTAGAAAATTAGGGTATAATCTATTTGGAGGATAGAATGGATTTAAAATCAACAATTAGAGTTATTGAAGGATACCCAATTGAAGGAGTGTCTTTTAAGGACATTACAACACTGTTAAAGGATAAGGAAGCTTTTAATTATTCTTTGGATTTATTAGAAGAAGCCCTAGAAGGATTAGAGTTCGATTATATCGTAGGAATTGAATCTCGTGGATTTATTTTTGGTGCACCTCTAGCTGATAGACTAAACAAAGGATTTGTTCCAGTAAGAAAACCAGGAAAATTACCAGGTGAAATCGAAAAAATCTCATATGACCTAGAGTATGGAAATAATGAATTAGAAATGCATAAGGATGCTATTGGAAAAGGTGATAGAGTTATTATAGTCGATGACCTTATAGCTACAGGGGGATCTGCAAAAGCTGCAGCAAAACTTGTAGAAACTTTGGGAGCAGAAGTAACCGCATTTGAATTTTTAATAGAACTTGAAGATTTAAATGGTAGAGATGTCTTAAAAGATTATAAAGTTATTTCTCTAGTAAAATATGATCATTAAAAATGAGCCTTACTTGAAGGCTCTTTATTTATATATTTAAAATTAGTCTTAATAATCTAAAAAATTCTATAAAATTGCTTGAATTTATATACGTAGACAGTATAGTTTAATTAAGGTCAGAGATGGTCAAAGAATTATAGTTTAAATGATGGAGGCAATATGAAATATAGAGATTATTATGAAGTATTAGGGGTTGATAAAAAAGCAAGTGATGCGGATATAAAAAAAGCATATAGGAAGCTTGCCAAAGAGTATCACCCAGACCTTCATCCAGATGATAAAGATGCAGCAGATAAATTTAGCGAAATAAATGAAGCTTATGAAGTATTATCAGATCCTAAAAAGCGTAAAAAATATGATAAGTTTGGCAATAATGCAAACTTCTCAGGAGGTCAAAACTTTGATCCTAGCGATTTTGGTTTTGACTTTGGAAACTTCGGTGGTGGGTCTTACTCATATACTACAGGTTCAGATAGTGGTTTTTCAGATTTTTTTGATGGGCTTTTTGGTGGATTTGGTAGAAGTAATTACCAAAGAGCAGGATCTAGTAAGTTTTCAAATACAAAAAGTGCTCAAAAGAAAAGTACGATCGAAACCGAGATTGAGCTAAGCATAGATCAAGCTCAAAAGGGTTTAAATAAATCTATTGCAATAAAACACAATAACGAAATTAAAAATATTGAAATTAACGTACCAGCAGGTATTAAAAATAATAATAAAATTAAAGTTGATGGTGCAAAATATGGCATAAACGCCTATGTAGTTGCTAAAATAATCATCAAAGATGAAGAAGATAGAAGGCTTGATGGAATAGATATAATACAAAGAGAAAAAATATATCCATGGCAAGCTTACTTTGGAATTAAAAGAAAAGTAAATACTCCAGATGGCAGCTTGATGGTTACCATACCTGAAAAAGTAAATTCAGGACAAAAGATAAGGCTTAAAGGTTATGGTTATAAGGATAGAAAAAACAATAAGGGAGATTTAATCCTAGAAATTATCATTGATAACCCTACAGAATTTAATGATCAAATAATAGACTTATACGAAAAACTAAACGAAATAGAGGAATAGATTATGGACTACAATAAATTTACACAAAAATCTTTGGAAGCTATAAATAATGCCAATTCTTACGCCATTAAAAATAGCAACCCAGAAGTAAATGAAATACATTTAAACTACGCATTAATAGAAAATTCTGATTCCATAGTTGCTCAAATTATCAAAACTATGGACGTAGATTTTGAAGCTTACAGAAATGAAATCAGAGATATGATGGATAGATTGCCACAAGCAAGTGGTGGATCAGATATCTATCCAAGTCAAACTCTTTCAAGAATTTTGCTTAAAAGTGAAGATGAAGCAGAAAATATGGGAGATAGTTTTGTATCCATGGAACATATTCTCCTTTCACTTTTAAATGAAAAAACTAAGGTAAGTGATATAAATAAAAGATATGGCCTAAGCTATAGAGAATTTAAAAATTCTATAGATAAGGTCAGGAAAGGTCAAAAAGTGACAACAGAAAATCCAGAAGAAACAAACAACCCATTAGAAAAATTTGGTAGAGACCTTACTAAAGAGGCAAGAGAAGGAAAAATAGATCCAGTTATTGGCCGCGATAGCGAAATAAGAAATGCCCTTAGAATCCTATCTCGTCGTAAGAAAAATAACCCAGTATTAATTGGTAATCCTGGTGTTGGTAAAACTGCTATTGTAGAAGGACTTGCCCAAAGAATTGTAAATAACGATGTGCCAGAGCCATTACAAGGCAGAACAATTTTCTCCCTTGATATGGGTGCCCTAGTAGCAGGAGCAAAATACCGTGGTCAATTTGAAGAAAGGCTTAAAGCAGTTTTAGAGGAAATTCAAAATTCTGATGGTCAAATAATAATGTTTATTGATGAAATCCATACCCTAGTAGGTGCCGGTAAGACAGAAGGTGCTATGGATGCATCAAATATTATGAAACCAATGCTTGCTCGTGGAGAAATAAAAGTAATTGGTGCTACAACCTTAAACGAATATAGGGAATATATCGAAAAAGATGGAGCGCTTGAAAGACGTTTCCAAAAGGTAATGGTCAATGAACCAACAATAGAAGATACTATAAGCATTTTAAGAGGTATCAAGGACAAATATGAAATCTTCCACGGTATCCGTATCCAAGATAGCGCAGTAATTGCAGCTGCAGAATTATCTGATAGGTATATTACAGATAGATTTTTACCAGATAAGGCTATAGATCTTATGGATGAAGCATGTGCCACAGTTCGTACAGAAATAGACACTATGCCAACTTACCTTGACGAACAAAAAAGAAAATTATTACAATTACAAATTGAAATAACAGCTCTTAAAAAAGAAGAAGATGAATCATCTAAAGAAAAACTAACCATACTTGAAAAAGAGTTAGCTGATTTATCTGAAAAATACGATGAAGACTTCTTAAAATGGAAAGAACAAAAATCATCCATTGATGATGTGAAAAATATCAAGGAAGAAATAGATAGAGTAAACAATGAAATTGAACAAGCAGAAAGAAACTATGATTTTGAAAAACTTTCTGAGTTACGTTATGGTACTCTACCAGCTTTAGAAGAAAAGCTTAAAAAAGCAAGTGAGTTTTATCAAAAAGATAATGAAGATGCTATAAAAGAACAAGTAACAGATGAAGATGTAGCTGATGTCGTAAGTAACTGGACAGGTATCCCTGTAAATAAGCTAGTAGAAAGTGAAAGAAGTAAGATATTAACTCTTCCTGAAAAACTACACGAAAGAGTAATAGGCCAAGACCATGCAATTAATGCAGTTTCAGACGCTATTGTTAGAGCAAGATCTGGTCTTAAAGATGCTTCAAAACCAATAGGCTCATTTATTTTCCTAGGACCAACTGGAGTTGGTAAAACAGAGCTTGCCAAAGCATTGTCAGAAGCTATGTTTGATGATGAAAATCATATGATAAGAATAGATATGTCAGAATATATGGAAAAATATTCTGTATCAAGACTAATAGGTGCAGCACCAGGTTATGTAGGCTATGAAGAAGGTGGTCAATTAACAGAAGCAGTCCGTCGAATGCCATATTCTGTGATCCTATTTGATGAAATAGAAAAAGCCCATCCAGATGTATTTAATATTTTATTACAAGTATTAGATGATGGTAGACTTACAGATAGCATGGGTAGGACAGTAGACTTTAAAAACACCATTATAATCATGACATCAAATATAGGAAGCCAATATTTAATCGATGGACTAAAAGATGATGGAACAATAGATGAGGAAAATAAAAATCTAGTGGAAGAATCATTAAGAACATCATTTAAACCAGAATTTTTAAACAGGATTGATGATATAGTTATGTTTAGCCCACTAACAAGTGATCAAGTTTATAACATCATTGACTTACAAGTAAATGAAATTAGAAAAAGACTTAAAGATTTAAATATAGACTTAGAAATCTCACCAGCTGCTAAAGAATATATCCTAGATCATTCTTATGATGTTGAATATGGTGCAAGACCTGTAAAAAGATTTTTACAAACAAATGTAGAAACAAAGCTCGGCCGATTAATCATCGAAGGTAAAATTGGTGCTAAAGATACTGCCTTTTTAGATTTGGATGAAAATAAAGAATTATCATTTATCAAAAAATAAATATACTTTTAATTTAAAGAGATGTTTGGCTTTATTGCAACATCTCTTTTATTATTCCTAGTTTTATAGTTGTATATACTATATATAGTATATACTTTTATTTGATAACTAGATATGGTATACTATCGAAAGTATAGGGGGGATAATATGTTACAAGTTGTAAAAAGAAATGGTGAAAAAGCCGATTTTAAAGAAGAAAAAATATCTGCTGCTATCCTTAAAGCTATGAATTCTCCAAGCGGAGTATATATAAAAGATCAACCAGAAGAAATAGCATATATAATAAAAGAAAAATATAAAAATGAAGATGAGATTTCTATTTATGATATAGAAGAATCAGTTTATTACGAACTTATAAAAAATAAAAATCCTGCTACTGCAAGAGCCTACGAATCTTATAAATCAATTCAGGCCTACAAAAGAGAACAGAATACATCTGACAATGATATCTTAGGTCTGCTTAATCAAACAAATGTTGATGTTATGGATGAAAATTCTAATAAAAATCCAATTATAGCTTCTACTCAAAGAGATTTAATAGCAGGAGAAGTTGCAAAAGATATAGCTAAGAGAAAATTAATCCCAGCTCATTTAGTCGAAGCACATGATTCAGGGGCCATACATATCCATGATTTAGATTATTTAATCCAACCAATATTTAACTGTTGCCTAGTAGACATGAAAAATATGTTAGATCAAGGAACAGTTGTAAATGGAAAATTAATAGAAAGTCCAAAGTCATTTCAAGTGGCATGTAATGTCATGACACAAATAATTGCACAAATTGCATCTAACCAATACGGTGGTCAATCCATAAACATATCATGCCTAAGTCCATATTTAAGAAAATCTTATGAAAAAAATTTAAATTTGGCTAAAAAAACTTTAAATGATGAAAATTTAGCACTAGCAATGGCTGATGCAATGACTCAAAAAGATTTGGAATCGGGAATTCAAACTATTCAGTATCAAATAAATACACTTATGACTAGTAATGGTCAGGCACCATTTGTAACCTTGTTTATGCATACAGATGAAAAAGACCCATACCTATCTGAAACAGTTAAGATAATAGAAGAAATCTTAAAGCAAAGAATTCAAGGCATAAAAAATGAGTCCGGAGTTTATGTTACACCAGCCTTTCCAAAATTAATTTATGTTTTGGATGATAATAACATAAATGATGATAGTAAGTATTATGAACTTACAAGATTAGCAGCCAAATGTACTGCAAAGAGAATGTACCCTGATTATATTTCTGCTAAAAAAATGAAGGAAAACTATGAAGGTAATGTTTTTTCTCCTATGGGATGCAGGGCATTTCTTCCTCCATATAAGGATGATAATGGCAATTATAAATTTGATGGAAGATTTAATATGGGAGTGTGTACTATAAATCTCCCTCAAATAGGGATACTAGCACAAAATGATGAAGAAAAATTCTTTGAAATTTTAGAAAAAAGATTAGATCTTGTTAAAGAAGTTGGTCTACTAAGGTATGAACATTTATCAAAAGTAACTAGCGATAGTTCTCCAATACATTTTCAACACGGGGCCATTGCAAGGCTTCCAAAACATACACCTATAAAATACTTACTGGAAAATGGATATGCAACAGTAACTATAGGTTATATAGGAATTTATGAAGCTAGTATGCTTGTAAAGGGAGATTCTCATACAAGTGCTGGTGGAAAAGAATTTGCAGTAAAAATAATGAACCTTTTAAACAAAAAGAAAGAAATATGGAGCAAAAAATATAATATAGCATTCGCAGTATATGGTACTCCAGCGGAAAGTCTAACTCATAGGTTTGCAAGTATTGATAAGGATAGATTTGGTAATATCAAAAATGTAACTGATAAGGGATATTATACAAATTCCTTCCATGTAGATGTTAGAGAAGAGATTTCTGTTTTTGATAAATTTGATTTTGAATCAGAGTTTCAGGCTTTATCTACGGGAGGTTGCATCTCTTATGCAGAAATACCAAATATGGACCACAATGTAGATGCATTGCTTACCATGGTCAAATATATCTATAACCACATCCAATATGCAGAATTCAATACTAAATCAGATTATTGCAGTAATTGTGGTTTTGATGGAGAAATTTTATTAGACGAAGATAATAATTGGTATTGTCCAAACTGTGGAAATAAAGATAAATCTAGCCTAACAGTTGTTCGTCGTACTTGTGGATATTTGGGAGAAAATTTCTGGAATGAGGGTAGGACTAAAGAAATAAAAGCTAGGGTGCTTCACATATGAATTATGGACAAATTAGGAAATACGATATTGCAAACGGACCAGGAATTCGCACAAGTATATTTGTTACAGGATGCAAGCTTAATTGCAAAAATTGTTTTAATAAAGAATACCAAGATCCAAATTTTGGCCAAACCTGGACTCAAAAAACTACTAATCAAGTGATAAATTATTTAAAAAGTGATGAAATTTCTGGATTAAGCATTCTTGGCGGGGAACCGTTTGAGAGTGCAAATGATTTAATAAATATATTAAATGATATAAAAAATAAGATTAATAAAAATATATGGATCTACTCAGGACATACATTTGAATATTTAATGAAAAATCCTGTATATAAGCAATTACTAGAGAAAGTTGATGTATTGGTTGATGGACCATTTATAGAATCTAAAAAAGATTTAAAATTAAAATTTCGTGGATCAAGCAATCAAAGAATTATTGATGTTAAATCTAGTTTAATAAATGATAAGGCAATCATTCTAAATGGGTATTAATACTCTATAAAAAGACTTAGGAGGAGTAATGAATAATAAATATCAAAAAAGAAGTGGTTTTGGAGTTATAGGAGGAATATTAGTAGTTTTAGCATTAATATTAATCCTAACAGTTCCAACCTACAATAGACTTGCAGGTAGCCGTGAAAATGTTAATGAGGCTTACGCTCAAGTACAAAATGTTGTCCAAAGAAGAGCAGATTTAATTCCTAACTTGGTAAATACAGTTAAGGGATATTCAGATTATGAAGGTGAAACTTTAACAAAAATTACAGAAGCTCGTTCTGGAATTAATAATGCAAAATCTCCCAAAGAATTAGCAGATGCCAACGATCAACTAACTCAAGCAGTTCGTGAGATGAATGTTGTAGTTGAAAATTATCCAGAATTAAAAGCCAATACTCAATATACACAATTAATGGATGAATTGGCTGGATCAGAAAATAGAATTTCTGTAGAACGTGGAAATTATAATCAAGCTGTAAAAAATTACAACACAGATTTAAACAGATTCCCAACAAATATTATAGCTGGATTTACTGGATATAAAGAAGCCGAATACTTCCAAGCAAGCGAAGGAGCTCAGGAAGCTCCAAAAGTTGATTTTAATCAAAACAATAAATAGGAGGATTTATGAAAAAGAGGAAGATATTTAGATTTAACTTAATACTTTGCTTATTAATCTTCCTTTTTCCTCTAATCTCTTATGCAGACCTACCATCTGCTCCAAGCAGCTTTTACCTGGATGAATTAGGCATGTTGGATATGGAAACTAAGGAAAATATAACAAAAACCAACAGAGAGTTAGAACAAAAAACTGGTTCGCAGATAATGGTTGTTACAATTAAAAATCCTGATGGTTTGCCTGCTAGCGATTTAGGGCCTAAGATATTTAATAAATGGCATGTAGGAGATCAAAATAAAAAAAATGGGATTCTAATGCTAATTACCGAAAATGATTTAACTCAAAAAAGGGAAATATTTATATCGACTGGTTATGGAATCGAAGGTAGATTAAACGATGGTAAGGTTGGAAGAATCATTGACAATTTTATGATTGATGACTTAGAAAAAGGTAATTATTCCAAAGCAATTAATGAAGGATTTAACGCATTAGTTGCTGAAGTAGTGGATGAATACGGAGTATCATTAGATGGAAATTATGATTATTACTTAGATGTAAATAGTAAATCATACTCTGATGGAATCAGTCTAGGCACATTATTTTTCTACTTGATTATATTTATTGTAATATCGAATTTAACTACCAGGATGAACCTATATGGATCAAATAATAAAAGATATTATAGAAATTATCCAGGCTATAGGACTTATCCAAGGTATAGAAGAAGATATTATGATGACCCTTGGAATTCAACTACCCGGACTAGGGGATCTTCACCATTTAGAGGAAATTCTTCATTTGGAGGTTCATCCAGTAGTTCATATTCTGGAGGATTTACCGGTGGTGGAGGAAGCACTGGTGGTGGCGGAGCAGGAAGAAGTTTTTAAGGAGTGTAAATGTACGGATATTTAGCTAGTCATTTTTTTAATGATGCTATGTTTAAATGGACTGAAGATTTAGCAAGATTTATAGAGGAAAATACTGATTTAAAATTGTATGTACCTCAAAGAAATGCAGACATAAACGATAAAAAAAATAACGATGACATTATAACAGATATAAAAATTGCCCAAGCAGACACTGCAGAGCTTAAAAAAGCTAATATTCTAATTGCATGTTTGGACGGATTAACAATTGATGATGGTGTAGCTGGTGAAATTATGGCTCATGGGGTGATGGCAGAATTTGAAAAAGAAAATAATATAGATTTTCCAAGAATGATTATAGGTATAATCACTGATATGAGATATCTTGGAACTGGAGAAAATAAACTATATCGCAATCTAATGATAGTAGGAAAAGTAAAAGAACATGGTCATTTAGTAATAGGCTATCCAGGAGATAAAAGTTATCTGGAAGAAACTGCAAGATTAATAAATGATTTTATAAATCAAAATAATTAAGCTCTAAGAAATTCTTAGAGCTTTTCATATGCGTATTTTGTTATTTTTGGAAAGAGCATTATTAAAACAAGAGCATTAAGTCCTGCTTCAACAGCATCTTTTAGAAAATTGCGTATTATATAAAAAATATATGGGTTAGAATATAAATGGGTTAACCATAAGGAATCAAGCAAGAGCCTTACTCCCATAAATACAAATATACAGCTTGTAAGGCATATCCATTCAAGTTTATTTTTAAAATCCCTTTTAAAAATATTATAAGAAATAAATCCTGGAATAGCACCTATTAAAATATTACTTAGCGTAAATCCCGGATGAAATACTCCATCAGGCTTCATCAACATTCCGACAACATCTGCCACGCCTCCAGTTATCCCACCAGCTAAAGGACCATATAAGATTCCTGCCATTATCGTAGGTAAATAACCTAGTCCGATTTTTGTGCTAGAAAAAATAGTTATTGTTAGAAATCTTCTGAAAATAACTGTTAGAGCAGCAAAAATAGACATTTTCGTGATCATATTTACTGTAAGTTTTTTATTCACTTTTTCCCCTTTCTATCAGAGGCAGCGGTTGCGATAGAAAATCATAGCAATATGCTTCGTTTAAGAACAACAACCCATTTCTTAACACTTAACGCTTCCTATCTACTCTGATAATAATATGATATCATATTTATAAATAAAAATCAGTAGAGGAGATTATGTTAAATAAAGAATTTTTTAAAAGAGATACCTTAATAGTTGCTAAGGACTTGCTAGGTAAAATTATAGTTAAAAACGACAATGGTATTATATATAAAGCAAAAATTGTTGAAACTGAAGCCTATCTTGGAGTAGATGATAGGGCAGCTCATACATTTGGAGATAGAAAAACAGAAAGAAATAAAATAATGTATGAAGATGCTGGTACTGTTTATGTGTATCAAACATATGGTATTCATTTTATGCTAAATTTTGTTACTCAGGATAAAAATATTCCAGAGGCAGTTTTGATTAGAGCAATTGAACCATTAAATCAATTTGACAAAATTAGTTTAAATAGGTTTGGGAAAATATATAATGAATTAACTTCTTACCAAAAGAAAAATATTACTAATGGTCCTGGGAAACTTACAAAAGCTCTAAATATAGATAAAGATTTAAATGGTAATAATTTATTTAATCAATCTTTTTTTGTTGAAGATGATAATAGTATTTTTAATATAATCATTGACAAAAGAATAGGCATAGATTACGCTCAGGAAGCCATTGATTTTCCATATAGATTTTACATTAAAGATAATTCTTACGTATCTGTACTAAAAAAATAAAGATTACAAATGTAATCTTTATTTTATATCTATTTTAAATCCTTGGTTCAATAAGGTTTCAAACATTTTATTTCGATTTGCAATTGGTGTTCCCTGTTTTTTTGGTATCTGTACAGAAAAAGAATCTACTCTTCTGTTAGCATCTCTTAGATCATAGTAGGTTGTCATCTCTTTATCATATTCAGCTATTGTTTGGTTATAATTTTCATAAACTTTATACGAGTTTTCAAAAGTTTTTAAGTTAATGTTCATTCTTGGCTTTATTTGAGGTTCTTGGTTAGGAATTCCAAAACCCAATCCTACTGCAGGATAAGTTAGTGATGGTAGATTTAAAAGCTTTATTACATTTTTTGTATCATTATGGATATTCCCAAAATAATTTACCCCTAGCCCTAGACTTTCAGCCGCAATTGTTACGTTTTGAGCTGCAATTATACAGTCGGTCATACCTTGAATAAATCTATCAAAGCCTAACATCTCGTCGTTTTCTTGGCCATTTTCTTTTGCAATATTGTAATTTCTAAACAAATCTACTATGAATATCCAAAGATGAGGTGCTCGAGCCATGTATTCTTGTAGACCATTTTTTGCTAATTCATCTTTTAAATTTTGATCTGTGACTTCAATAATTGTACAAAATTGCATTCCATTACTCGTAGGTGCCATATTTGCAACATCTAGCAAATTATTTATGACACTTTGATCTAATTTTTCATCTTTAAATTCTCTTATAGTTCTGTGATTCAGTTGATTTTTAATTGTTTCATTCATAATGACTCCTTATCTTTATATCATTTTATACCCTAAATAATAGTATAATATGAAAAGGTGATTAAATGTTAGTTAAAATTTCAGTTAGAAATCTTATAGAATTTGTAATGCGATCTGGAGATATCGACAATAGATTTCGTGATAATGCTAGAATGATTGAGGGTATTAGAGCCCATCAAGCAATTCAAAAAAAACATGGTGAAAATTATAAAAGTGAATATTCTCTTAAAAATTCAACTATGATTGACGATGTTGAATTTATGGTAGAGGGCAGAGCTGATGGATTAATTCAGGGAAAAAATGAATTTGTAATAGATGAAATTAAATCTACAAGCAGAATTCTTTCAGAAATAGATGGCACAAACAAATTACACTGGGCCCAGGCCAAATGCTATGCATATTTTTATGCTCTAGATAATAATTTAGATAGTATGAGTATTACACTTACCTATGTTAGTGTTGAGGACTATTCATCTATTATTTTTAGAGAATCATTTAAGTTTGATGTTCTTAAAGAATTTTATTATTCTTTATTAAATGAGTATCTAAACTTTTCAAAAATATTAGTAAAAAATATATCTAAGAGGAATCAAACTATAAAAAACTTAGATTTCCCCTATAAAGATTACCGAAAAGGCCAAAGAAAGATGGCTGTTGCAGTTTATAAATCAATTTTAGATGAAAAAAATCTTTTTGTAGACGCACCAACTGGTATAGGAAAAACAATTTCAACTGTATTTCCTTCTTTAAAATCAATGGGGGAAGATTTAACTGATAAGATTTTTTATTTAACTAGCAAGAATACACAAGCAAATGAAGCTTTAAAATCAGTTCATATTCTAAAAAATCAAGGTTTATTTATTAAAGCACTTTCGATTACATCAAAGGAAAAAATATGCTTAAATGATGAAGTAAAATGTAATCCAGTAGATTGTCCTTTTGCTAAAGGTCATTTTGATAGGGTAAATGATGCTTTAAAAGACATAATTGGTAATGAAGAAATAATGGAATTTGCAACAGTAACATCTTATGCAGAAAAATATAGGGTATGTCCCTTTGAGTTAGAACTAGATATTTCATCATATGCAGATTTTATAATTTGCGATTATAATTATGTTTTTAATCCAAATACATATCTTAAAAGATTTTTTGATGAAGTGATTGATAGATATGTTTTTTTAATTGATGAATCTCATAATTTAGTAGAGAGATCACGAGATATGTACAGCTTTAGCTTTACTAATGAACGCTTTAAGGAGATTACAGAAAAACTTAATGAGAAAAAATATAAAACACTTATCAAGTATCTTAAAGAAATATCAAATACTTTTGATGAACTTTATGCAAAATACGGAAAAAAACTTTATTATTACCAGGAAAGTCTAATAGAAGATTTTGATAAAAAATTTGTAAGACTTTTAAAGCCACTTCAAAAATACTTGGTAGAAGAGCATGATGATGAAAATTATGATGATCTATTAAATTTATTTTTTGATATAAATAAGTTTTTAAAAATAGAAGAATACTATACAGAAGGTTTTTATTCTGTTATTTCCTATGATGAAGAATATAATCAAATTTTCTATCAGATAAAGTGTATAGATCCTTCTGAGGTTTTATCAAGTACTTACAAAAAATCTAGGTCTACTATATTCTTTTCAGCTACACTATCACCGATGATTTATTTTACTAAAATTTTAGGAGCAGAGGATAGTTTAAAACTAAGGCTTGATATGCCCTTTGATGAAAAAAACTTTGAACTTTTTAATCGAGAACTTAGCACACGATATAGGGATAGAAATAATAATATAGTATTTATTAGTGAAACTATAAACGAATTTATAAATTCAAAAAAGGGTAATTATTTCATATTTTTCCCATCCTATTCATATTTAGAAGACGTATATGAAGATTATAAATCACGTTTTGACGATGAAGTAATAATCCAAGATAGGTTTATGAATGAAAAGGAAACTAAGAAATTTTTAAGACAATTTGATAAGGACTCTATTAAAACAGCATTTGTAGTTCTAGGAGGAATATTTTCTGAAGGCGTAGACTTGATTGGAGATAGACTTATAGGATCTATGATTATTTCTGTAGGTATGCCTGGTGTTAGTGATGAAAGAAATTTAATCAAAAATCACTTCGATAAATTAGGAGAAAATGGTTTTGATTATTCATATACTTTCCCTGGACTAAACAAGGTCTATCAAGCTGCAGGTAGAGTTATTAGAGGTGAGAATGATAAGGGGATTATTTATTTAGTTGATGATAGATTTAATAGTTATAAATATAAAAATATGTATCCTAAGCATTGGAAAAGTAAGGGCTTAAGGATTGTAAATGAGAAAAGTGATTTTAGAAGAGAATCAGAAAAGTTTTGGGAGGGTGTAGTTGAGAAAGAACAAAAATAGCAATGTTAAAATAAATGAAGTAAAATATCCAAATATTTCGATTGGGAATGATGAAGATAATAATATAGTTGAATTTAAGGGTGGAGTTTTAGGACAAACTTGTAAGGTAAAAATCACAAGAAATAGAAAAGACTACAAAAAAGGTAAATATATTGAATTAATTGAATACTCTCCACTTGAAAATAGTAGAAATTTTTGTCCTCAAGCTGATATTTGCGGAGGATGTGCATATCAAAAACTGCCCTATGAAACAGAACTGATGCTAAAGCAAGATATGATAAAAAAATTATTATCTGAAAACAATATTTATTATGAAGGAGATATTCCAATCAATAGGTCTCCAGTAACCCAAGGGTTTAGAAATAAAATGGAGTATACTTTTGGAGATGCTCACAAGGGTGGGAAATTAATTTTAGGGCTCCATAGGCAAAATAGATTTTATGAAATAGTGGATACAATTGATTGTAATGTAATAGATGATGATTTTAATAAAATAAGAAGTTCGGTCCAAAATTATTTCAGAGAAAAAAGCACTAGCTTTTATCACAAATCAAGGCGTGAAGGACTTTTGCGCCATTTTATTATAAGAAAAGGACATAGAACTAATGAGATTATGTGTGTGCTAGTAACAACAAGTGATGAAAGCTTTGATGATGTCAGAAAAAATCTCTTTGTTAACTTTTTAAAAGATTTAGACTTAGATGGACAAATTGTGTCAATATTCCATGTGATAAACGATTCAGTAGCTGATGCAGTAATTCCTGAAAAAATTGAACTATTATTTGGAAAAGATCACATAACAGAGGAGATGTTAGGTTTAAAATTTAACATATCACCATTTTCATTTTTCCAACCAAATGTATTTACTGCGGAAAAACTTTATCAAAAAGCCTTTGAATTTGCAAATATTGATAATTCTATGAATGCACTTGACTTATATTCTGGTACTGGGACCATCACACAAGTTATGGCTAATGTGGCTAAAAAAGCAACTGGTATTGAAATAGTACAAGAAGCTGTAGAAAAAGCTTTTGAAAATGCAAAACTCAATGAGATTGACAATATTGATTTTCTTTGTGGGGATGTGTTAGAAGAAATTGAAAAGGTTAGAGGAGATTATGATGTAGTAATTTTAGATCCGCCAAGGTCTGGCATAGCACCAGAATCTTTAGAAAAAATAATTAATATAAAACCTAAAAAATTTGTATATATATCTTGTAATCCAAAAACCCAAATTGATAATCTAAAAACCTTTATTGAAAATGGATACAAAATAAAAAAATATGAAATCTTCGATCAATTTCCAAACTCAAGACATGTGGAAGCCATAACCCTGCTTTCACGAGATTAATAAAGTTAATCGACGTGAAACAGCGGCAGGTGTCATGCTAAGCTTTTCCAAGAGCTGCTACTAAAGAGCATCGATTGGTAAGAAAGCGACTGCTGAGACTATTGTATTGATGTCAAGAAAATAGAATAAAGGCTTAAAAGAGCAAAGCGAGCAGGTGAACTATGACTTATGAAAAACAAGGTTTTTTTATGATAACAAGATCTAATAATTCATTAAGGATTTATTCGAAATTTTTTGAAGACTTAGGCGAGATATATCATCCGAGCACTTGCCTTCTATAGGTGTAGTGGTTTAGATGGTATAAAATTTAGGGGGTAAGGCTTTTACAGTAATCCATTAACAAATTAGCTAAGAATGTTATAGCATATTTAAGTTATAAGTAATGGGGGACTTATGAAATTAATTAGACCAAATAGAAAGTATATCAAAAGTTATATAGAAGCAAATGAAGAAGATGAAATTTTTAGACCGCACGCAGTAAAACTTTTTAGCAACCCTGAGACAATTATAGAACGTTCTTATAATTTTGAACATGGTATAAACTTGCCTATAAATTATGTTAGAGCCACTACATTTTGGTTGATAGATAATGAAAAATTTATTGGTGAAATTAGTATTAGGCATGAATTAAATTCTTTTTTAATTAAC
The DNA here is from genome assembly GCF_043187485.1 of Anaerococcus martiniensis. Classification (GTDB taxonomy): domain Bacteria; phylum Bacillota; class Clostridia; order Tissierellales; family Peptoniphilaceae; genus Anaerococcus; species Anaerococcus martiniensis. The sequence goes on from NZ_CP171106.1 coordinate 57,171, forward strand.
TATGGTGGTCACATAGGATACGAAATTAGACAATCTGAATGTATGAAGGGCTATGGTACAAAAATGCTCTCTATGGCACTTATGTATTGCAAAGAGACATTGAACCTTCATAAGGTTTTGATTACATGTGATGATGACAATATCGGATCAATAAAAGTTATAGAAAATAATGGTGGAATTTTGGAAAATAAAGTGAAAAATAGCTTATCAAGAGGAAATGTTATAACAAGAAGACATTGGATTAATATATAAGAAAAAAATCAATTTAATCTGTGCAATATTTAAACTAATTGACATACTCCCATATACAAAGCTTTTGAAAAACATTAAATTCTATCTATACTGACCACTCAAGTCAGATAGAATCAGCTGATTTTCTTGAAAAATATTAAACAAATATTTATAAGACTTTTAGGATAATTAACGACCTCTAATAGTCTTTTTTTTTTTGAATATTTTTAGTAATAAAGATTAAAAAATCAAAAAAATAAACAATAATATGAAGAGTTAATATGAAGATTTAGTTATAAAATTAACATAAAAGGTTATAGTTTATGAAGTAAATATAAAAGTAGTATTTAAATCTGGACTTGATGTTGATATTGATTATTAAAAAGTTCATACTATAAGGCTATTTTTATTTTTTCTTAATATAATACATAATGTAATGAGACCACTAAAATCAGCTTGAAAATTCAATTTAGATGTCTTTTGTATGATAAATTTAAAATAATATTGAAACACTTGTAGCAAACTAAGTTAGTGATTAGTACATCAAATGGAGTTTGATAATCTATACATTTTCTCAGACTATTATTAAACTCCATTTATATTCTTAATTAACTCTCCAGTTTCAATTTTAGGCAAAGATGTTTTTTGGATAATATTACTTCAACAAGCTATTTTAATTTTCATTTTAACTTTACTTGGTCTTTTACATATGTAAGTTCCAATGTTAGACCTACTTCTGGTTACTTTTGCTTTTCTTGATTTTATTTTCTTCTAAGTTTATTTATGTCAAATGTTATCGTATCTAAATAAAGCCAATTTGTATATAACCTTTAAGGAAATTCAACCTCTAAAATAGTAGAGTGGTGAAAGCCTAAAATTTTCGCTATTCTTATAAAAGAATAGCCCTCTTGTTTTAATACCTCTATTAATTTCTGTCATTTACTGTATAACATTTATAACTCATATTAACCTTTGTGTGTTTTATGCTTTTTGATATTTCACAAGAAGGTTGTATGAGTTTATTTAGTCAAAGTGCAGCATTTAATTTTAAAATCTATCAATTGGAAAAAACTACAATAACAAATATTAGATAAATTACCAGAGAATGGCTATTAATTATGGTAGCTTTTCCGAAACTTCCCAAAAATCTTCAAATTCATCAACTCTGATAACTTTATAAGTCCAGACTACATTAAGTAATAGAAAAAGTTCATGAATCAAAAAATTAATATTGAGTTAATACTCAGTTTTAGTTTTGTTAATGTCCATATTTTATAATAAATACAAGATTAAAGAGGAGGACATAATGAAAAGGAATATTTGGGTATTTATCATTATAACTTTATTTGTAGTTTTACTAAGTTGTGAAAATAGTTATGCAAAAGAGTTATATAATACAGATGAGGATATTAAAAAGATAGAAGTAAACATAGACAAATATGTAGAAAAATATAAGGAAGGTCTTGTATCATGTCAGATAGCTGTTTTTAATGGAGATAGAATCTCTCTTAAAAAAACTTATGGCTATAAAAACATAGAAAATAAATCTTTAGCAGACTTTGATACAGTCTACGATTGGGGGAGCTCTTCCAAGCTTTTGGTTTGGGTCTCTGTCATGCAGTTGTATGAAGAAGGGAAGATTGATTTAGACGAAGATATAAGAGTTTATCTTCCAGATAAATTTTTAAAAAAGATAAGATATAAAGATGAGAAAATTACCCTTAAAAACCTCATGAGTCATAATGCAGGTTTTCAAGAAAGTTTCTATGAAAACCAGTTAGCAACTGAAGATCAGTTATATAGTAATCTTGAAGAAGCCGTCAAATCGTGCGAGCCATACCAGGCATACCATGTTGGGGAATACACAGCGTATTCAAATTGGGGGACAGCACTTGCTGCATTGATTGTAGAAAATGTGAGCAAGGAAGACTATGTATCATATGTGAATAATCATATTTTCAAACCTCTAAACATGAATCATACCTCAATAGACCCTAAACTTTTAGACAATGACGATGTTAAGGATAAAAGAAATGAGTTACATTGTTATTATAGGGGTGAAAAAATAGAAGACAATCAAGATTTAGGAACAGCACGTTCTTACGTGCAGCTGTACCCTGCAGGTGCCTGTGTAGGTACTTTGCATGATTTTGCAACATTTGGGCAAGCCTTTGTTTCAAAAGAAAATCCATTGTTTAAAAAAGAAGAAACCAGACGTGAAATGTTTGAGCCGACTTCACATTATACAGATAGCAATATAAGTAAAAATTGCCACGGTCTGTGGACTTTAGAATATGGAGTTCAAGTTCTATCGCATGCCGGTAATACTATGGGGTGCTCTTCTAATCTAGTATTCGATCCAATATCGAATACCGGAATGGTAATAATGACCAATGAGCCTGGTGAAACCATATTTAATTATGGATTGCCTAAAGTATTATACGGAAGTATTAAAGATAGTAAAGGAATAGATACTAGTGGTATTTCATCCGATGATATTTCAGGTTTTTATATTCAAAAGAGGAATATATCAGAAGGCATGGGTAAATTTCAGCAGTATTTAGGGGGAATCTTACCTATAAAGAAAGCGGCTAGAGATAAGTATTCACTAAATCTTTTTGGCTTTAGTATAGGCGAGACAAATATTTTCAAAATTGGTAAAAATTCATATCTTATGGATAATGGAAATGGTTTAGAAATGTTTATGCACAAATCAAAAACCAAAGCGAACGATAACAGGCTTGAGATGATGTCTACCGACTACGTTGCCCACAAATCGAATAAATCAATGTTTTTATTCTTATGCCTAGCAATATTATTAGGAATAATAAGCCTAATTCTATTAGTTGGAAAGTTTATCATTTTAATAATTGATAATATAAAGAATAAAATTGTATACTTTAATAAGAACATTACCCTAACACAAGTATTATGGGGTACTATTACGGTTGGTATATTATTTTATTTAGCAAGTGACATGGTGTTCACGCCAAAAAATGCAGTGATAACCGGAATCGTTATTGCAGTAATGGGAATTGTATCATTGCTTAATGGAATTAAGTTGTTTAGGATATCTTCTAATGGAAAATCAAGAAAAGAAAAAATATATTTACTATCTTGGGGATTTATTTCTTCTGTTTTCACCGTATTTGTAATATTATTTAAGTTATACAATTTTTGGAATATATAAGGAGAAAATATGAAAAAAATATTAATAGCTGATGATGAAGTGGATATTGTAAAACTAGTCAGTCTATACTTGGAATCAGATAATTATGAGCTGTTTTGTGCTTATGACGGAAATGAAGCAAAAGAGATTATAGAAAAAAAAGATATCGACCTTGCGATAATAGACATTATGATGCCAAAAATCAACGGATATGAACTCATAAAAAACATTAGAGATAAAAATAATAAGTGTGAAAAATATATTCCTATTATTGTAATTTCGGCCAAAGTTCATCTGAGTGATAGGATTTTAGGACTAGACCTAGGTGCTGATGATTATCTTACAAAGCCTTTTGAGCCTTTAGAATTAGTGGCAAAGGTAAAAGGGGAGTTTAGAAGAAATGAACATAGTTTAAAAAATAATGATAAGCCAAAGATAACTATAGGAGAGATTAGTCTAAATATTCACCAATGTACGCTTGAGAAAAATGGGAATATTATTGACTTGACCAGTAGTGAGTTTAAGGTTCTAAAGCTATTTATGAAAAACCCACGAAGAGTTTTTACAAACGAACAAATTTACGAATATGCTTGGTCAGAGACTTCAGTTGTTGACGACAACACTATCAGGGTAATTATAAGTAAACTCAGATCTAAAATTGGACATGAGCATATTGTGACAATAAGAGGGCTTGGTTATAGATATGAAAAGTGATGAAAATAAATTTGTTAGAAATAAAATAATTAAAGGCTTTATAATAAACATATCAATACTTTGGTTATTAGAAACTTTAGTGGATGAATTGATGAATTGGCTTGATGAATCTTCAAAAGTCATAAGCAACCTTTTAAATATAAGTCAACCTACCTTTATGTACATTACAATAGCTTTCTACCTTGTAATATCTGTATTGCCATTATTTGTAAGTGCCTATATGTTTTATAAATTTACTAACAAAGTTTTAGAAAATGAAAGTAAAAAAAGACTTAATGAACATAATATGATATTTGCAGCTATTGCGCATGATTTAAAAACTCCTATGACTTCTATTCAGGGATTTTCTAGAGCTTTAATGGATGGGAAGATTCCTCAAAAAGATATAAAGCCAACTTACAACTTAATATATAATAAAACTAAATATACAAATGATCTACTTAACACAATGTTTGAGTATTCAAAACTTGGAATAATAGATTATGAATTAAAAAAAGAAGAATTTGATTTAACAATTTTACTAAGAAATTTGATAGCAGAACATTTTGAAGATTTTGAAGATAAAAACATCGATATCGAAGTAAAGATACCAAATTATCCTATACCCGTTATAGCAGATAAAAAAGAGATAAAAAGAGCTATAGAAAATTTAATCATAAATTCTTATACTCATAATAAAAAAGGAAGCAAAGTATATGTTAGTTTATACAACAAAGATAAAAGTTCATTTATTTCTATAGGAGATAATGGAGAAAAAATCCCAAAAGATAAAGATATTTTTAAAGCATTTGTTACATCTAATAAAAATCGTACAGCTGGGAAAGGTACAGGTCTAGGGCTTGTTATTAGTAAAAGAATTGTAGAAAAACATGGAGGTACGATTCAGTTAAAGAATACTATAGGTAAATATAATAAAGAATTTACATTGAAGATATAATTAAAGTTATTTTAAAAAGTCGTTGTTCAAAAGGCTATGTAATAGCAAAAAAAAGAATAAATAATTTTCGATAAATCTCGTCTACTATATTTATGTTGTAAAAATTGGTGATTATAATTTGAGGTATAGAAGTTGAGAAAAAGTATGATTATGCTATTTATGGTATTTTATTTATACAAATTATAATGATATATTATAAGTGAATTTAGATTTAGAGATAATTTAAAATATAAGATATATACTTATGGATATATTTTCATATACGAGGCTTCCTTAAAATAATAAATTTTATCCATACTGATCACTCAAGGCATCTTGAGACTATTGCATTAATAGAAAAGTGAGATAATGATGCAAGAATTAATGAATTTTACAAATCAAATTATAAAAGAAAACAAATCTATGGACTCGTTGATTATATACAAAAATGGTTCTGGCTATATAGTAAATGAAAAAAGTGATGAAAAAATAAATATTAGATCAATTTCTAAGACTATTTTAGCTTTAACTTGTGGAATAATAATCGATGAAGATATAAATTTTGATGAGGAAAGTAAAATATTTTCAATTTTATATGACAAAATTGATATAACTAACAAAAATAATGAAAAATATTTAAAGGAAATCAAAATTAATCATCTGCTAACCCATACGGTAGGGTATAGGGATGTACTATTGATGAGTAGGAATATAAATAAATATGATAAGGATAATTTATTAAACTACCTAATTAATTATCCTATACATTACAAACCAGGAACTTATTTTTTGTATTCAAATGCAAGTTATTATTTATTATCAGCTACATTAGAGGAATATCTGGGATATGAACTGTTTGACTATATAAATAAAAGACTATTTAAACCTTTGGAAATTAAAAATGCAAGGGCTGATATGTATGGAAAGTATCTAGCTGGAGCAACTAAATTTTATTTATCAGCAGAAGATTTATTAAAAATTGGAAAATTAATTTTAAATAAGGGTGTTTATAATGGAAAAAGAATAGTAAGTGAATCATGTATCAATAAAATGATTGCACCTTACTTTAAGAATGAATTAGAAGATAAAAATAAAAGCCTGTCTGAAGATTATTATGGCTATAGCTTGTGGTCATCAAAAAGTGGTGAGGTATTTGCATCAGGCACGGGTGGACAATTAATTGTATTTCTTCAAAAACTAGGTACCATAATAGTAACGACAAATAATGGATCTGAGAACAAAGCTTACAGAATAAAAAATGATGTGGCTATGATTTTAGATATGTTAAATAGGAGATATTATGGATTATAATCATGTAGTTGAAATGACAAAAATTTATGAAGAGCATAAAAAATTAGTGGACAAAACTTGTAACGCCTTGAAAGAGTTTAAAGATCACCAAAAAGAATTAGAAAAGCTAGAAAAATATTATTATAGTGATAAGTTTATGAAAGATTATGATGCATCAAACAAGGGTGAGATTCCTAGCGATATTAACCAAGGTATTTTAACCGAGGATGCAATTTATGATTTACTTGGTGATAATTATTATATGGCTCGCGAAATGCTGGATTTAGCTAACTATATTATACAAGATAAAGAAAAATAGATTGGATTTATCCAGTCTTTTTTTTATGAAATAATACAAAAAAACTGCGGAAAATCCGCAGTTTATATGGTGCACCATCAGAGGTTCGAACTCTGGACACCCTGATTAAGAGTCAGGTGCTCTACCAACTGAGCTAATGGTGCAAAAATAAAATACTACTTTATTATATGCCTCCATAAGCTTTTTGTCAATTAATATATTTGCCACATATGGGCTATTTGATTACTTATTTCATCAAATGTCCAAGGTCTCATAGTATTTTTTATACTATTTGGATCATTTACTATAAATTTACCATTCTTATATGAATCTATCACAAAAATATGACCAAACAAGGTAAAGTATCCTCGATTTACTGATACAATTATAGGTCCTTTTTTTAAGGCTTCGATCATTTCTTTTTCATTTAGATTGATTTCTTTAGTGTTTAACTTATATTTTTCTGCTTCATCTTTAAAGAAGTTCCAAGAAATCCCTTCGTTGGTCATATAATTTTTTGCATCCTTGGAGATTTTATCAGGTGTGATGGTTGGATCGTTTTTTATTCTTGATAAAACCATGGATGTAGAAGTAGGTCCACATCCAGAAATACCTATATTTCTTTGACCTAATTCATCATATGCCCATCTATTATCCCATTGAAGATAGTAAGGGGTTTTTCTACCTAGTTCGATTGATTCACCTGGAGTTTTTGGAAAATCTGTAATATTATGATTCATATTATAAACAAACTCTACAGTATCTGGGTCATTACCAGTTAAATAAGCCTCTACATTTGTTATATTAAAAAAGTTATCATATACCCAATGAGCCTTTGGATCTTGATCAATGTATTTTTCAAGATTTTTTATAATGTCTTCTTTTACATCTGACTTTTCCTTAGGTGTGAAATTCTGATCGATTTTATTTTCATTTTCAATAACAACATCAGATAAAGATTTATTACTATTTTTCAAAAATGTATCTATAGCCAGCTCATTAATTTCAGAGACGATATTCATATTTTCTTGATCAATCAGTCCTTCATTTTTATTTCCAAAACTGCTTGTACAAGAGCTTAATGAAATAAGTAAAACTGGGACTAAAAATAATTGTTTTTTCATACCAATATTTTACTCAATTATAGGACTCATTCAATAAGTTTTGATTTTTATGATAATGTGGTATCATAGCAAGGTAATGTTTCTTGGCACCCATTACGAAAAAAAAATCAAGGAGTAAAAATGAGTCAAAAAAATAGTTTTACAAGCGATACTAACTTATTAGTTAGATCTGCAGTAGTAGCTGCTCTTTATGCAGTACTTACATTAGTTGTCCCTATGCCACAATACGGTCCGATTCAATTTAGATTTTCAGAAATATTGGTATTATTAGCTTTTTATAATAGAAAATATATACCTGGACTAGTATTAGGCTGTGCAATTGCAAATTTATTTAGTCCAATGGCTTGGTTTGATGTTATATTTGGTACCTTATCATCATATATAGCATTTAGACTTATGCAAAAGACAGATAATTTATTTATTGCATCACTATTTCCTGTATTATTAGTATCTGTTCCAGCTTTAGGAACATATTTTTTACTAGATAGTTCAGGTGCTTTCATAACAATTTTATTCTCTTTTATGGCTAGCGAATTTGTTATGGTTAGTATAATAGGGGTTATAATCTTTAAGATACTTGAAAATAATAAAGCATTTATGAGAAAATTAATAGAATTTTAAAAAAGCTCCCAAAAGGGGAGCTTTTTATTTACTCAAATTTTATTTAATTTATTTATTATATCCTCAATTTCAGCTAACTTTTCCTTAGCATCGTTTTGATCATCATTTTCTAATGCTTGGTAAACGCAGTGGCTAAGGTGGGCTGATAATACATCTTTGTTTATATTTTTTAAGATAGAAATTGAGGCCATTAATTGAGTGCTGATATCTATACAATATCTATCATCTTCAACCATTTTTATTAAACCATCTATTTGTCCACGGACGGTTTTTAATTTTCTAATGGTCTTTTCATTGTCAGCGTGCATTATTTGTATTCGATACCGTTAAATTCGTATCCTGCTTCAGTTATTGCTTCTTTGATTTGATCTTCATCTACACTTCCGAAGTATTCAACTGTAGCATTTTTTTCATCTAGATTTACATTTGCATTTTCTACAAATGCTAATTCATTTAGTGCTTTTTCAACATGATTTTTGCAATGTTCACAAGTCATTCCATTAACGTTTACTACCAATTTATTTGTATCTGCCATTTTTTCTTCTCCTTTTATTTCTTTATTATTTGATAGATTTTGATATTCATTGTTTGATGCGTTTTTTTCTACTTCATCTATAGCTTTTTGATTTTTAAACTCTGGTTTAAATCCTCTTAGTCTTAGTGAGTTTAAACATACGAATACAGATGAAAGACTCATTGCAAGGGCTGCAAACATTGGATTTAATGTGATTCCTTTAAATGGATATAAAAGCCCTGCTGCTACTGGGATTAGTATTACATTGTAAAAGAAAGCCCAGAATAAATTTTGCTTAATGGTCTTTATAGTAGATTTTGAAAGTTCAATTGCACTTACTATATCTAGTAGTGAATTTCTCATCAATACAACATCTGCAGAGTCTATAGCAACATCAGTACCATTACCAATGGCCATACCTATATCACTTCTTGCAAGAGCAGGCGCATCATTAATACCATCACCTACCATGGTTACTTTTTTACCCATATCTTGCAATTGTTTTACAACTTTATCTTTATCTTGAGGTAGGACATCAGCAAATTTTTTATCAATACCTAAGTCAAATCTGATTGCTTCTGCTGTTTTTTCGTTATCTCCAGTTACCATAGTTACTTCATAACCTAGATTTTTAAGCTCATCTATAGCAATTTTTGAAGTTGCTTTTGGTAAGTCCTTAGCAGCTATTAGACCAATCAATTGATTTTCATTAGCAAAGTACATAGAAGTCTTACCTTCATTTGCATAAGTATCAGCTATTTCTATATAGTTTTTAAGATCTATATTATTTTCTTTCATTAGTCTTAAATTACCTGCAAGGTATCTTTGACCATTATATGTTGCACTTATTCCTTTACCAGAAATAGCGTTAAAGTCTGATACATTTTCTGAAGCTATATTATTTTCTTCAGCATAGGTAACTATTGCATTACTTAATGGATGTTCAGATGAATTTTCTATAGAAGTTGCAAGTTTTATAAACTCATCATGGTCTATATCAGTTTTTACATCTGTAACTTGAGGTCTACCTTCAGTAATAGTTCCTGTCTTGTCTAGAAGTATTGTATCAACTTTGCTTAAGTTTTCTAAACTTTCTGCACTTTTAAATAATAAACCTAGTTCTGCGGATTTTCCAGTAGAAACCATTATCCCCATCGGTGTAGCTAGACCTAGGGCACATGGACAGGATATAACTAAAACTGAAATCATTAAATTTAATGCAAATTCAAAACTATAGCCTAGTGCCATCCATATTATGAATGTAACAATAGAAATTATAATTACAGCTGGTACAAATATAGCTGAAATTTCATCTGCCATTTTAGCAATTGGAGCCTTGGTTTCGTTTGCTTCATTTACTAGATTTATAATTTGGGCAAGAGTTGTATCTTCTCCAACTTTGGTGGCTTTAAATTTAAATGAACCTTCTTTGTTAATAGTTGCAGTTATTACTTCATCTCCAACACCCTTATTAACAGGAATAGATTCACCAGTTAATGCTGCCTCATCAAGTAGGGAAGAGCCTTCTATAATCTCACCATCCACTGGAATAGAATCTCCAGGTCTAATTAAGATTATATCTCCTTTTTCTATCTCAGAAACATCTACGCTTTTTTCCTTACCATCAACAAGAATTGTTGCTTTTTTTGGTGCTAGATTTATTAAATTTTCTAGGGATGCTTTAGTTTGACCCTTTGATCTAGCTTCAAAATATTTACCAAGAGTTATTAAAGTTAGAATCACAGCAGCAGACTCAAAATAGAGGTTATGCATATATTGATCTATAATTTCTGGTTGGTTAAATCCGAAACCATAGGCCATTCGCATTATAGCAAAAATACCATAAAATGTTGCTGCACTAGCACCAAGAGCTACTAGGGTATCCATGTTTGGAGCCTTATTAAATAATCCTTTAAATCCATTTATAAAAAACTTTCTATTTACTACTAATACTGGAATAGTTAATATAAATTGTATAAAGGCGTTATTTATAGAGCCTTCTCTTCCTTGCATAAAAGAGGGGACTGGCAAACCAATCATAGGTCCCATAGCTATATACAAAAGTGGGATTAAGAAAACCAATGATACTCTTAACCTAAATCTGGTATTACTTTCTTCTTGGTCTTTTTCTTTAGGTTTGTCAGCAGTAGTTGATTTTTCTTTATCTTTTAAGCTAGCTCCATAACCTATTTTTTCTACAGCATGGATGATGTCATCACCGCTTAGTTTATCTTCATCATAATCAACGCTCATAGATTCGTTAATTAGATTTACATTTACCTCATTAACGCCAAGTTTTTCAACTGCTCTTGTAACATTGGCCTGACAAGACGCACACGTCATGCCTGTTACATCAAAGCGTTTTTTCATATTACCTCCTTTGACACCCCTAGGGGGTGGTAATATTATTGAACTACTATAAAATAATTTTTCAAGTAATGGGTAAATTAAGGCTAAGGAGACAAAGATGAAAAGATATGAAATATTATTTAAAGGAAGAGTCCAAGGTGTAGGATTTAGATATACTTCAAAATTGATTGCTGATAAACTAAATCTAACTGGCACAATAGAAAATTTAAATGACGGTAATGTTAAGTGTTTTATACAAGGAAATGATGATAGTATATATAGATTTTTAAATGAGTTAAATAATAATTTATTTATTATAATTGATTCATGCAAAAAAATTGAAAGAGAAGTTATTGAGGAAGAAAAATGTTACAAAATTATTGGCTAGTTATTGATAAGTTAAGTTTTTAAGATATATTAAATTTATGACTATTAAAAATAAATTAACAAAAGAAATAGCAAAAATAGTAAGGTCAGGTTTAAAGCTAACAAAGCACAATGCAACATCCTTACCTGGCTATATTGCATACAAATTAGATAAAAATATTCTAGATGAGTTGTCAAAAAATACCAAATTTATTTTTGTAACTGGGACAAATGGTAAAACAATGACAACCCATTTTTTGGTAAACATATTAAAGCAAAGATACGATAAGGTTTATACTAATGAGTCTGGGTCAAATATGGTCCAAGGAATTATCACTACTTTATTAGATAATCCATCCAATGAAGAAACTATTGCAGTCTTAGAAGTAGATGAAGCAAATTTAGTAAGGATTGGACAAAATATAAAACCTGACTATGTGATATTTACAAATATATTTAGAGATCAGATGGATAGGTTTGGTGAGATATATAATATTTTTGCAAAACTTATGGATGGGATGAAAGTCATGCCAGATGCAAAAATTATTGCAAATGGTGACTTACCAATCTTTAATTATGATCAAATGAAAGATTATAATAGGTCATATTTTGGTATTCGCGATTATCAAAAAGCTAGTGATATCTATGATATGGATGCAGAAATAAACTCTGATGGGATTCTTTGCCCACATTGTAACCATGTTTTAAAGTATAGGTTAAATAATTATTCTTCCTTAGGAGACTATGCTTGTCCAAATTGCGACTTTAAAACCCCATCTATTGATTATTCTATAGATGACATTATAAAGCTAGATGCAAATTACTCTGAGTTTAAGGTGGGAGATGAATTATATCAAGTAAATATAGGTGGTCTGTATAATGTCTATAATGCACTTGCTGCTTTAAGCGCTGCTAAAGAGTTAGGCTTATCTTATGAAGAAATTTATAGGGGACTTTCTAGCCAAAAAAATGTATTTGGCAGACAGGAAAACATAAATATAGATGGGAAAAACGTCACTATCAATCTTGTAAAAAATCCTACAGGATTAAATCAAATTATAGATTTAATATTACTTGAAGAAGAGCCAATAACTTTAATTTGTTTATTAAATGATAACTATGCAGATGGTACAGATGTAAGCTGGATATATGATTCTTATTATGAAAAACTTAGCAATTTAGATATTAAAGACATTTATGTATCAGGAATGAGAAAAAAAGATATGAAAAGACGCTTAGAAATTGCTGAAATCTTTGATGGTAATATTAATGAATTTGACTATGAAAATGAAATTCAAAATGTAATCAAAAATTCTAAAACTAATAATGTATACATCCTATCCACATACACCGCTATGCTTAGATTAAGAGAGGTGCTAGGACTATGAAAAAAATAAAAATCTGCCACCTATACGGAAATTTGTTAAATACTTATGGTGATGTTGGAAATGTGATGGCATATGCACATGAGGCTAGAAAAAATGGATATGAGGTAGAGATAGATACAGTAAGTATTGGTGATTTTTTCGATTGGGAAAAATACAATTTTGTATTTTTTGGAGGTGGCCAAGATTATGAACAAAGAATTGTTCAATCGGATTTGTTAGAAAAAAAAGTTAGTATAAAAAAATACATCGATAACAACGGTGTGTTTCTAGCAATATGTGGTGGTTACCAATTATTAGGACAATATTATTACGATGCATATAATAAAAAAATAAATGGATTAAATATTTTTAATCATTACACTGTTAACCAGGAAAATGGAAAAAGATTTACAGGGCCGGTAAAAATAAAAGATTGCAATTCGGGGAAAATATACGAAGGTTTTGAAAATCACGGAGGTGTGACTTATCTATCAGAAAACCAAAATGCATTTGGAACTGTTATAGACGGAAATGGAAATAATGGAACTGATAAAACTGAAGGATTTAGATATAAAAATACTATTGGAACATACCTTCACGGTCCTTTGCTTGCTAGAAACGAAGAATTATGCAAAGACTTACTCAAACTTTCAATTGAAAATGTAAATGATAATTAGAATCATAAGAAAGTTATTTGCATATATAACAAAACTGGCAAAATATTTTGATAAAAGTATATTTAATTTGTATTTTAGTGTATAATACTAATGTAACTAAAAAAAGATTACTTTTTATATACTCGGGGGAACAATGACAGATTCAAAATTAAAAAATCAACAAACAGATGAATTATTTGAAGCAATCCTGATGCTTAATAGCGTTGAAGATTGCTACGCATTTTTTACAGATATATGTACAGCCAGAGAAATCCAATCTATAGCTCAAAGATTACATGTTGCAAGATTACTAAAAGTAAGAAAAACATACAATGTAATCGAAGAAGAAACAGGAGCGTCAACTGCAACTATTTCAAGAGTAAATAGATCATTAAATTACGGTTCAAATGGCTATGACTTAGTTTTAGATAAACTTATTGAAAAAGATTTAAAAAAACAAAGAGAAGATAAAGAAAAATAAATCTTAATTAAATATCTATGATTTAAAGAGGAGACTTATGTCTACTCTTTTTTCATGTGGTATAATAAATAGATAGGGGGATGTGATGATATTAGAAGGTTTAAATGACAAACAAAAAGAAGCAGTACTTCATAAAAACGGACCTCTTTTAGTTCTTGCAGGGGCAGGTAGTGGTAAAACAAGAGTACTAACTACAAGTATTGCAAATTTGATAAAAAATGAGGGGGTTGACCCTAGAAATATATTAGCAATCACATTTACCAACAAAGCAGCAAATGAGATGAAAGATAGGATTGCAAGTCTATTAGGCATGGACGTTGGTCATCTATGGATTGGTACATTTCACTCTATCTGTGCTAGAATTCTACGAATGAATATTAAAAAAATTGGATATAGTTCTAATTTTACAATATATGACACCAATGATCAGAGGACTTTAATTAAAGAAATTATAAATGATTTGGGTTACAAGGATGAAATAAGCCCTAGAGATGCTCAAATTATCATTAGTTCTTTAAAAAATAAATCTATAAGTCCAAATGAGTTTTTAAAAATTGATAGCTATTATAGAAATCACAATGAATACTATGAAATATATCGTTTATATGAAAAACGTAAATATGAGTATAATTCACTCGATTTTGATGATTTAATAGAAAAAGTTCTAGATATATTTAGAAAAGATCAGCAAGTTTTAGAATATTATCAAAAGAAATTTGAATATGTTTTTGTTGATGAATATCAAGATACAAATGCATCCCAATATGAACTTATAAAATATTTTGGGGGATATCATAACAATGTTATTGTTGTTGGTGATGCCGATCAATCCATCTATAGTTTTAGAGGTGCAGATATTAGCAATATTTTAAATTTTGAAAAAGACTTTAATGATGCTAGAGTTATCAAACTAGAGCAAAATTATAGGTCTACATCAAATATACTTAATACTGCAAACTCATTAATAATAAATAATATTGAACGTAAAGATAAAAATTTATGGACTGCAAATGATACTGGGGATGAAGTTATTTATAAAAATAACTCAGTTGAAAGTGAAGAAAGTAAATTTGTAGTAGATGAGATAAAAAAATTGGTGAATCTTGGATATGCCTATAGTGATATTGCAGTTTTATATAGAACGAATGCTCAGTCGAGACCATTTGAAGAAATTTTGATGAAAAATCTGATTGACTATAAAGTTATCGGTGGTCTTAAATTCTATGATAGAAAAGAAATTAAGGATTTAGTTTCTTATCTTAAAGTTATTGTAAATCCAAAAGATGATGTGGCTTTAAAACGTATTATAAATGAACCAAAACGTGGAATTGGTGACAAAAGTGTAGAGCAAATGGGAAAGATTGCTTCAGATAATAATATTTCTATTTTAGAATTAATAACCAATCCAACCTATGAACAATTACTTACTGATAGACTTAAAAAATTGGCGTGTAAATTTTATAATCCTTTAAAAGAAATTTTTGAAAACGCTTTAAAATATACTATAACTGATTTAATCAATGAAGTATTAGATAAGTCAGGATATTTAAAAGTTTTGGAATCTAGCTATTCAGTAGAGGATAGAGCTAGGATAGATAATATCAATGAGTTTATAAGTGCAGCTAGTGAATACGAAGAAAATAATCCTGATGATACTATTTATGATTATTTAGAGAATTTAAGTTTGATCTCTGAACTTGAAAAAACAGAGGATAGGGATAATTCAGTTACACTTATGACAATGCATGCTGCAAAAGGACTTGAATTTCCAATTGTATTCGTTGTTGGAATGGATGAGGGATTATTTCCTGGAAAAAGATCTATTGATGAAGGCAATGTAGAGGAAGAACGTAGATTATTTTATGTTGCAATTACTAGGGCTCGTGAAAAATTATACCTAACCAGTAGTGAGGTTAGAAGAGCTTATGGTAAGCCTGTTTACTACAAGACTTCAAGATTTATTGATGAAATAAAATCAAATATTAAAGAGTTAGAAAATAAATCATTTTCTTCATTTAATTCACGAACTTATGAAAGATCTTCAAATGAAGACTATATGAGAGAAAAGACTCGTCAATCAGTCCTTGATACTAAACTCAAAAAACATGAAAATAGTGATGAAATTTATCAAGTCGGGGATAAAATCATGCATTCAAAATGGGGAGAGGGCATGGTTGTTCAGATAAAGGAAAATGAGGATGGCAATGAATTGGTAGTAGCCTTTGATAAAAAAGGACTAAAAAAACTAAATCAAGACTATGCCCCAATTTATAAGGTGTAATATGGATAAAAAAGAAGAAATTAATGAACTTATAGAAAAAATTGAAGAATTAAATTACCATTACTACACCTTGGATGCTCCTTTAGTTTCTGATGGTGAGTATGATAAATTATATGATAAATTAAAAAAATTAGAAAAAGAAACTGGAATTTCACCTAATAACTCACCAACTCAAAAAGTTGGTGGAGAAATATTAGAAAAATTTCAAAAACACTTTCATATTTCAAGATTATATTCTCAAGATAAGGCCCAATCATACGATGATTTAAGAGACTGGTTAGATAGAGCTAATAGACTTCGTAACTCTTACAATCAAAGTCATGATGATAAGCTTCCTGAATTGGAATTTGTAATGGAGTACAAATTTGATGGTTTGACTATAAATTTGACATACGAAGATGGTAAATTAAAAAATGCTTCTTCTAGGGGAAATGGTATTGTAGGAGAAGAAATTTCTGCCCAAGTTAAAACCATAAAATCTGTTCCATTGGAAATTAGAGAAAAATCTTTATTGGAAATCCAAGGTGAAGCTCTAATGCCCTTATCCGAGCTTGAAAGATATAATAAAGAAAATGAATTTCAGCTTAAAAATGCTAGAAATGCAGCAGCTGGTGCGTTAAGAAATCTTGATACTAAAGAAACACGAAAAAGAAACCTAACGGCATACTTTTATAATATATCGACTAATAACTTAGATTTTAAGACTGAAGAGGAAATGATGGATTTTCTCAAAAAAGAAAACTTTAATATCCATCCATACCACAAACTAGTAAAAACTTACGATGAAATAATCGCAGAACTAGAGAAAATTAGTGAAGAAAGAAAAGATCTAGATATACTTACCGATGGTGTGGTTATAAAAATTAATGATATTAGAACTCAAGAAGCCCTTGGATATACAAATAAATTTCCTAGATGGTCGATTGCGTTTAAATTTGAAGCAGAAGAGTATACAACAACTCTTTTAGATGTAGTTTGGAATGTGGGTAGAACTGGTAAAGTTACTCCGTCAGCAATACTTGAACCGGTTGATTTTTCTGGAGTGACTGTATCACGAGCAACACTAAATAATTACGATGATATTGAACGTAAACATGTAAAAATTGGTTCAAAAGTATTTATTAGAAGATCCAATGATGTAATCCCAGAGATATTGGGAGTAGTTGATCAAAATCAGCCAGGAACTGTTAAGATTGAAAAACCAAGTCATTGCCCATATTGCAATACAGAATTAATCGAGGGTAATGTTCATATCATATGTCCAAACTCAATTTCATGTACACCGCAGCTTTTAGCACGCATGGAACATTATACATCTAGAAATGCTATGGATATTGAAGGCTTATCAGAAAAAACAATAGCTCAACTTATGGAAGAACTTAATATTGATGATATATATGAGATATATGATCTAGACTATGACGATTTGATTAAATTAGATAGGTTTGGCCCCAAAAAAACTCAAAATTTGTTAGACTCAATACAAGAGAGCAAAAGACGTGATTTAAATAGATTTATTTATGCAATAGGAATACCAAATGTAGGAGAAAGAACAGCTAGAGATTTAGCAAATAAATTTAAAAATTTTGATAATTTGAGACATGCAAACGCTGACCAATTAATTGAAATAGATGACATTGGAGAAATTACTGCTGAGAATATAGTAGAATTTTTTGAGGATGAAAAAATTAGTAATGCTTTAGATATCCTCCTATCAAAGGGTATTATTTTAAATGAAGTTGAGGATGACAATTCTTCCAATGAATTAGAAAATAAAACTTTTGTAATAACTGGGACCATAGAAAACTATAAAAGAGATGATATTAAAGAGTTGATTGAAAAAAATGGTGGAAAAGTAAGTGGTTCAGTTTCAAAAAATACAGATGCAGTCCTATGCGGGCAAAATGCAGGATCAAAATTAACAAAAGCTAAAGAATTGAATGTAGAAGTTTATGAAAATGATAAGCTTTATAATTTTTTAGAGAAACTAGAAGGGAAGTAAGATGGAAGCAAAAGAAGTAGAAAAAATTTATAGACTTGCAAATCTTAGCCTAGAAGGAAAAGATGTTGATGATTTGTCTAATAAATTTAATATTGTTATTGATTTTATAGAAGATATTTTTGATGTAGACACTGAAAATGTAAAGATGACTGAAAGCATTGATTCACACAAGGCTGCTTTTAGAGAAGATGAAATTAAAGAATCTTCTAGCCGTGATGAAGCATTAAAAAATGCTCCGGATAAAGAATTTGGTTATTTCAGATTGGATTGGAATTTATAGGGGATTTTATGAATATAGAAAATTTAGTAAGTAAATTAAAATCTGGAGAAATTTCAGTAGTTGAATATACAAAAGAGACACTAGAAAAAATCAAAAAAAATGAACACAATGCTTATATTTCTTTTGATGAAGAAGATTCTTTAAAAAGAGCTGAGTATTTAGATAATAAACTTAAAAATGGCGAAGAATTAGGAAAGTTGTTTGGTTTGCCAATTGCTGTTAAGGATAACATCTCATATAAAAATATGAATATGACTTGTGCATCAAAAATGTTAGAAGACTTCAGACCTATATATAATGCAAGTGTGGTAGAAAATTTATTAAATGAAGATGCAGTTATTATAGCGAAAACAAATATGGATGAATTCGCTATGGGTGCAAGCTCTAAAACATCACATTTTGGTGTGGTGAAAAATAATCTTGATACTTCAAAAATCGCAGGTGGTTCTTCATCAGGATCTGCAGTCGCAGTTTCTAATGATGATGTGCTTGTAGCCCTAGGAACTGATACTGGAGGGTCTGTTAGAGGACCAGCTTCATATACAAATATTATTGGTTATAAACCAACTTATTCATTATTTAGCCGTTTCGGAGTAGTTTCTATGGCAAATACTCTAGATCAAGTTGGAGTATTTGCTCAAAATATTGATGATTTAAGATTATTATCAAATATAACTTCATCACCAGATGAAAATGATATGACTGCAATCTTAGATGCATTTGAGTACAAAAAAGAAGATTACGATTTTAATGGCAAAAAAATTGCTGTAATAAGTATAGACAGTGTTCTTTATGAAGGCATTGAGGATGCAGTAAAAGAAGATTATCAACTAGCCCTAAATCGTCTGAAAGATTTAGGCGCGGAACTTCAAGAAGTAAAATTAAATTATGCCATCTACGCAAACCCTGTATATAATATCGTTATGAGTTCTGAAGTTTCTTCAAATATGAGTAGATTTGATGGGGTAAGATTTGGCCACCAAACTGAAGATTATAAAGACATTTCTGAATTATTTGTAAAATCTAGATCAGAAGGACTTGGAGAAGAAGTTCAAAGAAGGATCGCTCTTGGAACTATGTATTTATCAGCAATCGATGATCAAAAGATTTATAAAAAAGGTCTTAAACTACGTACTTTAATTAAAGAAGAATTAGAAGAATTATTTGAAACATTTGATTTAATAGTAACACCAACTACGACAAATCTACCTCCAGCAATTGATGAAGAAACTGAAAAAGACCCTCTTTCTGACTTTAAAGCAGATGGATTTAATGTTATTGTAAATCTTGCAGGCATGTGCGGACTTTCTGTACCAGTAAGAGAGGGGATATCTGGGTCAATACAATTTATAGGAAACAGATTTGATGATAATAAAATAATTAATGCAGCAGACAAATTTTTAGGGGAGGCAAAATGAATACAAAAATAATAATAGGTCTAGAAATCCACGTGGAGCTAGCTACTAATACAAAAATGTTTTGCTCTTGTAAAAATGAATTTGGAGCTGTTCCAAACACAAATGTTTGTCCTATCTGCTTAGGTCATCCTGGTGCATTGCCAGTAATGAATAAAAAAGCTGTAGAATTAGCCTTAAGAGCAGGACTTGCTTTTAATTGTGATATAGCAAATAATCAAAAAATGGATAGGAAAAAATATTTTTATCCAGATCTTACAAAGGGCTATCAAATAACCCAATATGATAAACCCTACGCGACAAATGGTCATATAGAGCTTTCAAGTGGCAAAAAAGTAGGTCTTATAGAAATTCACATGGAAGAAGATACTGGTAAATCAAACCATGATGAAGAAGGAAGAACATTGATGGATTATAACCGTGCTGGTGTTCCACTTATTGAAATAGTCACCAAACCAGATATAGAATCTCCTGATGAAGCTCGTGACTTTGTGGAGACACTTGCATCAACACTGAGATTTTTAGAAGTTTCCGATTGTATAATGGCTCAAGGATCTATGCGTGTGGATGTAAATATAAATATGCAAGATATTGATACAGGTAATAAAACTAATATTGCTGAAATTAAGAATATGAACTCAATTAAGGCAATTGAACAGGCTTTGGATTTTGAAGTAAAACGTCATACAGAGCTTCTTGAAAAAGGTGAAATGGGTACAAAAGAAACAAGAAGATGGGATGATGAAAAATTAGAAACCATCCATATGCGTGATAAAGAAGTTGGAAATGATTATAGGTTTTCAGTCGACGGGGATATTCCAGAAATTTATTTAGAAGATGAATATATTAATAATATAAGAGAAAACCTCCCAGAACTTCCTGCTAAAAAACAAAGTCGTTATATTACCGAATATGAAATGACTGAATATGATGCAAGTTTATTGGCAAATGATAGAGAGCTTGCTGAACTATTTGAACAAACAAATGAAATTGTAAATGAACCAAAAACATCAGCAAATTGGATATTAACAGAATTATCACGTAGATTAAATGAAACAGAGCAAAGTCCATCAACAATGAATCTTTCAGTAGAAAACTTTGCAAAATTAATTAATCTTGCTAAAGAAGATAAGATTAACAATAATGTTGCAAAAAAACTACTGCGTGAAATTTACGAATCTAATGAAGATCCAGAAAAACTAGCTGAAGAAAGAAATCTTCTTCAAATTAGTGATAGTGGATTCTTAGAAGAAGTTGTTGATGAAGTTCTATCTGAAAATCCAGAATCTATTGAAGATATTAAAAATGGAAAAGACCGTGCCTTTGGTTTCTTAGTTGGGCAAGCTATGAAGAAAACAAAAGGAAAAGGAAATCCGGTAGAGATAACAAACTTATTAAAGGAAAAAATAGGAGAATAAGGAGTGGTAACCACTCCTTTTTTTAAAATATGAATATATTAATAAAAAATACTAATATTTTATCAATGAATGACGATAAATTAAAAAAAGATGATATTTACATAAAAAATGGAAAAATATTTAAAATAGGAAAAATTGAGGATTTAGAAGTAGATAAAGTTATTGATGGCCACAATTTTATAACTATGCCAGGCTTTATCAATACTCATACACATGTTGGCATGAGTTTCTTCAGAAACTATGGTGATGATAATGATTTGATGACTTGGCTTAATAACTACATATTTCCAGCTGAAGAAAAACTAAATGAAGAATTAGTTTATTATGCTTCATTATTATCTTTTGCTGAGATGATAAAAACTGGGACCACAACTTTTGCTGATATGTATTTTTATCAAGAAGAAACTATAAAAGCATTAGATAAAGCAAAGCTTAGAGCTCAAATAGCTAGAGGCCTATCAAGTCCAGATGAAAATGACTATAGAATTAAAGAATGTATCGAACTATATGAAAAATATAATGGAAAAGATGGCAAAATTGAGATAGCATTAGGACCACATGCTGTATACACTACCGACAAAGACTATTTGAAAAAAATTGCTGGTATTGCCGCAAAATACAAAATGCCTATTCATATTCACTTATCAGAAACAAAATTTGAAAATGATGAATGTATGAAAAAATACGGTCAAAGCCCTACAGAAGTATTTGATGAGTGTGGTATATTTGAAAACAGAACAATTGCTGCCCATGGTGTTCACTTGTCTGATGGTGATTTGGATATATTGAGATCTAAAAATGTATCAATCTTACATAATCCATCCAGTAACCTAAAACTATCATCTGGAATATGCGATGTAAGTAGATTAATGGATAAGAGAATTAATGTAGCTTTGGGCACTGATTCTGCATCAAGTAATAACAAACAGTCTATGCTAAGAGAAATTGAAGTAGCAGCCCTCATATCAAAATTAAAGTCTGCAGATAACCTTAAAGCCTTTGATGTTTTAAAAATGGCCACAATAAATGGCGCAAAGGCACTCGGTATTGAAAATAAAGTAGGAACAATAGATGAAGGAAAGTGTGCAGATTTAATAATGATTAATATTGATAATATAAATCATATTCCTAATAACGATCTAATAGCATCCCTTTGTTATTCAACTTATGAAAATGACATTTCTTATGTATTTATAGATGGTGAATTAGTTTATGAAAATGGGGAGTATACCTACTTAGACATTGAAGATATTAAAGAAAATGTAAAGAGATTAAGTGAAAACTTATTATGATCGGCATAGATATTGTAAATATAGAAAATTTTTCAAAAAAAGCAGATAATAAATTTTTAAATAAAATATTCACTGATGATGAGCTAAAATATGCTTATGGAAA
This sequence comes from Anaerococcus martiniensis, assembly GCF_043187485.1. Taxonomy (GTDB): domain Bacteria; phylum Bacillota; class Clostridia; order Tissierellales; family Peptoniphilaceae; genus Anaerococcus; species Anaerococcus martiniensis. Next base: position 80,058 of record NZ_CP171106.1, read on the forward strand.
ACAAAACTTTATGCAAACTTTTGCTGGAATTTTTGCTGCTAAGGAAGCAGTAATAAAGGCAAAAAACTTAAATATAGCCTCTATTTTAAGAAAAAGAATTGAAATTAAACACACTGATAGTAAACCTTTAGCCTTTGTTAATGATAGCCTTTTTGAGGGTAATATTTCTATAAGTCACGATGTTAATTTCGCTGTAGCTGTTTGTAGTTTAAATAATGATTGTAATATTAAAATTAACTCTGATATGAAAAAATTATTGCCAAAAAGAGAATCTGATACTCATAAGGGCGATTATGGCAAAATTGCTTTTTTAGGAGGTAGTCTTGGTATGGCAGGTTCAGTTTATATGGCTAGCCTTTCAGCCATGCGCTCAGGTGCAGGTATGACTTTCATATTAGCTCCCAAATCTATATCTGAAATTTTACAAGTAAAAGTCAATGAGCAGATTATAAAAGAAATTGATTGTCAAAATTTCTTTTATAGTGAAAAAATTCTTGGTCAAATATTAGAAAAGATTGAAGATATGGATAGCCTAGTTATAGGTCCTGGTATGGGTAGGGGTGAAGATTTAAATAAGCTAATTGGCCAAATTATTGATAAGGTCAATTTGGATATTATAATAGACGCTGATGGCTTAAATGCACTTAGCAAGGACTTAAGGATATTAAAAGTAAGAGCTAAAAATAATATAATATTAACACCACATTTGGGAGAATTTTCTAGACTTACTGGCTTAACTATTGATAAAATAAAGGAAGATACAGATCACATTGCCAAAAAATTTGCTGAAGACAATAATGTGGTATTAGTATTAAAATCAAATCATACAATTGTAACAGATGGAAAGAAATTTTACAAAAATAATATAGGAAATCCTGGAATGGCTACAGCTGGAAGTGGAGATGTACTAACCGGAATTATTGGAGCTTTTAGTAAAAGATTAGATTCTTTTAATGCTGCTAAACTTGGAGTGTATGTTCATTCTTTGGCTGGAGATATAGCTAGTCTTAGACTGGGTGAAGATTCAATTATGGCAACAGATATTATATCTAGTTTGCCAGAAGCACTAAAGTTATTGAGGTAATTATGATTGAAAGTTATGTAGAAATTGATATTGATAAAATTTTAGAAAATATTCAAAATATTAGGAAAATCAATCCAGAATCTATGTATTGTGCTGTTTTAAAAGCAAATGGTTATGGACTTGGTGCTTATAAAATTGCGGAGTATATCGAGGATAATGTCGACTATTTTGCAGTAGCAAGAGTTACCGAAGCACTAGCATTAAGAGAGGCAGGTATAAAAAAACCAATTTTAATTCTTGGTGCCGTTTATTATGAAGATGTACAAAAGTGTATCGATAATGATATAGATATTCCAATTTTTGACTTAGAATATGCTAAATTAATAAACAAAAATATAGTTGGTAAAGTTAATGCTCATATACTTTTAGATACTGGAATGGGTAGAATTGGATTTCGTGATTTTGAAGAGGAAAAAATACTGGAATTAAAAAAATTAGAAAATATTAATATAATTTCTGTATTTACTCATTTTTCTACAGCTGATGAAGAAGACACTTCATATACAAATATGCAGTATGAAAAATTTATAAAAATAACTAAGTTTATTAATGAAAACTTTAAGTTAGACTTTGTTCATTTAGCAAATAGCGCAGGTGCTATAAAACACAATATAACAAAAGATATGATGCGTGTCGGTATTTCAACATATGGTTTGTATCCTTCTGATGTTGTAAAGGAAGAAAAAAATATAGAATTAAAGCAATGTTTTTCCTTTAGATCGAGAGTAATATTTGTAAAAGAAGTAGATGCTGGCACATCAATTTCCTATGGCAGAACATTTATTAGTGATAAAAAAATGAAAATCGCCACCCTAAGTATTGGATATGCTGATGGTTATATAAGAGCATTTTCAAATATTGGTGAAGTTTTAATAAATGGTCACTTGTGTAAAGTTATCGGAAGAGTCTGCATGGATCAAATGATGGTTGATGTTAGTGATGTAGATGTAAAAGTTGATGATGAAGTGATAATTTATCCTGATATTTACAAAGAAGCAGCTAAAATAAATACAATACCATACGAATTAATGACTTCAATTAATCTTCGTGTACCTAGAATTTATAAAAAAAGTGGTAAAATAATTAGTATGGATAATTATTTAGGAGAAATCTATGAAGATTAAAAGAGGAGATTTGTTCTATGCAGATTTATCTCCAGTTGTTGGTAGCGAACAGGGGGGAGTTAGACCTGTTATAGTAGTGCAAAATGATGTTGGTAATAAATATTCACCAACAATCATTGTTGCACCAATAACCAGCCAATTAAATAAGGCAAAACTTCCCACTCATGTAAAGATAAAAGGAAATGAATTTGGTCTTCCCAAAAATAGTGTTGCACTTTTGGAGCAATTAAGAACTATCGATAAAAGAAGACTTAGGGAAAAAATTGGAACATTTGACGATACAGTTATGATTAAAATAAATGAAGCAATGGCTATATCACTCGACTTATCTATTGATTTTTAAAATTGTACATATAAAAAATTGACCTCCATAAGGGGGTCAATTTTAATTTAAGCACTTACTTTTACTTGATCATCCACAATCATATGAGCTAGCTCATCTGGATTTCCACAACCTGTTGTTATAATTAAATCAGATGGTTGTGCAATTTCGTATACATAATCACGAGCTTGTTCAAAAGTTCCTAAATACTTAGCATTTATTCCTTTTTCAATTAGAGCCTCTACTACATCTTTAGAGTGAATAGATGGGTCATATTTTTCACGGGCAGCATATATATCTGTTATTACAACTTCATCAGCTCCATCAAAACAGTTTAAAAAGTCATCAAATAATGTTTTTGTTCTACTGTAGGTGTGAGGTTGCCAAATACAGACTAGTTTTCCTTCAGTATGTTCTTTTAATGCATTAAGTGTTACTTCAATTTCAGAAGGATGGTGACCATAATCTGTCATAATCGTAGCATCATTTACATGACCGATTATTTCCATCCTGCGTTTAAGCCCAGAATAAGCTCTTAGATTTTCTTTTATAGTTGGAATATCTATTCCATTTTCGTAAGTCGCTATTATTGATGCCATGGCATTATTTATATTATGTCGTCCAATAACACCTAATTCAAAGTGTTCTACCAATCCATTTTTCATTTTTAAATCAAAATTTGGTCTGCCTATATCATCAAAAGCTATGTTATGAGCTACATAGTCTGCTTCATAATTTTCTTGGGCATAAGTTATTAGCTCACCCTGTACTGAATCAAGAACTAGTTTATTGTTTTCTTCATTAAGATTTAAAATAGTTTTTGAATTTTCATCTTGATTTCTTAAATAAGCTTTGAATGTTTCTACAATATCATTTAAATTCTTGTAATAATCTAAGTGATCTTCGTCAATATTTAAAATTATTACAGTTTGTGGATAATAATATCTAATGTTTCCTTTGTACTCACAGGCTTCAGTTACAAGATATTTATCATCTCCCACATGGACATTTCCATGCATATCACCAAGCTCTCCGCCTAAAAGTATACTGGCATCTTCACTTGAGTTAAGCAATATTTTTGAAATCATACTAGTAGCAGTAGATTTTCCATGTGAACCTGATACAGCAATAGAGTGCTTGTAATTTTTCATTAATGCTCCGAGAAATACACCTCGAGTTACCACGGGTACGTCCAAATTACGAGCAGCTATTAATTCTTCATTGTCATCTAAAATGGCATCTGTATATACAACAAGGTCAGGATTTGTTATGTTTTCTTTCCTTTGACCTATAAATATTTTTGCACCATTATCTTCTAAATTTTTAGTAATATCTGTAAGTGTTCTATCAGAACCAGATATTTTATATCCTTTATTCAACAGTAAGGCAGCTATACCACTCATTGATATACCACCTATACCTATAAAATGGACGTAATTAAAATCATGTCCATTCAAATTAAATTCAAACATCTTCTCTCCTAGTTTCGTCTTACTTCATTACATTATATCATATGCTTTTTATTACAACTTGTAAAGTTAATATGCCTATGATAACATTTATGTATAGTTAAAAGTATGGAGGATAAGGGATGAAATATGTTATAGGAAATGATCACGGTGGTATTGATTTATACACACCTATTAAAGAAAAACTAGAAGAACTTGGTCATGAAGTAAACCATGTAGGAACAGATGGAAAAGATAGCGTTGATTACTCAGATTTTGCTCAAAAAGCATGTGATAAAGTATTAGAAGGTGAAGCTGATTTTGCAATTTTAGTTTGTGGGACAGGACTAGGTATGAGTATCTCTGCAAACAAAATTGATGGAATAAGAGCGGCATGTGTATCAGAAGCATTTTCTGCAAGAATGAGTCGTGCTCACAATAACGCAAATTGCTTATGCCTTGGAGCTAGAGTAATAGGAAGTGAAACTGCAAAAATGATTGTAGAAGAATTTGCAAAAACTGACTTTGAAGGTGGTCGTCACCAAAGAAGAGTGGATAAAATAACTGAAATTGAGAAAAGATAGAAAATTATTGTCTATCTTTTTTAAGTTTAAAAAAGTTTTTAAAAATGTTATTATAGAATAAGAGATTAATAAATAGGAGATTATATGAACATACCTACACCACATATATCAGCAACAAGTGCTGATCAAATTGCAAAAACTGTTTTAATGCCGGGAGATCCATTAAGAGCAAAATTTATTGCTGAAAATTTCCTAGAAGATGTAACACAATTTACAGAAACAAGAGGAATGCTAGGTTTTACAGGATATTACAAAGGCAAAAGAGTTTCAGTTATGGGATCTGGAATGGGAATTCCATCATCTATGATTTATTATAATGAGCTTTTTGGAGGATATGACGTAGATACAATAATTAGAGTAGGAACTGCAGGATCTATGCAAGAAGATATAAAGCTTCATGACATCGTTATAGCAACAAGCGCATGTTCGGAAAGTTCAATAAATGATAATCTTTTTGCAAATATCAATTTTTCACCAACTCCTGATTTTGATCTAATGTTAGAAACATATAATAAGTCTATAGAGCTAGGCTATACAACTCATTGCGGACAAGTTCATAGTTCAGATCAATTTTACAATGAATTACCTGAAGGTGTTTTTGAAAATATGAAAAAATACGGAGTTCTATGCGTAGAGATGGAAAGCTATGGTTTATTTATGGCTGCAAGGAAATATGGAAAAAAAGGCTTAGGTATATTTACAATAAGTGATTCTCTTGTTGAAAATGTAGCTGATAGTGCTGAAAATCGTGAAAAATTATACACAAATATGATGACCTTGGCCTTAGAAGTAGCTCACGAGTAAAACTATGTTAAAAACCATTATTATGGCCGCAGGTGAGGGAACAAGAATGAAATCCAGAACCTCAAAGGTCTTACACAAGTTATTAAATAGAGAAATAATAAAGTATGTAGCAGATGCTTCAAGATTCGAAAATTCACAAACGATTTTTATAGCTGGTAAAAATATCGAAAATTTAAAAGAACTTTTTCCAAACGATAAGATTATAGAACAGAAAATAGGTGAAGGTTACCCATATGGAACTGGTTATGCTGCATCTTTGGCTTTATATGAAATATCAGATGATGATCAGGTATTAGTTTTAAATGGCGATATTCCGCTGATTACAAAATCTTCACTTGAAGAATTCATATCAAATCATATTAAAAGTAATAATAGTGCCTCTGTTCTATCAACAAAAGTAGTTAATCCAGCAAGCTATGGAAGAATAATTAGAGATGACAAAGGTGAATTCATTGGTATCGTCGAACATAAAGATTTAAAAATCAATCAAGATATAATAAATGAAATTAATACTGGAATATATATATTTAAAGGATCTGACTTAAAAGAATCTATATCCAAACTTGATACTGATAATGAGCAAAGTGAACTTTATCTTACAGACTGTATCGAGATTTTATATAATGATGGTAAAAAAGTTATGGCATTTACTGCTAACGATCCAGATGAATTCTATGGCATAAACAATAAAAAAGAATTAGTACAAGCAAAAAAGATTCTTCAAAGACGTGTCAATGAAAATCATATGCTAAATGGAGTTACAATCGAAGATCCAGAAATGACTGTAATAGACCCAGAAGCAAAAATTGGAATGGATACAATAATATCTGGCCCTGTTAAAATATTGGGAAACACAGAAATTGGTGAAAATTGTATTATTGAAGGATCATCAAGAATTGAAGATTCTATTTTAAGAGATGGTGTAAAAATTGATAATTCTGTAATTGAAAAATCATTTGTTGATCAAGGATCAGATGTAGGACCTTATGCTCACCTAAGACCAAAAGCTAAGCTAGGTAAGAATGTTCATATTGGTAATTTTGTTGAGGTCAAAAATTCAACTTTAGGTGATGGAACAAAATCCGGACACTTAGCCTATATTGGAGATTCTGATTTAGGTAGTAAAATAAATGTTGGATGTGGGGTAATATTTGTAAATTACGATGGTAAATTTAAACATAGATCTATAGTTGAAGATGATGCTTTTATAGGTTCAAATTCTAATATAGTTGCCCCAGTTAAAATAGAAAAAGAAGCATATATAGCAGCTGGATCTACAATAACATCTAATGTAGAAGCCGGTTACTTGTCTATAGAACGTGCTGAACAAAAAAATATTGCAGGATATGTAGAAAAAAAACGTAAAAGAGATTTAGAGAAAGAAAAGGAGCAAAAATGACATCTGATAAATCGCAACAATATATTCAAAGAGGCGAATTAAAATTACTTACAGGCAATGCAAATACAAAATTAGCAGAATCTATAGCTAAAAGTTTAAATACCAGTCTTGGTGAAGCTGAGATAGAAAAATTTAGCGATGGAGAAATTAAAATCAAAATAAATGAATCAATTAGGGGGAAAGATGTTTATATAGTACAACCTACATCATCTCCTACCAATGATAATTTAATGGAACTTTTAATTATGATTGATGCTTGTAGACGTGCTTCTGCAGGATATATAAATGCAATTATTCCTTACTATGGATATGCTCGTCAAGATAGAAAAACTCGTGGACGTGAACCTATTACTGCAAAACTAGTAGCAAATCTAATTACAGAAGCAGGTGCGGATAGAGTTATTACAATGGATCTTCACGCTGGACAGATTCAAGGATACTTTGATATTCCAGTAGACCACTTTACAGCAATCAGACTTTTATCTGAATATTTCCAAGATATGGCTTATGATAAAGCTGATGAGTTTGTTGTTGTAAGTCCTGATTTAGGTGGTGTAAGACGTGCTCGTGAATTCTCTGATTATCTAAAATTACCAATTGCCATCATAGAAAAAAGAAGACCAATGCCAAATGTATCTGAAGTAATGAGCGTTATAGGTGATTTTAAAGGAAAGTCTGCAATTTTAGTAGATGATATGGTCGATACCGCTGGAACAATCACAAATGCAGCTAATTATCTAATTGAAAATGGTGCTAAAGATGTTTATATAGCAGCAACACACGGAGTATTATCAGGTTCAGCAATTGAAAGACTCGAAAATTCAAAAGTTAAAGAAGTAGTTTTTACAAACACAATAGAGCTTCCAGAAGAGAAAAAAATTGATAAATTAACTCAACTAGAAATAGGACCATTACTTGCAGAAGCAATTCATAGAATAAATACATACGAATCAATCAGTGGTCTATTTGAGGATGTTCAATAAATGTACTTTATAGTTGGATTAGGGAATCCAGGTTTGCAGTATGAAAATACAAGACATAACGTTGGATTTCTAACTATAGATTATCTGGCTGAGAAGCATAATATATCTGTAAAAAAATTGAAACACAAAGCACTTTACGGTCAGGGAGAAATCTCTGGCCAAAAAGTTATGCTTATAAAACCACAAACTTACATGAATAATTCTGGAGAATCAGTAAGAGACTTTAAGAATTTTTACAAATTTGACGATGATAAACTAATTGTAATCCAGGATGATATAGATATAGATTTTGGAAAAATTCGTATTAAGAAAAAAGGATCTGCTGGAACCCATAATGGAATGAAGTCGATAATTTATCAAACTCAAACAGATAAATTTCCTAGAATTAAAATATCAGTAGGCCAAAAACCAGAGTATATGGACTTAGCAAGCTTTGTTTTAAGTGGTTTTCATGGAGAAGATTTAGATATAGTAAGAGAAGAAATTATTATGGCTGCAGATGCTATAGAAATGATGCTAGAAACAAATATTGATAAGGCTATGAATAAGTATAATTCAATAGACTTATTGGAAAAATAATAAATGAATCAATTAATAAAATTATTAGAAAACACAGAACAATTAAATAAAATTAGAGAAAATTATTTAAAAGATTCTCCAATATATTTGTATGGACTTACAGAAGGGATAAAATCACATTTAATTTTATCCCTTTTTGATACTTTAGATAAAAATATACTAGTAATAACTGAAAATGAGAGAAAAGCTAAAGACATCCAAAGAAATATAAATAATTTATTTGATATAGCAAGCTATTATCCATCTAGAGAAATAAATTTTTACAATATTAGAACAGTTGATGAAGATACAAATACATCCAGAATGGAAAACTTAATTAGTCAAGCCAAAAATGAACGACTAATAACTGTTACAACTATGGATGCTATTTTAAATAAATTAACACCTTTAACTAAATTTAACAATAGTTTTGTTAAGATAAGTGGTGAGGATTTTGTAGATATAGATAAATTTATAAAATCACTTGTAAATTTAAATTACAATCCTACAAGCCTTGTTGAAAATAAAGGAGAATATGCTAAGCGTGGGTCTATTATTGATTTCTGGCCTATAGATTATGCGCACCCAGTAAGGATAGAACTCTTTGATGATGAGATTGATTCCATAAGGATATTTGATCAAAAAAGTCAACGAACAATTGATAAAATAGATGAAGTTACCATCTCACCTTTAAATGAGCTTATATATGATGAATCTGATTTTGAACATTTATTAAAGAATATAGAAAAAGATGTTTCAATATTAGAAAATAATATAAAAGACTCAAATGATCAGAAGTTGGTTGATAAGTATAAGCAAATAAAATCCTACATAAAAGATACCATGTATGTAGCTAATTGGGATTTAATAAATCCTTATAGAGATGAAAATTATGAAAGTTATTTAGACTATTTATCCAAAGATACAATTATTATAGTTGACGATGTATCTAGGATATATGATAATCAAAAAGATTTTGAAAAAAACTTTTTAGAAGACGTGACTATTCAAAGAGATAGGGGAGAGGTATTTAATAACTTTACAAAACTATTAGTAAATGCTGATGATATTTATAAGAAAATTGAAAATCATCCAATTATAAACCTCACGTCAATTTTAAAAAGGTCAAAACTTTTTAATCCAAAACTTTTACTAGAATTAAAAACAATAGAGGCAGAACATTTTAATAGAAAAATTAGTTCATTTGCTGATGCCTTAAAAAATCAAAAACAGGAAGCTAAAACATTAATTTTTGCAGGAAGTGAGGATAATAAAAATAACCTTTTAAATGCCTTACGTGAAAATGATATTTTAGATATTTCTGATGAGGTTGCGTCTAGAATTACAGTCACAAATGATTCTGCAAATGAAGGATATTATCTACCAGAACATAATTTTTACCTTTTCACTGAAAAAGAAATTTACGGTACAAGTAAAAGGAAAGTTAAAAAAAAGATAAAAAATAAAATGTCTTCAACAGACATTATAAATTATTCTGATTTGGATATTGGGGATTATGTTGTCCATGAAAATAATGGTATAGGTGTTTATAATGGCCTTGAACAAATAGAATTAAATAACATTCAAAAAGACTTTATAGTTATAAATTATAAGGGAAATGATAAAGTTTATGTACCTATAGATCAGATGAACCTGGTTAGCAAATATATAGGTAACAAGGGTGAAAAGCCTAGACTTTCTACATTAGGATCTCCCACATGGTCTAAGGCTAAGGCTCGTGCCAAAAAAGCTGTAGATGAAATTGCCGATGATTTAGTAAAATTATATGCACAAAGAAGCAAGGAAGTAGGCCATGCCTTTTCAGCAGATACAACTTGGCAAAAGGAATTTGAAGAATCCTTTCCATACGAAGAAACCTATAGTCAGTTAAGAAGTATATCCGAGATAAAAGAAGATATGGAAAAAGATAAGCCTATGGATCGTCTTTTAACTGGTGATGTCGGTTATGGTAAGACTGAAGTAGCACTTAGGGCTGCATTTAAGGCAATAGTTGATGGATACCAAGTGGCATTTTTGGTGCCAACTACTATACTAGCAAGTCAGCACTATGAAACTATGAAAGAAAGATTTAAAGATTTCCCAATAGAAGCTAGACTTTTATCTCGTTTTAATTCAAAAAAAGAACAAGATCAAACAATTAAAGATCTAAAAACTGGCAAAGTGGATATAGTAATTGGAACTCATAGAGTTTTATCAAGTGATATTAAGTTTAAAAATCTTGGACTTTTAATAATAGATGAAGAACAGAGATTTGGAGTTAAACATAAGGAAAAATTAAAACAACTGAAAACTAGTCTTGATGTTCTAACTCTTTCAGCAACTCCAATTCCAAGAACTTTACAAATGTCTTTAGCTGGTATAAGAGACTTATCTACGCTAGATGAACCACCTGAAGAGAGATTGCCAGTTAATACCTATGTTCTAGAATACGATGATAATATTATCAAGGCGGCTATGGATCGAGAGCTTGCTAGAAATGGGCAAGTATACTTTGTCTATAACCGTGTTCATAATATAGATTTACTTTATAATCATATAAAAGAATTGATACCAGATGCAAGCCTTGAAATAATACATGGAAAACTTACCCCAAAACAAATTGAAACAATAATGAACGATTTTATAAGTGGGGAGATTGAGATCCTTTTATCAACTACAATCATAGAAACAGGAATGGATATACCAAATGTAAATACAATAATCATCTATGATGCTGATATGATGGGTCTATCTCAACTTTATCAGTTAAAGGGTAGAATTGGCAGGGGAAATAGATCCTCTTATGCATACTTTACTTATAGACGCGGTAAGGTTTTATCAGAAATAAGTGAAAAAAGATTAAAATCCATAAGAGACTTCTCTGATTTTGGTAGTGGATATAAAATAGCTATGAAAGATTTGGAACTTAGAGGGGCAGGTAATCTCTTAGGTGAAAGTCAAAGTGGTCATGTTGAAGCAGTAGGTTATGATTTGTACGTAAAATACCTGCAAGAAGCAGTCGAAAAAGCGTCAGGTAAAGAAGTTGAAGTTAAGAAAAAATCCGATGTTTTTATAGATATAAAAGTGAATGCCTATATCCCAAGTAGTTATATTTCAGACCAGTCTCAAAAAATTGAAATCTATACTAGAATTGCAAATATTGAAAATATCGAAGATTACAATATACTAGTAGAAGATTTGATTGACATATATGGCGATATACCTGTAATGGCGGGTAATATAATGTATGTATCTTTAATAAAATCATTAGCAGAAGGCTTAGGATTTAAGGAAATTCGTGAGCAAAATGCTTATATCAATTTAAGATTTACTAATCGAGATGAATTCACATTAAATGAGTTAAAAGAAATAAGTGAATCTTATAATGGAGAAATGAAGTTAGATTTATCAAATAATCCATCATTCAGAATCCCAGCAACAAATACAAAATTAATAGATACTTATGATTTACTAGAGATTATAAGTAATATAAGGAGTAGAAATGAAAAAGACAAATAAAATTTTAGCAATAATGCTAGCTAGTTCAATGTTTCTAGCAGCATGTGATAATCAAGCAGCAAATAATGACACAAATACAAATAAAACAGAAACAGCTGAATCAAAAACCGATGATGCAAAAAAAGATGAGAATACAACTGAAAAACTTCCAGATAATGCAGTTGCTCTAGTAAATGGAGAAACTTTATCTAAAGATCAATATAAAGATGAAATGGCTTTTTATGCTTCATATCTAGCTAGCAGCCAAGGTGCTAAAAACCAAGTTGTTGGAATGATGATTAAGGATAAATTAGTTTTTGATGATGCAGCAAAAAACAATATAAAAGTGTCTGATAAAGAAGTATCTGACCAATTTATGCAAACAGTTGACAACATCGAAAAACAAAATGGTAAGGGTGCATTTGATGAAATGCTTGAAGATTACAACCTAACAGCAGAACAGTTTAAAGAAGTAATCAAAAAAGATATTTTATACACAAAACACCAAGAATGGTTCTTAAAAAATAATCCAGTTTCTGATGAAGACGTAGAAAAATCTTACGAAGAAAACAAAGACCAGTTTAAAAAAGTAGATGCAGACCATATCCTAGTGGAAGATGAGAAGACAGCAAAAGAAGTAAAAGAAAAATTAGATAATGGAGCAGATTTTGCTGAACTTGCAAAAGAATATTCTAAAGATACAGGAAATGCTGATAAAGGCGGAGCATTAGGTGAGTTCAAAAAAGCTGACATGGTTCCACAATTCTCAGAAAAAGCTTTCTCTATGAAAGAGGGAGAAATCAGTGATCCAGTAGAAACTCAATTTGGTTGGCATATAATAAAATTAAATAAAATAAATGAATCTTTAACTGATGAAGACAAACAAGTTTTAAGAAAAACTCTTGAAGACCAAAAATATGAAGAATACAAAAATGAACTGTTTGAAAATGCTGACATTGTAACAAAAGAAACTCAAGCAGCTGAAGAAGCTAAAGAAAATAATGAATCTGAAGAATCTAAAGATGAAAATAAAAAAGAAGAAACAGTAGAAGAAGAAAATAAAAATTCAGATGAAAAGAAAAATAATTAAGGCTGTTTTATCAGCAGTTTTAATAATAAATTTAACAGCTTGTGGCAATGCAGCTGAAAATAAAGATGCCTTAGCACTTGTTGATGGTGAAAGAATATCTAACGATGAGTATTTAAAAGAACTAGACTTTTACCAAAAGTATTATACAAAAAAATACGGGGAAGAATACTTAGACCACGAAGTAGAAAGAAATAAAACAAACAATGATGTTCTTGAAAAAGAATTAATTGATTCTATGATTAAAGATCAAGTTATGAAAAATGATTTAAAAGCTAATGGTGTAAAAGTAGATGATAATACTGCGACATCCATAAGAAATAATCTTGAAGACCAATTAGGTAGTCAAGATTCTCTAAAGGCAAATATTAAGGCCATAGGACTTGATGAAAATAAATTTAATCAAGTTATTTACAACGACTCGATAAGAAAACAACATTATAATTATTTTCTGGGTCATAGTGGTATTAAGGATAGTGAAATTCTTGAATTTTATAAGGCAAATGATAAGTATCATAAACAATACAAATACAATGTGCTTGCATTTGATGATAAAAATGAAGCTGAGAAAGCATTTGATAAGATAAATTCCCCAGCAGAATTTAAATCTTATTTAGATAACCCTATCAAGAACTACGAAGTAATAAATTCAGAATTTGTCTATAAGGATGATCCGATATTAGAAAAATCCGAAATATCAGAAAAAGATAAGGTAAGTGAGATTTTCGAATATGATGGTAAATATATGATTTTGATGGTTAATTCACATAATGAAAACGAGAATGAATTATTAATAAATGTCAAAGATTTATATTTAAGAGAAAAATATGAGGAATATCTTAACAAATTAACGAAAAAGTCTAAAATTAGGCTTTTTGCCTAATAAAAGCTTGAAATATCATAAATAATTTTGTATAATCAAAATTAGAGTTAAACAGAATTATTTATTGATTTATAGGAGGAAATATGAATAAATCAGAATTATTAGTAAGCATTTCAGAAAAAAGTGGTCTTAAAAAAAGCGAATCTGAAAAAGCACTAAACGCTATGATAGAAACAATTACTGAAGCACTAACAGAAGGTGAAAAAGTTCAATTAGTTGGATTTGGAACATTTGAAACTAGAGATAGAAAAGCTCGTGAAGGTAGAAACCCAAGAAAACCTGATGAAGTTATCAAAATTCCAGCATCTAAAGCTCCAGTATTTAAAGCTGGTAAAACTTTAAAAGAAGCAGTTAATAAATAATTATTAAATAAAACAAAACCGGAACTTGAAATAAAGGACCGGTTTTTTAAATTTCATTATATTTTTTGCTTAAATCTTCATTCGTGTTAATGGTAATGGTATTAAAATTTTCATAATAAACCATACCTGGTTTAGCTCCCTTAGCTTTGTTAACATTTTTCTTCTCAGTATAGTCTACATCGATTTTTTCTTCACTACTGATAGATGAATTCATAGCTGCAAGGTATGCTGCAATTAAAATGTCATCTTCATTTAAGTTTTCAGATCTTAAAATCACATGACTTCCTGGTACATCTTTAACATGGAACCACAAATCATCTTTATTGGCTAACTTCAATGTTATAAAATCATTTTGCTTACTATTTTTACCTACATAGATATCTGCATTATTGACTGTAACAAAATGATATGGTTTAGATTTTTTATTTTTAACCTTATGTTTGGAGCTTTTTTTAATAATATGATTTTCGACCATTTCATCACGTATATCATTTAAATCATCTATACTATTTGACCTATTTATAAAGTCAATAAGCTGATTTAAGTAGTCTAAGTATTCTATTTGTTTTGGCAAGTCTTTTTTTGCATAGTCAACAGAGTTTTTTATCTTCTTAGCTCTATTATAAAAGCTCTCTGCATTTTCCCATGGTGTTTTTAAAGGATCTAAATCTATTTTTAATTCTTTATTCTCATCATAAAAATCATTTAGAATTATTTCTTTATCACCCTTGTTTATCCTATGAACATTTGCAGATAATAAATCTCCATTCTTTCGTAAACCCTCTATCTTTGATTCATTTAATATATTATCATTTAAAATATTTATTTTCTTTTGAGTAGTTTTTATATTAGAATTTATTTTTTTGATATAGTCAGTCTTTATTTGATTCAGTCTATCATGGGTTTTATTTATATCAAAAAACTCATCAATGGCATCGCTAATTAGGCTATATTTTATACTTTCATAATCTAAATGACTTAATTCTAAGGTATGAAACTCTTTTATTTTTTTATCACTTTTATAAGAATATGCTTCTAGATTTTGATTTAAAATATCATTGCGTATTTGAAGTAAAATATCATTCATTTTTTCTTTTTCAGCTTCACTGACTAAACCCCAAGTAATTCTAGGGTCAATACCTGCTCTATATGCAATCTCTTTTCCCACGATTGGAGAAAAACCAGTATATGTTTTATGAAAAATTTTATCTGGTTTTGCATTATCGGGTAGTTTTTGATTTAGTTTTTTTATATCATAGGAAAAGTTTGGATTTGTAATATCAAATTTGTCATCTTCTACAAATTCATAAGTTAGGCCAGGCAATAACTGTCTTACAGATGACATAGTCTCACTTACTCTTTTTATAGAATCAATGATTTTATAATTTTCATCTGTTAGAATTATATTTGAGTATTTTCCCATGATTTCTACTATAAGTTTTTTGCTAGTATCAAAACCCATTTCATCAATAGAACTTATAGAAAAAATAACAACCCTATCTAATCCCTTTTGTGAAATATCAATTATTTTTCCTTGATTAATATGCTTTCTTAAAACCATGGTGAAGTTTGGTGGTACATCCGGATTTTCAAATTTTTTATTTGTTAAGTTTATCCTAGCTTCATTATTATTTGCACTTAGAAGCAATTTGTAGCTAGTTCCCATTGAGTAAACATTAAAAACTATATCATTATTAGAAGGTTGGGTGATTTTTTGAATTTTCCCCCCTAAAAGTTTTTTATTTAGTTCGTTTACAATTTTTCTTGTTACTATTCCATCATATGTCATAATTATTCACCTCATGATTATTATACTTTTTTTAATACTTGTAATAAGGGGTCTAAAAAGTAAAATATTTATAATAAGGAGGCGTAATGAAGAAAGGTTTTTTATTAGTCATATCTGGTCCATCGGGAGTTGGTAAGGGTACTGTCCTTCATGATCTTATGAATACACAAAAAAACCTCGTATATTCTGTTTCTGCAACCACTCGTGGCAAAAGAGATGGGGAAATAGAAGGGGTTTCTTATTTTTATAAAACTCATGAAGAATTCAAACAAATGATTGATGATGGCAAGTTTTTGGAATATGCCCATGTACATAATAATTATTATGGTACACCGAAAGATTTTATTGATAAGAAAATCAATGAAGGAAAAATAGTAGTTTTAGAAATAGATGTTCAAGGTGCGGTAAATGTTAAGCAAAATACTGACAATGCTGTCTTCATATTTTTAGCGCCCCCAAGTTTATCAGAGCTTAAAAATCGCATTGTTGGACGTGGCACAGAGACAGAAAATGACATTAATCTTAGAATGAAAAATGCTCGTAAGGAGCTAGAATATATAAGATATTACGACTATTTAGTTATTAATGACCATATAAATTCAGCAATAAATTCTGTAAATGAGATAATTAATGCAGAAAAACATAAAGTATTTAGAGAAGAAGATTTTGACATAAAGGAGATTTTAGATGAATAATCCATCTTTTAAAAAATTATCAGAAATTAGTCCAAGTAGATATGATATCTGTATGATGGTATCAAAAAGAGCTAGAAGAATAGTAAGCGGGTCTGCTCCATTAACCAGCCATATTGAAGCAAAACCTGTAACTCAAGCTTTAAATGAAGTTATTGAGGGCAAAGTAACAAAAAAATGATAGAAAATAAAAATATTTTGCTAGGGGTAACTGGCGGTATTGCAAGTTACAAAGTTTTGGAATTATGTTCTAGACTAAAAAAAAAGAATGCTAATTTAAGCATAATTATGACTCCGGCAGCTACCGAATTTATATCACCACTTTCATTTGAGACTATGGGTAGATGCAAGGTTTATACGGATATGTGGGAAGGTCATCATGAAAATGTACACCACATAGATTTACCAAAGTGGGCTGATGTAATGTTAATTGCTCCAGCTACTGCAAGTACAATTGGTAAAATGGCAAATGGAATTTCAGATAATTTTCTTACAGCTTCATACTTAGCTTGTGAAAAAGATGTAATCATCGCACCATCAATGAATACACAAATGCTATTAAATCCAGCAACTCAAAAAAATATTGAAACCTTAAAATCATACGGAGTTAAGGTTATAGCTCCAGAGTCAGGAGTCTTAGCTTGTAATACAATAGGTGACGGTAGGATGGAAGAACCTGAAAATATTGTGCAATTCCTTGAAGATTACTTTACGGAAAAAGACTTAGCAGGCAAAAAAATCATCGTATCAGCGGGACCTACTATAGAACCAATTGATTTTGTAAGATATATTACAAACCACTCAAGTGGAAAAATGGGATACAATATTGCAAATGAAGCTAAAAAACGCGGTGCAGAAGTTGTTTTAGTTTCAGGACCAGTAGAGCCTTTTAAAATAAAAGGAATCAACCGTATTGAAGTTAGAACTAATGAAGAGATGAAAAATGCTATTGAAGAAAATTTCGACGATGCGGATGCACTTATAATGGCAGCTGCTCCGGTAGATTATAAATCTAGTGTTGTTAGCGATAAAAAAATTAAAAAATCTGGTCAAAACTTACAAATGGATTTTATTGAAAACATTGATATTTTAAAATATTTTGGCAATAAAAAAACAAATCAAACTGTAATTGGTTTTGCAGCTGAAACAGATGATTTAATTGCAAATGCAAATAAAAAGTTAAAGAAAAAGAATGCTGACTACATTGTAGCAAACGACCTAACCAAAGCGGGAGCTGGTTTTAACACTGACACAAATATTGCAAGTATAATCTCCCATAACGAAGTTAAAGATTTAGAGAAAATGACTAAGACAGAACTTGCAAACCATATTTTAGATTTAATTAGGTGATATTATTTACGCAAAAGTAATAATTGATAGCAAAAGTAGATTTTTAAATCGTAGCTTTACCTATCACATACCAGAAAAATTTAATAACAAAATAGACATAGCAATGAGAGTTATAGTTCCTTTTGGTAGGGGAAATAAGACTAGCGTTGCTTTTGTTTATGAGATGATTGATAAAATTGATGTAGATTATGAAATAAAAGATATTTTGGAAATCATTGATAATAAGAGGCTAATTTCAGATGAACTTATGGATTTAGCTTTTTTTATGAGCAAAACTTATATGTCTCCAATCCAAGCATCTTTAAAACAAGTTATGCCGCCTACTAATATTAAAAATATAAAAACCTTTTTCTATTCTAAATCTAAAGAAGATTCAGAAATTTTGAATTTCTTAAGCAATAGTAAGACCATGGAGGAGATAACTAATAGATTTGGTGAAATTAATGAAGAAATATTTAATCTAGTTGATGAAGGCAAAATTGGAATATCATACGATATAAAAAATACTCAAAGTATTCGATATGATGAATTTGTGTATTTAACTGGCAAAAATATTTCCTTAAATGCTAATGCAAGTAAGCAGATGGCTATAATTGATTATCTGAAAAACCATGGTGAAACTAAGCTACTTCAAGTTTTAAAGGAAACACAAGCAGCGAAATCAAGCTTAAATGCTTTGGTAAAAAAAGGAATAGTAGGAGTTATAAAACGCGAATCCAAAAAAGAAATTACCAACAATTATAATAAATATAATAAGCTAAGCCTGAATGATGAGCAGCTATCAGCTTTTGAAAAAATAAAATCAAATCCTGCTGGTCATTTTTTACTATTTGGTGTTACAGGATCAGGAAAGACTGAAATTTTTTTACAAATGGTAGAAGAGGTTATAAATCAAGGTAAAGAAGCAATTATACTTGTACCTGAAATTTCATTAACTCCTCAAACCATTGAGAGATTTAAAGGAAGATTTGATGAAAAAATTGCGATAATTCATTCAAGGCTTACACCTAGCGAAAGATTTGACCAATGGAGAATGATTAATAATGGTGAAGTTAAAATTGCAATCGGAGCTCGTTCTGCTATATTTGCTCCGTTTAAAAATTTAGGAATAATTATTATAGATGAAGAACATGATAATTCCTATATTTCATCTCAAGATCCTAAATATCATACAAATGAAATTGCAAAATTTAGGGCTAATTATAATAATTGTAATTTAATTTTAGCATCAGCTACTCCATCGATAAACACCATGAGTAAAACTCAAAATGGTGAATATGAGCTAATTCACTTAACAAAAAGAATAAATAATAATTTACCGGATATTGAAATTGTTGACCTGAAAGAAGAATTAAAAAACTCCAACTATTCAATAATCAGTTATAGATTGCAAGAAGAAATAAGAAATAATCTAGGAAAAAAGGAACAAACTATATTATTCTTAAACAAGATTGGTCACAATTCTTATACTTTTTGTAGGACTTGCGGTTATGTTATAAAATGCGAGGCATGTGATGTAGCAATGACCTACCATAAAAACATTGACAAATTGATTTGCCATTATTGTGGGAGGACTCAAAATCAACCAAAGGTATGCCCTAATTGCCATTCGAAAAAAATAAAAGAATTTGGAGCTGGAACAGAAAAACTTGAGGAAGAAGTAAGATATTTATTTCCTGATGCAAATATAATGCGCATGGATAGTATGAAGGCAACAAATAAATCTAGCTATCATAAAATGTATTTAGGAATGAAAAATAACGATATTGATATTTTGTTGGGTACCCAAATGATTGCAAAGGGTTTAGATTTTAAAAATGTCACACTTGTTGGAATTATTTCTGCTGATTTAAGTCTAAATGTAGGAGATTTTAGGGCCCAAGAAAATACATTTGAACTTTTAAGTCAAGTAGCTGGTAGAAGTGGTAGGGATAAGAAAAAGGGAAAAGTAATTATACAAACATATAGACCAGATAATTTTGTTATCCAAGCAGTCAAAAACAATGATTATCCTAACTATTATAAAAATGAATTGATAGAAAGAAGTGCATTTTCATATCCGCCATACAAAAATATTATTAGTATAAAAATAATTGATACAGACAGGATAAAAACAATTGATATTTCAAGAGAGTTTACAACTGCACTAAGAAATAATTTAAATAATTTAGATAAAGTCGAAATTATAGGGCCTAATCCTTGTAAAATATCAAGAATAAACAACAAACATAGGTATAATATTATTATAAAAGCGGAGGATGATGATTTAGATTTTGTAAGAGATACTATAAATAAATTGCGTAATGAATTTATAAATAAGTACAAACAAACAAGTTTTATCCCAGCCCTAAATCCTACTAATATAAACTAAGGAGAAATGATGTTTGATTTTTTTAGAAGAAAGAAAAAAGATGATGAAGTTAAAGACGATTTATTAGATGAGAATATTGAAGAATCTAATGATAATAGTAATAACTTATATGAAGATGATAGCTATGAAATAACTAATGATGAAATTTCGAAAGATGATTATAAAGATGAGAAATTAGTATTTGAACGATCATCTAATAATTTTTCTGAAGATAATAATTATAGTGAAGAAGATAACTCGGAAGACGTCAACTTTGCTGATAGGCCAATATCTAATCAACCTGTTTACTTTGATAATCTTGATTCAGAATATGATGAAAATTTAGAATATTCTTATGAAAAGGATGATTATTCTAAAGATTTATCATATGATCAAAATGATAACGCAGATGTTTATGTTGACAATGAATATACTGAAAACCCTGAAGAAGAAAAGCTTGGCTTCTTTGATAGGATAAAAGAAGGTCTTATTAAAACTAGAGACCAATTTTCTTCACAAATTAAAAATTTATTTACAGCAAATGTAAAAATTGATGATGATTTGTATGAAGAACTTGAAGAGATTTTGATTTCTGCAGATATAGGTATGGATTCTACCTTAGATATCGTTGATAGTTTGCGTGATGAAATCAAAAGACAAAGCATAAAAGATTCTGATCAAATATATCCAGTTCTAAAAGATATTATGGTTAATAAATTGGATGAGAATAATTTGAATAATAATCTTAATATAGTGGCAAATGAATTGGCTATTATATTAGTAATAGGAGTTAATGGGGTTGGCAAAACTACAACAATAGGTAAACTTACCCATAGTTTACAAAATGATGGAAAATCTGTTATGTTGGCAGCAGCGGATACTTTTAGGGCAGCAGCTATTGAACAACTTGGAGAGTGGGCGGATAAATCAAATGTTGAAATGATTTCCCATAGTGAGGGGGCTGATCCATCTGCGGTAATTTTTGATGCTATAAAGTCAGCAAAGAGTAAAAACATAGATGTTTTAATATGCGATACTGCTGGACGTCTACACAATAAGAAAAACTTAATGAAAGAGCTTGAAAAAATAAATAAAACTATAGATAGCCATGCTGGCAGTGCAACTCGTGAAAATATCCTAGTATTAGATGCAACAACAGGACAAAATGCAGTTAATCAGTTAAGAGAATTTAAGAATGTTACTGATATTTCTGGTCTAATACTTACAAAACTTGATGGAACAGCCAAGGGAGGAATAATATTCCCATTACAAGTAGAACTTAATGTTCCAGTAAAATATATTGGACTTGGAGAAGGAATTGATAATTTAGAAAAATTCGACTCAGAATCTTTTGTAGAAGCCATGTTTTAGTATTGATATTTTGATAAATCTATAGTAAAATATTACAGTACTACAAAAATATACACACACTCGGATGGATATTTCGTTGCCAATTGTGGTTAAATGTCCAAAAGAAGAGGGTGGAAGAAGAAAACGGAGGAATATATATGACAGTAGTTTCAATGAAAAAATTACTAGAAGCTGGTGTACACTTTGGGCACCAAACAAGAAGATGGAACCCTAAAATGGCTAAATACATCTTCACAGAAAGAAATGGTATCTATATCATCGATTTACAAAAAACAGCAACTCAAATCGAAGATGCTTATGTGATGATTAGAGACATTGTTGCAGATGGCGGAGATGTTTTATTTGTAGGAACTAAAAAACAAGCTCAAGATGCTATCGAACAAGAAGCAAAAAGATCTGGCCAATACTACGTATCTAATAGATGGTTAGGTGGTATGCTAACAAACTTTGATACAATTAGAAAAAGTATCGAAAAATTAAAAAGATATGAACAAATGGAAGAAGACGGTACATTTGATCTTCTACCAAAAAAAGAAGTACTACAATACCAAAAGGAAATGGACAAATTAGAAAAAAACCTTGGCGGTATTAAAGATATGGAAAAACTTCCTGATGTACTATTCGTTGTAGACCCAGGTGAAGAGTCAATTGCAATTCACGAAGCTCATATATTAGGAATTCCAGTTGTAGCAATCGTTGATACAAACTGTGACCCAGATGAAGTTGACTTAGCTATCCCAGGAAATGACGATGCTATTCGTGCTGTTAAGCTTATAACATCAGTAATGGCTGATGCAGTTGTTGAAGCAAATCAAGGAAGCGAATTTAATCCATCTGAAGAAGATTTCATCGCACAAGAAGATGATGAAGAAGAAACTTCAGTAGAAAATCAAGAAGAAGTTGAGGAAACAGAAGAAACTCCTCTAACAAATGATGAATTAGAAAAAGCAGCAGAAGAAATCGAAACAGCTGCTCACGAAGAAACAGAAGAAAATTAAGGAGAAATAAGATGGCAGTAAGTGCAAGTTTAGTAAAAGAATTAAGAGAAATGACAGGCGCTGGAATGATGGACTGCAAAAAAGCCTTAGAAGAATCTAATGGCAACATCGATGCAGCTGTAAAACTTTTAAAAGAAAAAGGACAAGCTACATTAGATAAAAAAGCAGGCCGTGTTGCAGCTGAAGGTGTTATTGGTTCATACATTCACAACAACAAAATTGGTGTTATTGTAGAAATCAATACAGAAACAGACTTTTCTGCAAATACTGATTCAGTAAAAGACTTTGCTAGAGACCTTGCTATGCACATAGCTGCAGCAAATCCTTTATATATTTCTGAAGAAGATGCAAACGAAGATGATATTGCTGAACAAAGAGAAATCTTAGTAAATCAAGCAATCAATGAAGCTTCAGCAGACATGCCAGAAGATAAGAAAAAAATGATAGCTGAGAAAAAAGTTGAAGGTAGACTTAAAAAATATCTTTCTGAAGTTTGCCTATTAGACCAAGCTTACATCAAAAACCCTGACCAAACAGTAGAAGAATTATTAAGAGAAACAGCTAGCAAAGTTGGAGAAAACATTAAAATCAGAAGATTTGCTAGATTTGAAGTTGGTGAAGGAATTGAGAAAAAAGAAGAAGATTTCGCATCAGAAGTAGCATCACAAATGAATGCATAATTTAGTTTACTCCTTTAGGGATTAAATTAAAATAGAGTATAAATAGTCAGTAGATTACTGGCTATTTTTTATTAAAAATTTTTAAAAGGAATCAATATGTTCAAGAATTTTTCTTGGTTTTTTAAATACGCTAAAAAGAATTATGTTATAGGTTCAATTTCATTAATACTTAGCGATATTATATCATTATTTTTACCATATGTTACGGGAATTCTAATTGATTTAGTATATACTGGAAACCTAACTATGGATAAGTTTATACAGATGGTTGCTATATCTATAGTCCTAATTATATTAAAATACGTTACTGCTATTGCCTGGTCATATAATATATTTAAAGCTTCAGCTTTAATGGAATACACATCTAGAGATAAATTGATGAGCAAATTTTTAAAACAATCACAAAGATTTTTTGAAAATAATCCTACCGGCTCATTAATGAGTAAGTCTACTCAAGATGTGAGTCAAGTAGCACAATTTGCGGGATTTGGACTATTGGCTTTTTTTGATGCAGCACTATTTCCACTATTTATAATTGCTATGATGATTATAACTATAGACTTTAAAATGACTATATTCTCTATAATTCCATTTTTTGCATTAGGATTTGGTCTTACTCGCATCATGAAGAGAATATATGCTAGAAGTAAGGCTGTAAATAAATCATTCGATGATTTGACTGATGAAGTTTTAGAAGATGTGCAAGGCATTAGAATTATAAGAGTTTATAACATAGGTAATTTACGCGAACAATTATTTAATAAAAAAGCTCGTGAGTTAGCAAATAACAATGTAGACCTAGAGAGAATTAGAGCTCTAATTGAACCTTTTGAGAAAGTACTAACTTCTTTATCGTTTGTAATAGCAGTTGCTTATGGTTCTTATTTAATTTCTAAAGGAAGTCTAAGTGTAGGACAATTGGTTTCTTTCACTTATTATCTGAATATGTTGATTTGGCCAATGTTTGCGGTTGGAGAGTTTTTAAATCTCCACCAACAAGCCAGCGCTGCTATGGATAGAATATTAGAAATATTAAATTATAAGGAAGAAATTGAAAATTCTGAAAATAAAAAAGAAGTTTCGGACTCTTTAGATATTAAATTTAATAAACATTCATACAAATATCCTTCAAGTAGTGATTATACGCTAAACAATATCAATCTTAAAATTGATAATGGTTCTTCAATTGGAATAATTGGAAAGACGGGGAGCGGTAAAACTACACTGATTAGACAACTATTAGATATATATAATGTTGATAAGAATTCTATTATAATCGGCAGTGATTCTTACAATAATATTTCTGCTAAATCATTTAAAGATAAAATTGGATACGTACCTCAAAGACATATGATATTTTCTGATACAATTTTAAATAATATTAAATTTTCCAATCCAAATGCAAGTGATGAGCAAGTAAAAAAAGCGATTGAAATTGCTGATTTTAGTAAGGATGTTAATGAATTTTCGGAAGGTTTAGAAACTTTAACTGGTGAAAAAGGAGTGTCTCTTTCTGGTGGCCAAAAACAGAGATTGGCTATCGCCAGAGCGGTAATTTCTAATCCTCAAATTTTAATATTAGATGATGCAATGAGTGCGGTAGATGCAAATACTGAACAAAATATAATTAAAAATCTAACAAAAATTAGAAAAGACAAAACAACAATAATTATAGCTCATAGGATAAGTCAGGTACAAAACTGCGATCAAATAATCGTATTAGAAGATGGAAAGATTGTAGATCAAGGCAATCATGAATCACTTATGAGTAGAGATACATGGTATAAAAAACAATACGAAAACCAGATAAGTGGGGGTAGTTTGAATGATTAAAAAAGATAATTTTGCAGTAAATTTATTGAAATCATACGCAAATAAACAAAAACCTGCTTTTATTAAAGGATTTTTATTTTCTTTTTCTAGAACAATTCTTGAAATAATATCTCCCTTGTTAATAGGATATTTAATTAATAATGTTATCGAAGAAGGTATGTCTAGGGATTCTTTACTTCTAGTTATGGCTTTACTATTTCTTTACTTTATAATAAATGCCCTTGCAGGATACTTTTTAAATAAAACTTATGTTTCCTTTGAAGTTGCTGCAAATAATGTAGCTTTTGATATCCAAAATGATGTTTATAAAAAGGTTAACTCATTTCCCATATCCTATTTTGATAATCTACCTGCAGGTAAAATATCATCTAGGATAACGAATGATACTAATAAAGTAAAAAATATGTTCAGACTAATTTTTTCTGATATTATAACAGCTACTATACTAATATTAGGATTAATTATTGTAATATTTGTTACTAATCCTATAGCAGGATTAATGCTACTAATTTTAGCTCCTCTGGTATATACTATTACCAAATCATATACTTCTTACACAAGAAGATATACTAGTGAAATCAGAAAAAGCACTTCTGAAATAAACGCTCAAATTAATGAGTATATCCAGAACATGGAAATTATACAAGTCTATAACAAAGAAGATTATATTAAGGATAAATTTAATAAAACTAATAATCATATATTTTCAGAAGCACAAAAGCTAGCAAAAGTTAGATCCTACTCAGGATTTAGAGCGATGGATATAGTTTCTTATATTGCATCTTTAATAGTTTTAATTTATTTTGGGTTAGGACAACTTACTGATTGGTATGAGGTTAGCATTGGAAGTCTTTATGTTATATTTGATTATACGACCAGACTTTTTGATGAGATAAGATTTTCTATTATGAGATTTGGTGAAGTACAAGAATCTATGGCTTCTGCAAATCATATTTTTGAATTATTAAAATTAGAATCTCAGGAAGAATTAACAGAAAATATTGATAATATTGATAAAGAAATAATTTTTGATAACGTTAGATTTTCTTACACAGAAGGAGAAGAAGTTATAAAAGGAATAAGCTTTCAAGTTGATAAAGGTGAATCGATTGCCTTTGTAGGACAAACGGGATCTGGAAAATCTACTCTTATAAACTTATTGCTTAGCTTTTATAAGGCAGACAGTGGTAAAATAACAATCGGTGGTAAAGACATTTCTAAAGTGAATAGAGAAGAACTAAGAAAAGATATGGCTGTAGTTTTGCAAGATGCTTTTCTATTTAAGGCAGATATTGCACAAAATATTAGTCTAGGTTTAGATTTTAGTGATGAAAAAATAAAAGAATCCTTAAGAGCGGTTGGAGGACAAAGGCTAATTGATAAGGGTATTCATAGCGAAGTCTTAGAAAATGGATCCAATCTATCACAAGGCGAAAAACAACTTATTAGCTTTGCTCGCGCTTATATTAGAAATCCTAAAATATTAATATTAGATGAAGCAACAAGTAATATAGATACAGAAACTGAAACTATTATTCAAGAAGGAATCAACAAATTAAAAGAAAATAGAACAACTTTTATAATAGCTCACAGGTTGTCAACTATCAAGGATGTTGATAAAATAATTGTTTTATCATATGGAAATATAGTTGAATCGGGAAATCATGATACGTTAATGGATTCAAAAGGCTATTATAAACAAATGTATGACAAGCAAATAAAAGAAAATCAGAGTCTTTAGAATAATTCTAAAGACTTTTTCTATTTATTGTTCGTATAATTATCAATTTATGGTATAATTATAAAGGAATGTATTTTCCAAGAATTTAATAGGAGGTGATAATAAATGGATAATCCAATTGTTATAATCATTACTGTCGCCTTCGTATTGTTAGCTTTTATTTTAGGCTTCCTTTATCAAAAGAAATCTAGTGAAAAGAAGATTGGCGCTGCTGATGAACTCAGTCGTCAAATCATCGAAGATGCTAATAGACAAGCAGAAACACTTCGTCGTGAAACTCTTGTTGAAGCAAAAGATGAAATATCTAAACTAAAATTAGAAAATGATAAGAAGTTTAGCAAAAGAAGCGATGAACTCGATAAAAAAGAGGCTCGCTTATTTAAAAAAGAAGAAAGTCTTGACAATAGAGCTTTATTGATTGACAAAAAGGCTGATCAAATCTCTAGTGATCAGAAGAGGTTAAAACAAAAAGAAGACAGCATTGATAAACTGATTGAAGAACAACAGTTGAAATTGCAAAATATTGCAGGCCTAACAAATAGTGAAGCTAAAGAAATAATTCTTAATGACGTTAAAAAAGATACAATCCACGAAACAGCAAAATTAATCAAAGAAGCTGAAGAAAAAATTAAAGCTGAAAGCAAAAAAATGGCTACAGAAATTCTTGCTACT
Source organism: Anaerococcus martiniensis (assembly GCF_043187485.1). Classification (GTDB taxonomy): domain Bacteria; phylum Bacillota; class Clostridia; order Tissierellales; family Peptoniphilaceae; genus Anaerococcus; species Anaerococcus martiniensis. The sequence goes on from NZ_CP171106.1 coordinate 107,670, forward strand.
ACAATTCAAAGGTATGCTGCAGATCAAGTAGCTGAAAATACTGTTTCAGTAGTAACTTTACCAAATGATGAAATGAAAGGTCGTATAATAGGTCGAGAAGGAAGAAATATCAGAGCCTTTGAACAACTATCAGGTGTTGACTTAATAATAGATGATACACCAGAAGCGGTAGTAATTTCATCTTTTGAACCAGTTCGTAGGGAAATTGCAAAAGTTGCCTTAGAAAGACTTATTCAAGATGGACGTATAAACCCGTCTAGAATTGAAGAAACTTTGCAAAAAGCTGAAGATGAAGTGGAACAAAGAATAATTGAAGATGGTGAACAAGCTGTTGAGGCAGCTGGAGTTCGTAATCTTCATCCGCAACTTGTAAGACTTGTAGGTAAAATGAAGTTTAGAACAAGTTATGGTCAAAATATTATGAAGCACTCCGTAGAAGTTGCTCAACTTGCAGGAATGCTTGCCGAAGAAATAGGTGCAGATCCTCAAACAGCTCGTCGTAGTGGGCTTTTACATGATATTGGCAAAGCTATTGACCAAGAGATGGAAGGTACACACGTAGAGTTGGGTATAGAATACGCAACTAGATATGGCGAAAATAAATATGTTATAAACGCCATCCAATCACACCATGGAGAAGTTGAACCAAACTGTGTAGAATCGATTTTGGTACAAACAGCTGATGCTATATCAGCAGCAAGACCAGGTGCTCGTCGTGAAAGTTTAGAAAATTATATTAAACGATTAGAAAACTTAGAAGCGATAGCAAATTCTTATGAAGGTATAGAAAAATCATTTGCCCTACAAGCTGGTAGAGAACTTAGAATAATGGTTAAACCAGATAGGATAACAGATGACGAAATGATTGTAATTGCTAGAGAGATTGCAAAACGTATCGAAGAAGAATTAGAATATCCTGGTGAAATTAAAGTAAACGTCTTAAGAGAATCAAATGCGATAGAATATGCAAGATAATTTATTAGAAATACTAATGAAACTTTTAAACTAAACTGCCTTAATTGGCAGTTTTTTAATTTGTATAATAGTTAATATAGAATAATGAGTTTTTATTTTAAAGCGGCATACGAAAATGTACATCTTAAGATTAAATTTTTTTAGTTTGATTATCGGCTTATATGAGAGGAGATAATCACACTTATAAATTATTGCACAAAATAATAATTTTGTGCAATAATTGTAAATGATTTAAATAGAGGTAAGATTATTATACACGAAGTTAGAATTTACAAAACATTAAGGATTTTTTCAGATGACAAACACAAAACCTATTATACTAACCGATTACTTAAATTATTTAAAATCAATTCGTGGTCTTTCTCCAACCACTATCAAAGAATATTCCTATGACCTAGAAGTATTTTTTGAATATCAAATCATTAGAAAATTATATTATGGCGATAAGCAATCTTTTAAAAATGATTTTAACCCTTTAGATACAAATAAAGTAATTAATGCAGATTTTCTAGGATCTTTAAATATAACTGATTTTTACTCATATCTTTCATATTTAGATAACGAAAAAGATGATAATCCTACTACTAGGTCTAGAAAGATTTCTGCTCTTCGCTCATTTTATAATTACCTATATCAAGAAATTGAAGTAATTGATAAAAATGTAACAGTTAAACTTAAAAACCCAAAAATAAGTAAAAGACAACCAGTTTACCTTACCTTAGATGAAACGGAACGTTTGCTAAATGTTATAAACACGGAGAAAAACGACTTTTTAAGAGCTCGTGATCTGGCTATAGTTTTTACTTTTCTTACAACTGGAATGCGTCTATCAGAGCTAGTAAGCATCAACGTTTCAGATATAGAAAATGATCATTTTAAAATTGTTGGTAAAGGAAATAAAGAACGCACTATCTATCTTACAGAAAACGCACTTAAGTTAATTCACCACTATTTAAGGGTTAGGAAAGAATATTTGAATGAATTATATATAGATGCCTTATTTATATCCACTCGTAAGCAACGAATTTCTAATAGAGCTGTGCAATCTACAATAGAAAAATACTTACGAAAGGCAGGTTTTGATACTTCAGTTTACTCAACTCACAAGCTACGCCATACAGCAGCAACCCTTATGTATAAATATGGTAACGTAGATATTAGAGCTTTAAAAGATATACTAGGTCACACTAGTATTTCTACTACTCAAATCTACACTCACCTTGAAGACGAGGATTTAAAAAATGCAGTAAATAAAAACCCTCTTTCAAATTTAGACATATAAAAACTAGGGTACCTATATGTATCCTAGTTTTTTAAAATTGCTTAGAACGCATTTTAGAGCGTGCTTTCCATGGTAATAATTTAAACCACCTTGCAAATATGCCACATACGGTTCTCTAAGTGGTCCATCAGCCGATAGTTCTGAAGTCGATCCTTCGACAAATCCACCTGCAGCCATAATTACCGGATCTTCATATCCAGGCATTGGAAATGGTTCCGGAACTAAATTTGAATCCACAGTCGCTGCTTCTTGGATTGATTTACAGAAAGTAATTACTTTTTCAGGATCATTAAATATAATGGATTGAACTATATCACTTCTTGGATCATCAAGTTTTGGTATTACATTGTAACCATAATCTTCAAAAACTTTTCCAAACAATAAACCTACTTTTATAGCTTCCTTTACTATATGTGGAGCAAAATATAGTCCTTGCAAGACATTTCTTGTAGTACCAAAACTTAAACCTTCATCTTTTCCAATGCCAGGTGCAGTTAATGTGTTGGAGCAATACTCTATTAGATCAGACTTTCCACATATATATCCACCTGTTATAGCAATTCCGCCACCTAAATTTTTTATTAGGGACCCTGCAACAATATCAGCTCCAACTTCAATAGGTTCTTTATCTTCTGTAAATTCTCCGTAGCAATTATCTACAAATACTATTGTCTTAGGATTTGCTTTTTTTATTTCTCTTACAGCTTTTTCGATTTCTGCAACGGTAAATGCACGTCTTTGAGTATAGCCAGTTGATCTTTGTATAAGAGCAAGTTTTGTGTCTTTATCAACAACTTTTGAAATATTTTTATAATCTATTAAATTATTTTCATCTAAAGTTAACTTATCGTATGAAACTCCCTTAGATAATAAATTTCCTTTTTTATCACCTGTAATACCTATAACTTGTTGCATTGTGTCGTAGGGATCATCGGTAACAGCAACCATTTTATCTCCATGATTTAATAGGGAAAATAATACCAATGATAGTGCATGAGTTCCAGCAACTATGCTAGGTCTTACTAAGGCATCTTCTGATTTAAAAATATCTGCAAAAATCTCTTCAACTTTCTCACGTCCAGTATCGGCATATCCATAACCAGTAGCTGATATAAAATCTTGGGTATTTAAATTGTGTTTGTTAAAAGCTTTTAAGACTTTTAATTGGTTAAATTCAGATATTTCTTCCAATTTGTTGAAATTATCACTTAAGCTTCTTTCAGCATCATTAATTAATTCATCAAATGCTGGATTTATATTGTAGTGTTCATATACTTCATTAAAATTCATATGTTTCCTTTATAATGCTGATAATAATATCAGCAGCATCGTTTTTATCTATATTATCCATAATAATTTCATGGGTAAATTCATACTCCAAATAACGTTTCATCCATGTGGTTTGTCTTTTGGCATAGTGCCTAGTATTTTTTTGAATCGAATCTATAAGTTCATCAATATCAATTTCCTCTTTAATAAAAGGAAAAATTTCCTTATATCCAATTGCAGCCATAGATTGAGAATCTTGATTTAATTTGTATTCTTTCACAATATTAATAAATTCTTCAATTAGACCTTCATCAATCATTTTTATGACACGATTGTTAATTTTTTCATAAATGCCAATTCTATCATTATAATTTAAAAAAAATAATATTGGATTAATATCTTTATTTAGTTCTCTTTCTCCTAGGCGAACTTCTGAGGGTGCCTTGCCTGTAGCTTCATATATTTCTAAGGCTCTGATTATCCTATTTATTTCGTTTGGATGGTATCTTTGAGCAGTTTTTGGATCAATATTTTTTAATTTATTATAAAGATACTCATTTCCCTTTTCATCTGATATTGCTTGTAAATTATCTCGTAGGCTTTGGTTTTTAGAAACCTGCCCATAATTCATTTCAAACAAAATAGAATCAACATAAAATCCTGTACCACCTGCAATAATAGGTACCCTTCCTTTAGAATTTATACTGCGAATTAATTCTTTAGCTCTGGTTGAAAAATCTTCCACACTGAAATTTTGATCAGGATTTATAATATCAAGCATATGATGGTTTATTCCATCAAATTCTTTAGTTTTATTAGTCCCTATATCCATGCATCTATAAACCTGTTGACTATCTGCAGAAATTACTTCTCCATCAAAAGCTTTGGCTATTTTTATAGCTATATCACTTTTACCGCTTGCAGTTGGTCCAGTTATAATTATTACATTATCTGTCAAAATATTTCTCCAGTGTGTCTTCGTCTAGTTCTAGGATGACCGTTTTACCATCATAAGATTTAAAGGGATTATCTAGCATAAATAGGTCATTAATAAGCTGCTCAGCCGTTTGTTTATTTATTGTATGACCTTTTCTAAATGAAGTTTCTTTTATTAGCTTATATAACTTTTTATAAAAAACTTCATTTTTTTCTATTATATCCATATCAATTAAATCCATAATTAAGCTGTCATTCTCTGCATATTCAAAAAGTTGTGGAACAGCCCTTACAATAATTTGATTTTCTCCAAAGTCTTCAATATCAAAACCCAATGAAGCTATGAAATCCTTCTTGCTTTCATATTGAAATCTCTCATCTACTTTGAGATTGATAATTAATGGTTCTAAGAGGATTTGTGAAACTATTTGTGATTCTTTGATATCCTTTAAATATTTTTGAAATTTAATAGCTTGGTCAGCTCTTCTGTGATCGATAAGATATAATTTATTATTTGCCTTAAATAATGAATATTTATCAAATATACTAGTAAGATATAAGAAAGTATTTTCTTCTAAAAATGATTTTTCTTTTATTTTTTTTGTATCTATGTTATCCTTACTAATAAATTTAGTATTTTCATTTCTTTCAATATCTATTTTTTTATCAGTATCAAAAAAATCATTTTTTTCTTCATAGGATTCCTTTTCTTCTCTGACGATATTAAATCCGCTGTAAGAATCTAATAGATTCTGATAATTTGACAAATCAGGTATAGAATTGTCTTTTTTTTCTGCTATATTTATAGAATTAGGGCTAATATTTTCTCTAAGAGCTTGATGAATTGTATTTTCTATTTGTTTAATTAGTTCATCTTCATAATTAAACTTAATAGTCCTTTTGTTTGGATGAACATTAACATCAAGGTTTTTTGGGTTTGTGCTTAAAAATAAGAAAATCGCAGGAAATCTACCTTGAGGGATCAATGATTTGTATTCTTTTTCAATAATTTTTGTAATTAGACTGCTATCTATTAGTCTATTATTAACATATAAGTATTGAAGGTTTCTGCTTCCCCTATAATAATTTGAAGAAGATATAAAACCTTCTATTTTATATATGCTGCCTGAACTATTGATTTCGATTAAATTATCTTTTAAATTTTCATCTAATAAATTAGATATTCTAATATCCAAAGGCTCATTTGCATTAGTTTTAAATTCTACCCTACCATCTTTTATATATTTTAGGGATAAACTATTGTAACCTATCGCAAGAGAATACATAAGTTTTGATATGGCATTTGACTCTGCTATATCAGATTTTAAGAATTTCTTTCTAACTGGTACATTGCTAAACAAATTCATAACTTCTATGCTAGTGCCGTTATTTGTAGCTATGGACGATTCTTTTATGTTGGTATTTAAAAATTCTAACTTTTTTCCAACCGGATCATTTTCCGTTTTAGAAATTGCCTGCAACTGACTAATTGTTACTATACTTGCAAGAGCTTCACCCCTAAAACCTAAAGAATATATGTCATAAAGGTCTGAAAAATCTTTAATCTTAGATGTGGTATGCTTTTCAAATGCTAATCTCATCTGATCATTTGCTATTCCCCTACCATCATCAGTAACTCTAATATATGATTTTCCTCCTTTTTTAATCTCTACAACAATATTTTTTGCACCTGCATCAATTGAATTTTCTACCAATTCCTTAACGACAGAAACAGGAGATTCTATAACTTCTCCTGCTGCAATTTGTTCTATTGTTCTATCGTCAAGTTTTATAATTGGCATTATAGTTCATTTATCCTTTCAACTAAAGTGTTTAATTTATTGATGGCTTCAATTGGTGTTAGCTCATTTATATTTATATTTGCTGAAATTTCCTTTATGTTGTTAATTTTATCATCATTTATCTGATGTAAAGTATCTTTTATATCAGAGGATTTATCAAAATTAAATACATCATCAGTATCTAGTTTTTCTATAAATTTTTGAGAGTTTGTTATAACTTCATCAGGTAGACCACTAAGCTTTGCTACTTCAATACCATAGCTGCGATTTGACTTACCTCTTTTTATTTTTCTAAGAAAAACTAAATTATCATTTTCATTTAAAATTTCGATCTTAAGATTGACAACATTCTCTAGTTCATTTTCCAAAATCGTAAGCTCATGAAAATGAGTTGCAAAAACTGTTTTAAATTGCTTTTTCTTTGAGATATATTCTACTAGGGCCATAGCAATACTTAGACCATCATCTGAAGAAGTACCCCTACCTACTTCATCTAAAATTACAAATGATTTTGATGTGGCATTTTTAAGTATATTAGAAACTTCATTCATCTCTAGCATAAATGTAGATTCACCTTTTGAAATGTTATCGCTAGCTCCAATTCTAGTGAAAACTTTATCGCAAATTCCAATTTTTGCGTAAGATGCTGGTACAAATGACCCCATTTGAGCAAGTATTATAATAATTGCCATTTGCCTCATATAAGTTGATTTACCAGCCATATTTGGTCCAGTAATGATTTGAATGATATTGTTTTTATCACCTATTTCAGTATCATTTGCAATAAATTCATTTTCTTTTAAATTCTTTTCAATGACAGGATGTCTTCCATCTCTTATAATTATTTCGCTATCATTAGTTAGTTCAGGTCTTACATAATTATTAGAAACAGCTACTCTAGCTAGGGTATTAAGACCGTCTATATTTGCTATCATTTTAGCAAGAGATTGCAGCATCAAGGTTTTGTTTAATATGGTATCTCTAATATTATTAAATATTTGATACTCTAAATCATTTACCTTGTCTTTGCCACCAAGTATAAGATTAGATAGTTTTTCTAAGCTTTCTGTTGTATATCTTTCTTGATTTTTTAAGGTTTGTTTACGAATATACGAATCAGGTACCTTGTCTATGTTGCTTTTGGTAATTTCTATAGAGTATCCATTATTTTTATTGAATACTATTTTATAATTTTTTATACCGGTTTTTTCACGTTCACTAATTTCATATTGGCTTAGTTTTTTTATGGCATTTGTTGACTCGTTTTTTAACTCATCTAGATTTTTATCAAATCCCGCTTTAATGATTCCACCCTCAGTAGTTGAAATAGGCGGTTCATCTACTATTGCTTTTTCCAAAATTTCGTACAAATCAATTACATTAGGGAGATTAATACCTAGATTTTTTATATTTTCATCATCAATGTTTTCTAAATATGATTTTAAATTAGGTATATTTTTTAGAGAATTTTTAAGAGATATCATATCTCTAGCATTTGCTCTTTTGTATGAAATTTTACCGATAAGTCTCTCAAGGTCGTAAATATCATCTAGAAAGTTAGAGATATTTTGAGATTCAATTGGGTTTTCATAGAAAAACTCGACTATATCTAATCTTCTATTAATCTTTTCAATATCAATTAATGGACGTTCTAGCCATTCATTAATTATTCTTGATCCCATAACAGTGTCTGCTTGGTCAAGTATTCTTAAAACTGTATCATCCTTAGTGTTGTTATTTAAATTTCTATGAAGTTCTAAATTTGTACGGGTATTTGCTTCCAGTTCCAAAAAGTTTGAAATTTCTAAAACTTCAATATTATTGATATGTTTTAAATTATCATCGTAAAATTTATATATATAATCTAGAAGATTTGCCAAAGATACAATTGATAATCTTTTATTTTTTATTTTACTGAGCTTATCATCTCCTAAATGGTTGATAATTGTTTCAATGCTTTTCTCATATTGGCCCCTATTATCGATGTAATTTATATAAATATTTGTATTTTGATTTAAATATCTAGAAAGCTCTCCAAGTTTATAATCCTCATTAATTATTATCTCTGAAGGATTTATTTTCTCAATTTGGTCGATTGATTGTTTTGCTACAAAATCATCTGATCCCTTAAGTTCCATTGTAAATATAGCACCTGTTGATATATCACAATATGATAAAGAAAGTCCAAAACTATTTTGAAAAATAGATAACAGATAATTATTTTCACGGTTTTCAAGGGATTCCATATCAGTAATAGTTCCTGGCGTAATTACACGAGTTATTGCACGTTTTACTAATCCCTTTGCTTGTTTTGGATCTTCTACTTGATCACACAAAGCAACCTTATACCCTTTTTTTACAAGTTTATTTACATAATTATCTATCACATGATGAGGAACACCACACATTGGAGCTTTTTTTTCATGACCACATTCTTTTCCAGTTAATGTTAGACCCAAAGCCTTGCTAGTTATTATCGCATCATCAAAAAAAGTTTCATAAAAATCCCCTACCCTATACAGGAGCAGAGCATCTTTAAAGTTATTTTTGACATCTACATAATGTTTTAGCATTGGTGTTAGTTTCTCGTATGTAAAATTATCTTTCATATTTTTCCTCTTCTATTAAACATTATACCATAAAAAATGCTCACCCCTGAGGTGAGCATCTACTCTATATCTATAGTCTTAACATTTCTGATCCATGAGGCAGATGAATCTGCACTGGAGTCTATTAATAATAATTTTCCATTAATTGGATTCAAATCAAAAACTGGACTACCATCTATCCTGTATACCAAGTAAACTCTTTCTGGCTCTAAGGCTGCAGACATAGAAATTCTTTTTTGTTTTCCGTCATTGTCTTCGATTGATATAAAAGCTCTATCTTTTAGATTGATATTTAAATCACCTATAATCTTATCAATGGAAACACCTTCAATTTCTACTTTTTCAAGTCCATTATTAATGTTTACTGTCTTTTTCTCGCCACCTAAATCTCTTATTTCTTTTAAAGTTAGGGAATCTAGTTGGTCTCCACTACCTTTTACAATTAATATTTCATTATCATATTTAGCTATAGCATTTTCTATATTTCTATTACGTATATAAGCCCCTATAAGAATTATAGATAAAATTGCTATAGATGATATTATAATCCTATACTTGTTTTTCTTTAACTTTTTATTAATTTTTCTTCTATCCATTATCTGCCAGTGGAACCAAATCCACCTTCACCCCTATCAGATTCATCCAGATGATCAACAACTTCAATATCGAATTGTTGATACGGTTGTATAACAAGTTGTGCTAATCGATCACCATTTTTAATAACCTGGGCTTCATCCCCATAATTATAAAAATAAATCATAATCTCACCCCTATAATCAGAGTCAATAACTCCTACGGTATTAGCAAGCATTAACTTTCTTTTTACACCTGTAGATGAACGTGGATACACAGCTCCAAAATATCCTTGGGGTATTTGTACTTTGAGACCTGTATCAATCTTTACAGTTTCTTTTGGTTTTATTTCTATATCTTCTTTATTTGAACAATATAAATCTATGCCCGCTGACTCAGCTGTAGCATATCCTGGTATTCTATTATCTGTTACAATTTTTAATTTTTCAGTCATATTATCACCTTCACTAAAGATTAATATACCAATTATTGGCCAAAATTACAAAGGAAAGTATAGTTAATTTAAGAAAAGAGGTATATATGGAAAAAATAACTCAAAGATTTTTAAAATACATTTCTTATGATACAAAAAGTGACCCAGAAAACGGAGAAAATCAAAAACCTTCTTCACCAGGTCAATGGGATTTAGCTAATGAATTAAAGAAAGAATTAGAAGAATTAGGTCTAGAAGCTACTATTAATGATGAGGCTTTTGTTTTTTCTGAAATCAAAGCAAATACAGACAAAAACTTACCAAAAGTGGGTTTTATCTCACATATGGATACTTCACCAGAAATGCCAGGTAAAATAGATAATCCACAAATAATTGAATACAAGGGTGGAGATATAAAACTAAATGATAAACGTTCATTAACTGTAGAAGACTTCCCAGTTCTAGAAGACTTAGAAGGATTAACATTAATAACAACACGTGGAGAAACTCTCCTAGGAGCTGATGATAAGTCAGGTATTGCTGCAATTATGAATATGGCAGAGTATTTTGTAAATCATCCTGAAATTGAGCATGGTGATATAAAAATAGCCTTCACACCTGATGAAGAGATAGGAACTGGAGCTGATACGTTTGACGTAGAGACTTTTGGTGCTGATTTTGCTTATACTATAGATGGTGGCTATCTAGGAGAATTAGAATACGAAACTTTTAACGGTGCAGGTGCCAAAGTAAAAATAAAAGGAAAGTCAGTACACCCAGGTTCTGCTAAAGACACTATGATTAATTCTACATCAATTGCTTTTGAGTTTGATAGACTACTGGGAGATGTTAAGCGTCCAGAACATACAGAAGGCTATGAGGGTTTCTATCATTTAATTGGCATAAATGGAGATATTGAAAATACCAAAATGGAATATATTATACGCCACCATGATAGGAATGAATTTGAATCAATGAAAAATCAATTTATTTTAAATAAAGATTATCTAAACAACAAATACGGTGATATTATTGAAGTAGAAATCAAAGACAGCTATTACAATATGGGTGAAATCTTAAAAGATAAACCAGAAATAGTTGGATATGCAAAAACAGCTATGGAAAATTTAGGAATCGAACCAATTATTAGTCCAGTACGTGGTGGAACAGATGGGTCTAAACTATCATTCATGGGCTTACCTTGTCCAAATATTTTTGCTGGCGGTCTAAACTTCCATGGAGTATATGAAATTCTCCCTATTGAATTTTTAGAAAAATCATCAGAAACAATAATTGAAATAGTAAAAGTAATTGCTAAAGATTGTTAAGTATTATATAATGATGTTGGGTATAATATTATAAAATGTATAAAGGAGTTTTTAATATGACTGAAGAAAAAAGATACGATGAAGAAGAACAAAAAGTAGAAGATCCTAAAACAGGTCAAGAATCAGATTCTAGCCAATATGAAGGTGATGAAGGATTAGAAGATGTTGCTAATAATCTTGATGAAACAGAAATAAGCAGCGATCCTGATGTAAAATATCATACAGATACAGAATACAGAAACACAGATGTTGATGAAGCTGGATATGTTTCTGGCCCAACAGCTGAAGGTAGAAGAACAAGAGTAGACGAACTTCCAGAAAATCCTTCAGAAGATGCAGAATAATAATATATAAAAAAAGAGCCGTTTGGCTCTTTTTTATTCGTTAATTACACGTCTTAGCATGTCTCCTTCTTCTAAAGGTAGGTTTATGGTCATATAAATTTTTTCTTTTGGTTTATTAGCAACTTCAAGCTCTTCGCCTTTGGCATTTCTTATACTATCTATAGTGTATTCAAAGAAATCTTTTGAATTTCCAAATATTTCTATATCTTCACCTGGGAAGAATCTATTTCTTTGTTCAATAATTGCTTGTTTTGTTTCTGGATTGTATTCTAATACTGTACCTATAAAATCATATTTTCTAATGTATGATGAATTTTCGTATATTTGATCTTCTCCATCAGGTTTTTTGTGGAAGAATCCTTTTGTGTAATGTCTGTGACTAGCTTTTTGTAGTTCATTAAAATATTTTTCTACTGTTTCATCATTATAATTGCCCTCGTAATAAGCATCTATCACCTGTCTATAAGACCTAATTACAGTTGCAACATAAAATGCAGTTTTCATTCTTCCTTCAATTTTAAAGCTATCTATCCCTGCTTCAATTAGTTTATCCAATTCATCGATTAGGCAAAGATCCTTAGAGTTCATTATATAAGTTCCAGACCCATCTTCTTCTATCGGATAATATTCTCCTGGTCTATTTTCTTCTTGGATAGAATATTTCCATCTGCATGCTTGAGAACAATCACCCCTATTTGCGTCACGACCTGTCATATAGTTACTTAATAGACATCTACCTGAATAAGAAATACACATAGCTCCATGTACAAAAACTTCTATTTCTAAATCTTTTGGAGTATTGTTTCTAATTTCAATTATTTCTTCTAGTGACAATTCTCGTGCTAAAATAACCCTCTTTGCCCCCATTTTATGCCAAAAATTAACTGTGGCAGAATTAGTAACTGACGCTTGAGTTGAAACATGGAGTTCAATGTCGGTTAGTTCTTTTGCTATAGAAAATATTCCCGGATCTGAAATGATTAGGGCATCTACGCCTATTTCATCTAAATATTTTAAATAATCTTCAAGACCAACCATATCCTCATCGTGGGGTACAATATTCATTGTAATATGAACACGAACTCCATTGTCATGAGCATAATCAACAGCTTTTTTCATAGCATTACGGTCAAAGTTTTTGGCATTTGCACGTAAACCAAAGCTATCTCCTGCCATAAAAACTGCATCTGCACCAAACTTAATAGCAGCTTCTAATCTTTCCATATCCCCAGCGGGGGCAAGTAATTCTACTTTTTTATCTGTCATTTTCACTCCTTAATACTTAAAGTTAAACCATCACCTATTGGAATTACCGCAGATTGAAAATCATCTCTATCCATAACATAGGCTAGGTAATTTCTCAGTCTTTTTACAATGGTAATCATGCGCTTATCAACATAATCATCATTTAAAACCATTCCTTTAAATAATACGTTATCGGCTATTATAATACCACCATCATTTATAAGTTTAGATGTTTTTTCAAAATATTCGATATAGTGTGCTTTATTTGCATCTATAAAGACAAAATCAAAGCCTTGATGTAAATCATCTAAGGCTTTTTGTGCATCTTTGTTTATTAAATTTATATTTTTATCATTTATTTTAAAATTTTTTTTAGCAATTTCAGCAGCTTTTGGATCAAGCTCAATGGTGGTTATTTCTGCATTGGTATACTTTTCAAATACAAGGGCAGAATAGCCTATGGCTGTACCAATTTCTAAAATTGATTTTGGTTTTTGATTTATTAGAATAGTTTTTATAAACTCTTTAGTCTCAACATTCATTATAGGGACATTATTATCCAATGCGTAATTGCGTAAATCTAAAAAATCCCTATCCTCAATTAATTTTTCTAAATACAGACTAGTATGAGGATAATTTATATATTTCATTATTTTCTACTTCTGAAATTACAGGTAAGATCATTGGATCACGGCCTAGTTCATTGTAAAGATAAGATTTTAAATCTTCTCTAATTTGATATTTAATTTGGCTAATTGCTCTAATTTCTTCTTTTTGACATTTTTCAAAAGATCTAATAACTACTTCTTTTGCATTTTCAATAATATCTTGGTTTTCTTTTACATATACAAATCCACGTGATACTATTTCTGGACCTGCTAGAAGAGTTTGTGTATTTCTATCAAATGTAATTGATACTACCATTAATCCATCTTCTGATAAGTGTTTTCTATCTTTTAAAACTATATTCCCAACATCACCTATACCAGACCCATCTACAAGAACATTTCCTGCTTGTATTTTACCTGCTAAATTAGCAGATTTTTTAGTAAATTCTAAAACATCTCCATTTTCTAATATATGAATATTTTGTTTATCCATTCCCATAGAAACGGCAATGTCTTCATGTGTTTGAAGTTGACGAGCTTCACCATGGGCTGGAATTAAGAACTTAGGTGTTGTTAGTTGATACATTAATTTTATTTCTTCTTGGCAAGCGTGGCCTGATGCATGTACTCTAGCTAAGGATGAATAAATAATATTTACACCAAGTTTGGTTAATTTATTTATAACATTGTTAATTGCTATTTCATTTCCAGGTATAGCAGATGATGAAAGTATTACTGTATCAGTTTCGTTTAAGTGAACTTGTTTATGTTCACTATTTGCCATACGAGTTAATGCTGATAAAGGTTCACCTTGAGTACCTGTCGATAATACAACTATTTCATCGTCAGCATAATTTTTGATATTTTTCATCTCAATTAACGTATTATTTTTAACTTTTAAGTATCCTAGATCACTTGCAATTTTTACGTTATTCATCATAGACCTACCAGAAAGCGCAACTTTTCTATTATATTTTTCAGCTGCATATATAATTTGTTGAACCCTGTGCAAGTTTGATGCAAATGTTGCAACAACGATACGTCCAGTAACTTGTCCAAAGATTCTTACAAATGTGTCTCCTACTTCTTTTTCACTAATAGAATATCCTGGTCTTTCAACATTTGTAGAGTCACAATATAGGGCTAAAAGTCCTTTTTTGCCAAGTTCCGCAATTCTTTGAATATCTGTAGGGTCACCATCTATAGGTGTAAAATCCATTTTAAAGTCACCTGTAAATAAAATTGTACCAACTGGAGATTTAACTGCTATAGCACATGAATCTGGAATTGAGTGGCTTACTCTAATAAATTCTAGGCTTAGTTCTCCAACTTTAACTTTATTATTTACATTAACCATCTTAATTTTATTTGGATTTAACCCGTGTTCTTTAAATTTATTTTCTAATAAACCCTTGGTTAGTTTCGAACAATAAACATTTGTATCGATATTTTTTAGAAAATATGGTATAGCTCCAATGTGGTCTTCGTGACCGTGGGTTACAAATATACCACCTAATTTTCTTTTATTTTCTTCTACATAGGTAAAATCTGGAATTACTATATCAACCCCTAACATTTCTTCATTAGGAAAAGTTAATCCACAATCAATCATAACCATATCGTTGCCGTATTCGACAAGAGTACAGTTCTTACCTATTTCTTGTAATCCCCCTAGAGGAATTACTCTCAGTTTTTTTTCATTTGACATTTTTACTCCTTATTATTTTCTGCAATCGGAGCAAATTCCATAAATTCTTAATGAATAATTTTTTAATTCAAAATCATAATTTTCTTTTAATGAATCCGCCAACTTTTCTTTTGATAAAAATTCATCTTCTATAATTTTGCCACAATTTGTGCAAATCATATGATCATGGTGATCATTGATAGGATCTATAAGCTCATAAGTGTAGGCTTGATCGGTAAATTCTTGTTTGTTTACAATTCCTAATTCTTCAAATAAATTTAAAGTCCTATAAATCGTAGCGATCCCTACCTGTTTATTTTCAGCATGCACCTTTGAAAATAATTCTTCTGGTGTAACATGCTTTGGTGAGCTATCCTTAAGTACATTAAAAATTATTTCTCTTTGCCTCGTAAATTTCTGATTATTATCATCAAAAATTTTGCGAATTTCGTTAGTTTCCATTATCTTCTTCTTTCATTTCTTCATACAAACTAATGATTTCATCTAGTTCTTCTTGATTTTCAATTGATTTAAAGAATACTTCATCTCCGTTATTAATGACTTCCATAATCATTATCAATTCATCATCATTTTGTTGTAAAGCACAGAAATTTTTGTCATCTACTCCGAAAGTATCTATTATATTAAATTCGACTTCATTATTATCTTCATCATATAAAACAATACTATCCATTCTTTCTCCTGTCTAAGTATGTTTGTAGAATGAAGCTGGCAGCTATCTTATCGATATGTTCTTTTCTATTTTCTCGTCTGACATCCATATCAATTAAAACTCGTTCTGACTGTAAGGTTGTCATCCTTTCATCTTGATATATGATTTCTTTATCAGTTTGTTTTTTCAATAAATCTACAAAACTCATAACTTTCATAGATTGAGGTCCAATAGAGTTATTCATATTTTTTGGCAGGCCAACTACTATTGTTTCTACATCATTTTCATTTATTATTTCTACAAGTCTTTGTATATCTAGACTAGCTTTTTTTCTTTTGATTGTTTCTAGTGGATTAGCTATCAAAAACATAGGGTCGCTTAAAGCAACCCCAATTGTTTTATCCCCCACATCAAGACCCATTATCCTAGTCATTGATATAATTGTTTAATAATTCTTCTAATATTTCATCACGATCAACAGCACGTATTAGTTTACGAGCTCCATTGTGAGCAGTAATATATGTTGGATCGCCTGATAGTAAGTATCCTACGATTTGGCTAGATGGTTTATAACCCTTTTCATCAAGCGAATTATAAACAGTAGTTAAGATTTCTCTAATATCTTTTTGATCTTCTCTTTCTGGTTTAAAAGCAATTGTTTCATTTAAGTTATGTTTTTCAGTCATAATAACTCCTTTAAATGATTTCACGTGCTTTGTTCAAAGCATCGTCAACTTTAGAAATATCTTTTCCTCCAGCTTGAGCAAAATTTTTCTTGCCTCCGCCATTACCACCTGCTATTTGGCTAATTTCTCTAACAATTTTGCCAGCATCATATCTATCAGTTAAATTATCATCAACAGTCACTGTGAAAATTATTTTATTATCTACTACGCTTGCAAACACAAGTATTAGATTGTCAAAGTTATTTTTTAATCTATTTTCATAGTCACGTAGCTCATCCATTGATGCATTATCAAATTTATGAATCAATATATTTAAATTGTCTTTATTCTCAATAGATTGCTCTAAATCTTTATAAATATCTTTATTAGATGATGATTTTAATCTCTTAATTTCATCTTTTTGATTTTCAATTTCTTCTTTTAATGAGCTTATTTTTTGTATAATTGCATTTGGTTTTGCATTTAAGCTTTCAGCTATTTCAGTTAAATCTTGTTTCTGATTTTGTAGTAGCTCATAAACTTTTTTGCCGGTAATAGCTTCAATTCTACGAACGCCTGCTGATACAGATGATTCTGATACTATTTTAAAGATTAATACTTCAGAAGAATTATTTACATGGCACCCACCACATAATTCTATCGAATAATCTCCTATAGAAACTACTCTTACTTTATCTTTGTATTTATCTTCAAATAATCCTATAGCTCCCATTTCTTGAGATTCTTTGAAACTAACAATTTGTTTATTAACTGATAGTTGTTCTCTAATTTTTTCATTTACTATATCTTCAATTTTTCTTTTTTCTTCATCAGTTAATGACTCATTATAAGTAAAATCAAATCTTAGTTTATTTTCATCTACTAAGGAGCCTGCTTGTTTAACACCATCGCCTAATACATCACAAAGTGCTTGGTCAAGTAAGTGGGTTGCTGAGTGATTTCTTGTTATATCATATCTACGTTCTTTGTCTACTTCAAAGACATAGGTTTGATTAATTTCAACTTTTCCTTCTAATACTTCAACAGTATGGAAGTAAACATCATTTTTCTTTTGTACATCAGTTACTTTTACTTTTGTATTATCATTGTAAATATACCCAGTATCAGCTACTTGGCCACCACCTTGAGCATAAAATGAAGTCTTATCGGAAACTACTATACCACTTTGACCTTCATTTAGCGATAGTTTAGATTCACTTTCATCAAATATTTTTGTAATTTGAGCTTCAGTGATTAAAATATCATATCCTATGAATTCTGTGGGATTAATTCCATCTGTAATGATATTATCTAGTGACCAACCAGAGTCAGATTTACGAGCATTTCGAGCTAATTCTCTTTGATTTTCCATTTCTTCATTAAATTTAGCTTCGTCCAAATCAAAATCTTCTTCATTTAAAATATCTTTGGTAAGATCAAGTGGAAAGCCATAAGTATCGTAGAGTTTAAATGCTTCACTTCCATCAAGGACAGTTTGACCATTACTTTTCATATCATCAATTAATGAATTCAATCTTTCTAGCCCTGAATCAATAGTGTGTTGGAATCTGTCCTCTTCTTCAGTAATTACTTTTACTATATTATCTTTATTATATATAAGTTCTTCATATTCTACTTTGTAAGCTTCAATAACTTCAGAAACTATTTTAGATAAAAATTCGCCTTCAATACCCAACAATTTACCATGTCTATATGCACGTCTAATAAGTCTTCTTAAAACATAACCACGTTTTTCATTAGATGGTAAGACACTATCAGATACTAAGAATGTCATAGCTTTTGCATGGTCTGCAATAACCCTTATAGATACGTCAGATTTATTATCAGCTTTGTATTTTACCCCTGATACTCTTTCAATTTCAGAAATAATGTCTTGGTTAACATCAATTTCAAAAATATTGTCTTTTTCTTGTAGGATCATAGCAATTCTTTCAAGACCCATGCCAGTATCTATATTTGGATGAGCAAGTGGAGTATAGTTACCTTCAATATCTCTATTAAACTGAGTAAATACTAAGTTCCAAACTTCAAGAAATCTATCTGAATTATCATTTCCAGGAGCATTGTCATTTTCATCAATAGCTCTATGAGCTCCCCTGTCTACATAAATTTCTGAACATGGACCACATGGACCTACCTCTAACTCCCAGAAATTTTCGTCTTTATCTTGTTTTAAAATTCTATCAGGGTTTATGCCAATTTCATCTTTCCATATATTATAAGCTTCTTCATCCTCATAATACACTGTGACCCACAAATCCTCTTGAGCAATTTCTAGTTTACCTGTCAAAAATTCGTAAGCCCAAGTTATAGCTTCTCTTTTAAAGTAATCACCAAATGAAAAATTCCCAAGCATTTCAAAGTATGTTCCATGGCGTTCAGTT
The DNA here is from genome assembly GCF_043187485.1 of Anaerococcus martiniensis. GTDB lineage: Bacteria > Bacillota > Clostridia > Tissierellales > Peptoniphilaceae > Anaerococcus > Anaerococcus martiniensis. Next base: position 126,504 of record NZ_CP171106.1, read on the forward strand.
TTTCCGACTCTTTCAATATCACCGGTTCTAACACATCTTTGTGAAGATGTTGCTCTATTATTTTTCATTTTCTTTTCACCAGTAAAATATTGTTTTAGTGGAGCCATACCTGCATTTATTAACAATAAAGATTCATCATCCTGGGGGATTAATGGGAAAGATTTTAATATAGTATGTCCTTTTTCATCTCCAAAAAAATCAATATATGCTTTTCTAAGATTATTCATTCCTAAATTTTTCATTTATTTACCTCAAGTCTGTTATTTAAAATTACATCTAAAGTTATGGAATCAATTGTATCATTTATCGCTTCATCTATTTTATAAAAAGCAAAATAAGCATTACACTTATCATCGCAATGTCCATCTTGATAGCATCCTGTAACATTCCAGTTGCCTTCCAAAACTCTTATAACTTCTCCAACTGTTATTTTATCTGGATTTCTTGTTAACCTATATCCACCTTTTGGTCCTCTAATAGATTCAACTAATTGTTCGTTTTTTAATATTCTAATTAATTGCTCAAGGTAATTTTCCGAAAGGCTTAATTTTTCGGCAATTTCAGATACTGGTATATAACCCTTCTCCTCATGCTCAGCTAGGTAACAAATAGCCCTTAATCCATACCTACTTCTAGTTGATAATTTCATTTAACCACCTATACTGTTATTAAATCTTGCATGGCTTGGTAAAATTTTTCGCCAATGCCAGTTACATTTTTTATTTCTTCAATTGTTTCAAATTTTTTGGTATCTCTATATTCTATTATAGCTTGAGCTCTTTTATCTCCTATGTTTGGCAGTGTCATTAGCTCTTCTTTGCTAGCTGTATTTATATTTATTTTCCCATTTTCAGATATAGAATCCGGCTTTGAAACTAATTGATCAGTATTTGTAGAATTTTCATTTAGGATTTCATTTTTATTAGGTATGTAGATTTTCATCTGATCTTCTAGTTTCATTGCCAAATTTAGAGAATTACTATCTGCATCTGGACTTAGACCACCAGCTTGCTTTATCAAATCGTCAAGTCTGTCTCCTTCTTTTACCTCATAGACGCCTTCTCTATTTATTTGGCCATTTATATGTACTTTTATATCTTCACTTTGTTGGGATTTATTTTCATCAATACTTTCAATATTAAAATCATCTTCACTTTCTAGTAAAGAGACCTTATTATCAAGTAAATCAGGAGATTTATTATTTACAAAATTATTCCCTAAAACTACTGCAAGGGCAATAATTAAACCTATTATAATTTTATCTTTATTCTTACTTTCCATTTCTATGATACCAAAAGATTTATAAAAAGATTACTCTTCCCATAAATCATCTATACCGTAAAATTCTCTTTGTCGTTGAGTGAAAATGTGGATTATGATATCATCTGCATCCATCAGAATCCATTCGCCTTCTCTAAGTCCTTCTTTAGATAAAAGTGTAAAACCATTTTCTTCTAGTTTTTCTTCTATATAGTCAGCCAAAGCCTTAGTTTGGATAACAGATGTACCTGTAGCTATAACAAAAGTATCAGCTATTGATGATTCTTTAAGTTCTAAGACATTTACATCTTCTGCTTTTCTATCATCTAAAACTTTTAATATAATATCTAATTTATTCATTTTTCTCCTTAATTAAGAAATTTCTTGCTTCAATTGTAAGTGGATGAATTAAATCATTTTTTTCAATAATATAATTTATATTGTGGTTTAAAGAAAAGATTATCGCTTCATTTAGATTCTCTTTTGATAATTTTCTTAATTGATTTGCGCCTGGATAATCTCTTTTTGGTTCAATAGCATCAGCTAAATATATTATTTTTTCTAAATCTGACATATCAGCCTTTGCAGTTGTGTGATATCTAATCGCATCCAAAACTTCAGTATCGTTTATATTATACTCTTTTTTTGCAACTTCTGCTCCTAAAAATGAATGCAAAACAGCCTTATATTGTAATTGATAGTTTTCGATACTTTCCCCATATAATTTTAAGTATTTTTCTTCGTTGTATTTGGCGCAATCATGTAAAATTGCAGCACTTTTAACTTTATCAATATCGATGTTATTATTTAATTCTAGAGCAGTTTCCATAACTCTTATGCAGTGTTTATATCTTTTTTCACCGATATCGTTTAACAATTTATCTTCCCATAAATCAAGATTAAACATATAAGTTGTACTCCTCTATTATTTTTTTAACAGGGTCGGTAACTAGATATTTTATACTTTTATTATCTTTAACCAAATCACGTATTAAGGTAGATGAAATATTGATATTTAAATTATCAATGAGGTAAATTTTAGAATTGTCCTTCTTTATTAATTCAACTTTTTTTACTAAGTCGCTATTCTCATCGATACTAGTTCTAGCAAAAACAATTAGATTGTCATTTAAGATTTTTTCATAGTTTCGCCATGAATCAATAGTCATAAATGAATCCTCACCCATAATGTAATAAAACTCGTGTTCTGGATATTTTTTCTTAAAATAGTCCAAGGTTTGATGAGTATATTTTACACTATTATCATTTGCTTCGTATGTCGATAACATTAATTTATCATTGTCTTTGATAGCAGCTTCTACCATCTGAATTCTGATTTTTGTGTCAGTCTTTTTCTTGTTTTGCTTATGTGGCGGATTGGAGCTTGGAAGTACAATTATTTTATCTAAGTCCATAAAATTAAGTGTGTTTTCCATAACAATCAGATGTCCGACATGAATAGGGTCAAAAGTTCCGCCGTAAAGTCCTATTTTCATTTTTATCCTTTAAAGTCCAAATTTATTATCATCGTTTTTTCTGTATATAGTAAATATATTACCCACATGATTAACAAATTCTGCATTTAATTTATCAAGCAATTCACTTAATATATCCTTTGGATCATCCATATTATTATTTAAAATCTTTATTTTAATTAATTCGCGTGCTTCCAATGCTTCATCTGTCGCTTTGATTACATCATCAGTTAATGAAAATTTTCCAATATTAATTACCGGTTTATAATCATGACTTTCAGCTTTAAGCATGGCGCGTTGTTTACCTGTAAGCATTTTTTCTCCTATTCGTAATATTCAAAGACAATGTCACCCACTGCAACACTATCTCCTTCTTCTATTCCCATTTCTTTTAATTTATCAAAAACTTCCATTTCTCTAAGTTTACTTTCAAAATACATTCTAGAATCATAGTCTTCTAAATTTACCCTCTCAAGAAGGTTATCTATTCTTTTACCAAAAACAACAAAAATTTCATTGTCTTTTGCAAATTGAAGGTCATATTCAATTTCTTTATTATAATATTCTTCAAGGAAGTTTTCATCAATATTTTCTATTAATTCGTATTGGGATTCTTCAGATTCTAGTAGTAAATCGTAAGTTGCATCTAGTAAATTCTTAATTCCATCTGTTGTTGCTGCAGAAATTTTAAAAATTTGATATTCATCTTTAAATTCCTCTATGAATTTTGAAGCATTTTCATTAAAGTCTAGATCAGATTTATTTAAGGCTACAATCATAGGCTTTTTAGAAAGTTTATCGTTGTATAGTTTCAATTCTTCGTTTATAAGTCTAAAATCTGCAATAGGATCACGGCCTTCTATCCCTGATATATCTACCAAATGAACTAATACCCTACATCTTTCTATGTGTTTTAAGAAATCATGACCTAAGCCTTGACCTTCGTTAGCTCCTTCAATTAAACCTGGTATATCAGCCACTATGAACGAACGTTCGTTATCAATATTTACAACTCCAAGATTTGGGTCAAGAGTTGTAAAATGATAATTTGCAATTTTTGGTTTTGCAGATGTAATTACAGAAATTAATGTTGATTTACCAACATTTGGCAAACCTACTAAACCGACATCAGCTAGAACCTTTAATTCCATAACAAGATCAATTTCTTGACCTTTTTTTCCGTTTTCTGCAAACCTTGGTGCTTGACGAATAGAGTTTTTAAAGTGAACATTACCCCTACCCCCTTTACCACCTTTAGCAATCACAAACTCTTCATTGTCAATTTTAAAATCTTTTATAATTGTATTGGTTTCAGCTTCTCTTAAGATGGTTCCAACTGGGACTTTTAATATTAAATTTTCGCCTTTTTTACCGAATTTTTTGGATTTTCCACCTGGTTCTCCATTTTCAGCCTTATATTTAGTTTTGTATTTAAAATCATCAAGAGTGGATAGGTTTCTAGTAGCTTTTATTATTATGCTACCTCCATCTCCCCCGTCACCACCTGCAGGCCCACCAGTTGGTTCATATTTTTCACGTCTCCAAGCTACAGCTCCATTGCCACCATCTCCTGCTTTTAGACTTATTTTTGCAAAATCTATCATACAAATTTCCTTTCATATGAAAAAAAGTCTGCCGAAAAGGCAGACTTAATTTTTTAAGCTATATCTTGTTTTGGATAAACAGAAACTTGTTTTCTGTCACGTCCTTTTCTTTCAAATTTTACAATTCCTTCGCATGATGCGTATAGAGTATCATCTCCACCTCTTTTAACGTTGTTACCTGGGTGAATTTTTGTTCCTCTTTGTCTAACGATGATTGTTCCAGCATTTACAAATTGACCATCAGCTCTTTTTGTACCAAGTCTTTTGCTTTCTGAATCTCTACCGTTTTTAGAAGAAGATACCCCTTTTTTACTTGAAAATCTTTGTAAGTTAATATTTAAAATCATTTATATCTCCTTATATTATAGTTTTGTAAGCTTCTACAAAGTCACTATAACTTTGTGTTAGTGTCCAAATACCTGTGCTAAAAGTATTTAAAATTACTTCTGAATCGTGAGATGGATTATCTACTAATAGTTTCATAGTTTCTTCATCATCACTAAATTCTACCTCATAATCGTAACTATCAAGAGAATTTACAGTTGTATAAGCTAGCATAGATACTGCTGCGCAAACTATATCTTTACCGTGTTCATCATAGTCTGCATGGCCAGTAATTTCAAATCCTTTGAAAATGTCTTTGTTATAGATTAAATTTACTTTAATCATTAGTTAGCAGAGATGCTATCAATTTTTACTAAAGTATAAGGTTGTCTGTGACCTTGTTTTTTTCTATACATTTTTTTAGGTTTGTATTTGAAAACTACAATTTTTTTGTCTTTGTTTTGATCTTCTACTGTTGCAGAAACTTTAGCGTTTTCTACAGTTGGTGCTCCAACTTTTACATCGCTGTCATTAGCAACTAATAGAACTTCATCAAATTCAACAGTTTCGCCAACTTCGTAAGGAAGTTTTTCAACTCTTACTAAGTCCCCTTCTGATACTTTATATTGTTTGCCACCTGTTTTGATAATTGCGTACATGGGCTCCTCCTTGTTCTTAGATTCTCGCCAGCTTAGGTGATCAGTACCCACACTGAGCGGTTTACCATTAAATGATACTATCTTAGTAACTATTTGTCAAATAAAAACTTATATTTCTATAATTTCTATTGTCTCCAGTGCCTCATCTACTAATCTTTCAATATTGAGATTTTCTTCTGATCTTTCGATATATTTGAGTTTTGGTTTTGTAACTGGCTTATCTGGAGCAAAGATAGAACAACAATCATCATATGGCTCTATGGACTTATCATAAGTTCCAATATCAATAGCAGTATTAATTATATCTTGTTTATCAAGACCGATTAATGGGCGTAATATTGGATAATTTGCTGAGTCTTCAATAACAGAAATAGATTCCAGAGTTTGGGATGCTACTTGACCTAGTGATTCTCCTGTTATAAATGCCTTAAATCCATATTTATCTGCAAGCTTATTCGATATTCTCATCATAAATCTTCTAGACAAAATAGTTGTTTCGCGTCTATCACAATTTGTTGCTATTTCTTTATAAATATTTGCTAGATTTATTGAAAAAACTTTAAGAGGACCTGTATATTGCGACATTAGTCTAGCTAAGTCTTCTGCTTTTTGGTGGGCTTGTTTAGAAGTAAAAGGATAAGAGTGAAAATGAACGGCATTAACCATCATTCCACGTTTTGCCATCATAAATCCTGCTACAGGTGAATCTATACCACCGGAGAGTAATAGTAAACCTTCACCGCTACTTCCTATAGGTAATCCTCCTAGGCCCTTGTGTCTTTTTGTATAGACATAAGCATTATTTTTTATATCTACGTACACTTTAATATCTGGATTATGAATATCAACTGATAAATTTTTAAATTCGTCTAAAAGCAAGTCTCCTAGATGTGCATTAAGTTTAGGTGAATCATATTCAAAAGATTTATCAACTCTAGTAGTTTCAACTTTAAAAGTATAATTTTTATCTTTATAATCTTTATTTATGGTATACTTTGCCGCTTGAAAAATATCATCAATATTTTTATTTACTTTATAAACTTCATCTATATAAGCAATACCAAAAACTTTTTCTATTTCCTTTACCAAAGCATCAAACTTATTTTCGTCAGCTTTGATATAAAGCTTAGCACTTTCTACATAGGTATCATCATAACCTATACTTTTAATATTTGATAGGATATGTTTTCGTGCATTATCAAAAAAATATTTTCTATTGGCTCCTTTTAAAAAAAGTTCTCCAAAGCTAATTGCTAAAAGTGATTCCATTACATAACCCTTCTTATTTCATCAATTGATTCTTTTAAAATTTTGACAGTATCTTCTAGTTCTTCTTTTGTATTTTCTCCCGCAAAAGAAAATCTAATAACTCCATCGCTATATTTATCATCTACATCTAAAGCCTCTAAAATCCTATTATTATTTCCCTTTGAACAAGCTGATCCGCTTGATACGAATATATCATTATCCTCAAGCATATGAAGTAGGACTTCTGATTTTATATTTGCAAATCCTACACTTAATATATAAGGAGAATAGTTTTCATCTGGAGTGTTAAATATATAATCACTTATATTTTTATCGATTAGTTTTCTCATGTATTTATTTAAATCGTCGACATAATTAAACTCATCAGCATCAATTTGTTCTTTTAATGCAGTTGCCATTGCAGAAATAGCAGGATGATTATCAGTACCGCTGGATACAACCTGTTGATGTCCTCCATGTAGTACAGGTTTTATTTTTTGAAGGATTTCTTTCCTAACGTAAAGCCCTCCAACTCCCTTTGGTCCGTGGAATTTGTGTGCAGAAAAACTCATTAAATCAACTTTAAGCTCATTTACATCACATGAAATTTTTCCCAATGCTTGTGTAGCATCTATATGAATTAAGATATTTTTATCAAATGATTTTACAATATTGCTTATTTTTCTGATGTCTTGAATAGTTCCTGTTTCATTGTTAGCATAAATAATTGAAACTAATTTAACATCATTTTGTAATTTATCTTTTAAATCTTCTATATCTATAAATCCATAATTATCATTTTTTAGGTAAATAACTTCTTTAAAAATATTGTTTTTAAAACTGTCATAAACTGATGAATGTTCAATTGAAGAAGTTATTGCAATATTATTTTCTCCACTTAATGATGAAATTACAATATTATTTGCTTCGGTTGCACCCTTTGTAAAATATATTTCATCTGGATTTGATCCTATTACGCTAGCAATAATTTCTCTTGATTCTCTCAAAAGATTACTAGATTTTAGTCCAAAAGTGTGAATTGATGATGAATTTGCAAAAGCTTCATCCTCTGCAAAAGCACGAGCTTGCTGAGCTTTTTTATAAATTTTTGTTGTTGCTGCATTGTCTAAATATATCATATAAACCTCATAAATCTTACATATTATTAATAACTTATAACCTAATTATAACATTATATTGGATAAAATTAAGATGGCAAATAAAGTATAATAGTAATATGATTACTTACAAAAAAAAATATTTTTCAGAAAATTTAAATAAAGATCAAATAATCTTAGATATTGAAACCACAGGTCTTGATCCACTACGTGATAATCTCGTCTTACTCGGATTTATAGTTTTTGAAGGCGAAAAATCCTATATTATTCAGTATTTTGCTGAAGATAATTTTGAAGAAGAAAGACTTCTTAAAATCTATTTAAAAATGACTACGGATAAAACAATTATAACTTACAATGGTGATAAATTTGATATTCCATTTTTAAATATCAGATTGGATAAATATGGTTTGGAACCAATATTTCCAGCTACTAAGGATATATATAAAACTATTTCTTCCCATAGAAAATATTTTACCTTCGAATCTATGAGATTAATGGATATGGAAAAACATATAGGCATTTTTAGAAATGATCCTAGTAGATACAAGGTTATTAGCAAACTTACAGAAGACATTAAAAAAAGGGATAAACCAAGGCCAATTATGATTCATAATGAGAATGACCTGATTGCTACTGAAAAGCTAGCTAACATAAATGATTATTTCACTAGGGAACTTTCTACTAATCTAGATGGATACATCATTAACTTAAAATCAGTGTGGATAAATAACGATATTTGTCAAATAATATTAGAATCAACAAAAACACTAACTGAATCCTATTTCTCTTCAAATAATTACGAATTAAGGACAAGTTCTAATACTATAGAAATTAATATTCAGATTTTATATGGGAGATTTGATGAAAAACATACCGGTTTTGTTACTTTAAATACTTTTAACTTTGAAAATGAAAGTCTAATGACCGTTGACCCAAATTTACTAATTATTAGAGAAAATTACCTTTATAACTATAAAAATATTTTAAATCTAAGCAAAAAAATAATTGAGAATCATTTATAGATTCTCAATCTGCCAATCTATAGGCTCTTGACCTATAGATTTTAAAAAGTTATTTGTTTTTGAAAATGGCTTAGATCCAAAAAATCCCCTATGAGCAGATAGCGGAGATGGATGGGTAGATTTTAGTATTAAATGATTTGGATTTGTAATTAACATTTCTTTTGACTGAGCGTTTCTACCCCATAAGATAAATACTATTGGCTTTTCTCTCTCATTTAATTTTTTTATAATATAATCAGTAAGTATTTCCCATCCAATTTTTTGATGGGAATTTGCCTGATGAGCTCTTACTGTTAGGGATGTATTTAATAGCAATACTCCCTGCTTAGCCCATTTTTCTAAATTTCCATTGTTTGGAATGTAGGTTTTAATGTCCTCATGCATTTCCTTATAGATATTTACCAAAGATGGTGGAGTTTTCACTCCTTTTTGCACTGAAAAAGCATAACCGTGTGCTTGACCAGGACCATGATAGGGATCTTGTCCTAGGATTAGAACTTTTACATCTTCATAAGAAACAGACTTTAAAGCATTAAAAATGTCATACATATCAGGATAAACTGTGTGGTTCTTATATTCTCCAATCAATTTTTTTCTAAGATTTTGATAGTATACCTTATCCCATTGATCTGCTAATATTATATCCCAATCATTTCCAATATTTACAGTCATATTTTTTCGCTTTCTTCAAAAAATATTAGGTAAATAATCATTAAAAAACTGCCAAGAGTGACAAATATATCAGCTATATTAAAAACCGGGAATTTTACAAAAGCAAATTCTATAAAATCTACAACATATTCATGGAATAATCGATCATAAAAATTACCAATAGCTCCAGATATAATCATTGCAAGAGCAATATTTAAAATTTTATGGTTTGTTTTGTAATTTTTTACGAAATAATATACTAAAACCGCAACTATTACTAGGGTTAATATTATAAAAAATAACCTACTATCTTGGAGAATACCAAATGCTGCACCCCTATTTTCAAGGTATGTAAAATTAAAAAGAGTTCCTTTATAAGGATTTTCTATAAAATTGTTTATTGCGTAAGATTTGCTTAATCTATCTAAGATTAAACCTATAATTATAAATACTATATATGCTGTCATTTTAACTTCCTATATGTAATGTGAGAATTGCCTTTTTTACTAGTTCCTGTAACTTCATCAAATATAAATCTACCCTCTCTTCTAATGGATATCATAGAATTTTCATTTATGATTTTACTTGGATCATCAATTATTTCGTAGTTAACTTTTACAAATTTTGACTTTATTAAATCTTTAGCCTTAGTTCTAGCTGTATTTATAAACTCAGATATTAGATTATCTAACCTTAATGATGAAACAAAGCCACTATGATTGGTAAAATCATCCAATTTTATATCCAAAGTATTATCTTTTTTGAAATCTATATTTATACTTTGTCTTTTTATTTTAGTTAGGTTATATTTTACAAAACTTGCTTCATCTTTTAATATAGCAAATTCACAATGGTTCCTATCAATTACTATATCTCCAATCGTTTCACGATCTAAATTTAGGCTCATAAGTGAACCTAGAACATCAGGGTGACTTAGGCCATCGTGGTCAAATTTTAAAATGCTTATATAATTTGATTCTATAATTGGCTCATAAAAGAAATTGGCGATAAATATTTTGCGCTCTGCCAAATCATTACCGCCTATAAATTTTATATCTATTTTGTTTTTATTTGCAATAGATTCTATAACTTCTTGCTCAAAAGGGTCCAAAAAAAAGCTATACTCTTCCATATTTTTATAATACGCTCTTTCTAATATAGCTATAGCTTTTTTTATTGAGGATTTTTTACTCTTATCATTTATAAAATCTAAGTTATAATCCAAACTCATATAAATTTATTTAAATTATGAACTTATAATTGATTATAGTTTCCATCTGATATTTGATCAGTTACAGTGCTGTCAACTTGTACACCTTTTGGACTGATTACAAAAATACCCTTTGTTACTCTCTCAACTGTACCATCTAAGGCATATACTGCACCTGATACAAAATCAAATATTCTTTGTCTCATATCAGCATCAACCATTTCAAGATTTAAAACAACAACTTTTTTATCAAGTATATCATTTATAACACTTGGAGCATCTGTTTCATAATCAAGAGGCTCTTGAATTGAAATTCTCATTGATGATTTGTTTGTAAAATTATTTTCTGTCATGCTAACTATATTATCTCCTCTTTTTGATGATCTTTTATAACTATCTGATGAGCTACTATTAGAATAAGGATCTGTATCATAGCTACTAGAATCAAAAGCATATGATGAATTTGATTTGCTATATCCACTTTCGTAAGTTACAGAATCATTTTTTTCTAGTGTGTCATCATCTAATAAATTTGTATACGCTTCTCTAGAAGATGTTTTGCTTTCTACTTCATCATCATTGTAATAAAGCTGTTCGTCATCGTAATCATCATAATTGTCGTCAATGCCAATAAAATCTTTAAACTTTTCAAACATAATATTCCCTTTACTATATATATTTAGTTCTATTATAACTTAAAATTAGAAAAATTTAAATTATAAAAATTAGAATTCGCTCTTTAAAGTTCTACCCATAAGTGACGCTACAGAATCATTTGGATCTTTATTTTCGTATAAAATTTTGTATATTTCTTTGGTGATTGGTAAATCTAAATTATATTGATTAGCCAGTTGATTTAATGCTTTAGTTGTTGGAATTCCTTCTACAACCATATTTACTTCATTTATAGCATCTTGCATATTTTTGCCTTGACCAATTAGAAGTCCAGTCCTATAATTTCTCGAATTTATACTGGTTGCTGTTACTATTAAATCACCTACTCCAGCTAGGCCATTTAAAGTTTTTGGATCAGCATTAAATTTTTCAAGCAGTCTATTCATTTCGTTTATTCCACGTGTGATAACTGCAGCCTTGGTATTATCTCCATAGCCTAAACCATCTAGGATTCCAATTCCAAATGCTAAAGTATTTTTTATAGCTCCGCCTAACTCTACACCCACAAGATCTTCTGAAGTATAAACCCTAAACCAATCACTATTGAATATTTCTTGAATTTCTTTTGCAAGTTTTAAATCATTACTAGCACAAACAATAGCTGTTGGCATTTTTTTAATAACCTCTTCTGCGTGTGATGGACCACTTAAAATAGCATAAGAATTATCTTTTCCCAGTTCTTGGTAAAAAATCTCTGAAATCCTATTATGACTTTCCAGTTCTAGTCCCTTTGATAGATTTACATAGACATTTTCTTTATTAAAATACGTCTTAAATTCTTTTATAACAGATCTAGTACTCTGAGTTGGAATACCATTTACTATGAATCTATTTTTAAAAAGCTTGTGAATATCGCTAGTTGCTTTAATATTTTTTGGCAAGTCAAAATCTTTTAAATATTTTCTATTTTTATGATTGTTATTAATAAATTCTGTATCTTCAGGATTTCTAGCATACATCAAAACATTGTATTTTGCAGATAATAAATATGCTATAGCTGTTGACCAGGATCCTGCTCCTAAAATTGAGATTTCCATAATTAAAATATTTTAGACTCCTCATGATTTATTATTCTGTTAATGTTAGCCCTATGTTTATAAACGATCAGTGCACCTATTATAAGTACAGCATAAAAAATATCAGAAAGACCAAAGTAAAAATATCCTATAAAAATTGCACTTATAGCTGCTAATATAGAACCTAAGGAAACCATCCTACTAAATAGCACGACGAGGATAAATATTCCTACTAATATTAAAACAAATTTAATATCTATATAAAGTAAGGCTCCAAAGGATGTAGCTACTCCTTTTCCACTTTTGAAATTTAAGAATACACTGTACATATGTCCTAGCACAACAAAAACTAGACTTACTGCTACTGCATGCTCTACATTCAATTTTTCTGCAATAAGTACTGCGATAAAGCCTTTTAATGCATCACAAATAAGTGTTGCTATACCAGCCTTTCTCCCAAAATTTCTTAAAGCATTTGTGCTACCAACATTACCAGAACCTAAGTTTCTAATATCCATATTAAAAAAATATTTTCCAATTAGATAGGCATTTGGAATAGACCCTAGTATATAAGAAATAATGGCAACGACAAATATCATTTATCTGAACCTCTTTCTTTTAAAACAAAGCTAAATGGAACTCCAATCAGATTATAGTTTTTTCTAATCTGATTTTCTAAATATCTCATATATGAAAAGTGCATTATTCCTCTATCATTTATTGAAAGCATAAATTTAGGAGGAGCTGTTCCAACTTGAGACATATAATATATTTTTAGTCTCTTACCCTTATCTTGAGGAGGTTGGTTTAGCATGATTGCATCTTGTAAAATATTATTTAAAACTCCAGTAGATATTCTAGTATGATAGTTATTATCCACTATTTCAATCATATCTAAAAGTGTATCAATTCTTTGATTTTTGAGTACTGATATAAACACTATTGGTGCATATAAAGCAAATCCTAATTTATTTCTAATATCTGCTTCCATGTTTTTCATGGTATTGGTATCTTTTTCAACTATATCCCACTTATTTACTGCGATTATTATAGCTTTTCTTTGGTTATGGGCATAGCCAGCGATTTTTGCATCTTGTTCTGTAACTCCAACTGTTGCATCTATTAAAAATAAAACTATTTCCGCACTATCTACAGCATCAAAGGTACGTTGGTTTGCATAATATTCTATATTTTCTTTTACTTTTGATTTTCTACGAAGTCCTGCTGTATCAATTAAAACATAATTCTTATCATTGTAGGTCCAGTAAGAATCCACTGCATCACGTGTAGTACCAGCAACATCAGTAACAATCATTCTCTCATCTTCTAGGAGGAGATTTACTAATGAAGACTTACCAGCATTAGGTTTACCTATTATTGCAATTCTTGTTTCATCTTCTATTTGCTCAAAAGCTTCAAAATCTATATTTTCTACAACTTTATCTAGTAAATCACCCAGCCCCTTGCTTTGTTCAGCAGATATAATTGCTAAATCATCAAAACCCAAAGAGTAGAAATCATATATATGATCTGGGGTTTTGTGGCTGTCAACTTTGTTTGCAACAATTATTACTTTCTTGTGATAGCGGCGTATTACATCTGCTATTTCTGCATCATGTGGACTTAAACCCTCTTTACCGTCTACTACAAAAAGAATTAAATTTGTTTCTAGTAAGGCTTTTTCGACTTGGGATTTAATTTCTTGATTCATCATTTCCTTATTAGAAATATCAAGACCACCAGTATCAACTAGCATGAATTCATCGCCTTGCCACTCTACTTTATCGACTATCCTATCACGGGTAACCCCACTAATATCTTCTGTTATCGATTTTTTCTTACCTACAAGTCTATTAAATAATGTTGATTTTCCTACATTAGTCCTTCCAACTAAGGTTACTATTGGCATTGCCATAATTAATTACCATATACAGGAAAATTGCTTGTTAGGTCTAAAACTTCCCTTTTAATTTGTTCTAAATCTTCACTTCTATCAATAGTTCTAGAAATAAGTTCGATTATTTTTCTAGATTCATTTACACCCATACCTCTGGATGTGATTGCAGCAGTACCGATTCTTAGACCACTCGTAACTTGTGGTGATAATTGCTCATTTGGTATTGTATTTTTATTTGTAGTGATGTTTACTTGATCCAGCAAGTCTTGGGCTTCAGCACCTGTAATGTTTTTATTAGTTAGGTCAATTAATATTAAATGGTTGTCTGTACCATCTGAAATCATTTTGAAACCATAATCTCTTAAAGCTTCTTCCATAGCCTTTGCATTTAATTTTATATTTTTAGCATATTCTTTCCATGATGGATCTAAATTTTGTTTAAATCCTAAAGCTTTTGCTAAAATGATGTGCTCTAAAGGTCCACCTTGTGATCCTGGAAAAACTGATTTGTCAATAGCTTTTGCAAATTCTTCTTTACAGAGAATGATACCTGACCTAGGCCCTCTTAAAGTTTTATGAGTTGTAGATGTGACTACATCGCAATATGGAAATGGATCTGGATGTTCACCAGCCACTATTAGTCCAGCAATATGCGCAATATCAGCCATTAAAATTGCACCAACTTCATCAGCTATTTCTCTAAATTTTCTAAAATCGATTTCGCGAGGATAAGCACTTGCACCACAAACTATTAGCTGTGGTCGTATTTGACGTGCTTTTTCTAGTACTTCTTCATAATTGATTCTACCGGTTTGGTTATCAACACCATAATGATAGAAATCATAAATTTTTCCAGAAAAGTTCACTTTATAACCATGTGTTAAGTGGCCGCCTTCTGTAAGATTCATAGCCAAAACTTTATCGCCTGGTTTTAATAGAGCAGAGTATGCGGCAAAATTTGCATTAGATCCTGAATGTGGTTGAACATTTGCATGATCACAATGGAATAATTCTTTTGCTCTATCAATTGCAATTTGCTCGATAGCATCTATATTTTCACATCCACCATAGTATCTTTTTTCTGGATAACCTTCAGCGTATTTATTAGTTAAAACACTTCCTGCTGCTTCTAATATATATGGTTTAACATAGTTTTCTGAAGCAATAAGCTCTATATTATCTTCCTGTCTCTGTACTTCTTTTTCTAAGGCCTGATATAAATCAATATCAAATTCTTTGATTAATGAATAATCCATTAGATTTTCCTCACTTTCATCACATTATTATTAGAAAGGTTTTTATCAATACCTTTAATAATCATAAATGATATTGCAAAAAATATAATAACTGATATAAGAGTAAGTAAATTTATGTCATATCCAGTATTTTTAAGAAAAATGTTTGGTAATAGGGCCCCAACAATCATCATAAAAACGGGTAATAAATAAACATATATTGAGTATTTCGTAATATCAGAAGAATGTGTTTCTAATATAACCTTATCTCCCTTATCAATGTTATCTGTGGAATAAACTTCTATTATAGTTTCTTCTTTTTGTCCGCAAGTTCCTTTTGCTGCACATGATCCGCAAGCCTCATTACGAGTTACACTTATTAATAATTTTCCATTATTATTTTCTAGGACTGTTCCTTGCTTAATCATCATTGTCATTTACATCACTCCTTACACTGATTCCAAGCTCAACTAAGGCTTTATCATCGACAATTGTAGGTGCTTCAGTAAGTGGACATGTTGCAGATTGAGTTTTTGGGAAGGCTATTACATCTTTAATATTATCTGTTTTAGAAAATAGCATTAAAAGTCTATCTAAACCGTATGCTAATCCTGCATGTGGTGGTGTACCATATGAAAGCGCTTCAATAAAGAATCCAAATTTATTCTTAATATCTTCTTCTGTAAGATTTAAAGCTTCAAAAATTTCTTTTTGTAATTCAGAATTATTAATTCTTACAGAACCTCCACCCATTTCATCTCCATTTATAACTATATCGTAAGCTTGTGTTCTTACTTGTTCTGGATGAGTTTTTAATAAGTGAATGTCATCTTCATTTGGCATAGTAAATGGATGGTGTTGAGAAACGTATCTGTCTTCTTCTTCGTTATATTCAAACATTGGGAAGTTTACAACCCAAGTCAATGCATATTCTTTTTCATATAGGTCATTATCTTTTGCAACTTTATTTCTCAATGCTCCAAGTCCTTCAAGAACTTTTTTGTCTTTATCAGCTGCAATTAAAATTAGGTCGTTATTTTCAATTTCTAATTTATCGATCATGTTATTTAAAATATCATCAGTTAAGAATTTGCTAATTGAAGAGTTTACTTCAGCACCATATTTAATGTAAGATAGTCCACCTAAGCCATAGTGTTTTACAAAATCTGTTAGCTTATCTAACTGTTTTCTAGAATATTTATCAGCTAAATTTTTAAAGTTAATAGCTCTTACTGATTTACCTTCACTTGTATTATCAGCAAATACTTTGAATTCACTATCTTTCCAAATTTCAGAAATATTTTGGATTTTGTAGCCAAATCTTAAATCTGGTTTATCAGAACCGTACGATTCCATAGCTTCACTATAGTCCATTCTTGGAACTGGTAGAGTTAAATCATAATCTGTATATTTATCAAATAATTCTTTAATTAGTCCTTCATTTACTGCTATTACATCATCTTGTCCAGCAAATGATAATTCCATATCTAATTGAGTAAATTCTGGTTGTCGGTTAGCTCTTAGGTCTTCATCCCTAAAACATTTTACAACTTGGAAATATCTATCAAGTGAACCTATCATTAGGATTTGTTTTAAAAGCTGTGGTGATTGTGGTAGGGCGTAAAATTCACCTTGATTAATCCTAGATGGGACTAGATAGTCTCTTGCTCCCTCTGGAGTTGGTTTTGTTAAGAATGGTGTTTCTACTTCTGTAAAGTGATTTTCATACATATATTCACGAATAGTGCGAACTATATCTGATCTAAGTTTTAAATTTTTTTGTACAGAAGCCTTTCTCATATCAAGGTATCTATATTTTAATTTAAGATTTTCAGCTACATCATCATCATCTTTTATGTATATTGGTGGTGTATTTGCCTTATCTAAAACATTGATTTTTTCAGCTACGATTTCAATGTCACCGGTTGCCATATCAGGATTTTTAGATTCTCTTTCCCTTACTAAACCCTTTACTTCAACAACGTATTCTTGACCTAAGTGGCTAGCAAGATCATGATTTTCTTTATCTTCTTCACGCACTACGATTTGAGTAATACCTGTTTTGTCTCTTAAATCAAAGAAAACCAAAGAACCTAAGTTTCTTTTTTTTGCAACCCAGCCCATAAGAACTACTTCTTCACCAATATTTTCACTTCTTAATTCGCCACACATATGGCTTCTTTTAAATTCCATATACTCTCCTTATATTAAAAATGGATTATTATTAAATTCATAATCCAAACTTGTTTTCTCACCGTGCCCAGGATAAACTACTGTATTTGAATCTAATACCCTATATTTTTCATTTATAGATCCAATCAAAGTCTCATAATCTCCGCCTGGAAAATCTGTTCTACCAATGCTTCCTCTAAATAAGGTATCCCCTGAAAATAAATGATCTCCAATTAAATAACTTATTGAGTCTAGGCTATGTCCAGGAGTTTTTAAAGCCTTTATTTTAAAATCTGTAATTACTTCATTGTCTTTTAAAAAATTATCTATAGGCACATTTAAATCATCATAGTCATATGCCAGATTGTAATATTTGTCATTTGCAATATCTCTGGATTCACTAGATGCAAATACATCTACATTATATAAATTTTTATAATATTCTAAACCTAAAACATGATCAAAGTGAGTATGAGTCTGTAATATAAAATCAATTTTGATATTATTATCTTTTATATAGTCTGTAACTAAATCACTTTTCGCTACTGCATCTACTATAAATCCATGTCCATTTTCACTAACGACATATAAATTTGTCAGAACAGGTCCAAGGGGAAATCTCTTAATTTCCATTTAGAGAATCCTTTCACTGTCAATAAGAATTGTTGTAGGCCCATCATTTACAAGACCAACTTCCATATGGGTTTGAAACTTACCAGTTTCTACTTCAAAACCATCTTCCATAAGCTCATTTTTCATTATTTCATAAAATTCATTAGCTTTTTCTGGCCTAGCTGCCTCTATGAAGGATGGTCTGTTTCCTTTTCTCACATCTCCAAATAGAGTAAATTGTGAAACTAGGAGTATTTTTCCCCCTACATCGCTTATTGATAAATTCATTTTCCCATCTTTATCTTCAAAAATTCTAAGTTTTTCAATTTTTTTCTTTACGTAGGCAAGATCATCCATAGTATCAGTATCTTTTACGCCTAGGAAAACCAAAAAACCCTTATCAATCTTAGAAATTTCTTCGTTATCTACTACTACATTTGCATTTTTTACTTGTTGTATTACTGCTCTCATTAATTATTAACCCTATATACGCTATAAACTGTATTTAGCGATTTTAATTTCGCCATAACATCATCTAACTGTTCCAAACTCTTAACTTCAACTGTTAAATCAATTATTCCCTCTTCGCCTTCACTAAGTCTTGCATTCATTCCAGCTATATTTACATTAACTGTAGAAATCATCTTTGTAATATCATAAATTACAGACGGTGAATTTGCTGCTATTAGTTGTATTTTTACAGGGAATTTATCAGTTGCTTCATTTTGCCAGTAAACATCAATCAGTCTTTCTGGAGCGTGACTATGTATGATATTTGGGCAATTTTTAGTATGAACTGAAATTCCATTTCCTTTTGTGATAAATCCAATAATTGGATCGCCAGGAACTGGTGTGCAGCATTTTGCAAATTTTACTTCTATATCATCGTCAAAGTCACTAACCCTAACTTCTCCTTTGGAAGCTACTGGTTTTTCATCCTCATTTTTTATCTCGACTGGAGTGCTTATAGCTTGTTGCTTTTCTTCTAATTCTTTCTCTTTTTTTATGAGCTTTTGAATTATCTGCTCACTAGTAATTCTACCGTAACCAACGGCCGCGTACATCTCATCTTGGGTGGGAAACCCCAACTCATTTGCAATTTCATCAACCCATTCGTCTTTTAGAAGAGACTTATAACCTTCCCTATGTTTTTTAATATCTCGGATAATCTGAGTTTTTCCTATTTCTATATTTTCTTCTTTACCATTTTTCTTAAAGAATTGTTTAATCTTAGTTTTTGCTTGATTACTTTTTACTATATTTAACCAATCTTTGCTTGGTCCTGCTGAATTTTTACTAGTAAGTATTTCAATAACATCACCTGTTTTTAATTTTTGAGTTATTGGTACTATTGAGCCATTTACCTTTGCTCCTATACACTTATTTCCAACTTCTGTGTGCACCTTATAAGCAAAATCTATTGCACAAGAGCCTAATGGAAGAGAATATATTTCCCCGGCTGGAGAATAAACATAAATTTCCCTTGAGAAGAAGTCTGTCTTTAGAGTTTCCATAAACTCTTTGCTATCTGAGTCTGCCCCACCTTCATTTTGCCATTCCATAATACGTCGCAAAAATTCCATGGCATCGTCAAAATCAGATCCCTTTGAATTATTTTCCTTGTATCTCCAGTGGGCAGCCACACCGTACTCACATTCTTTGTGCATCTGGCGGGTACGGATTTGAACTTCAAAAGGCCTAGAATCTTCTCCAAAAACTGTAGTATGAAGTGACCTATATCCATTTGGTTTTGGCTGACCAATATAGTCTTTTATCCTATTTGGAATAGGTCTCCATAAGGAGTGTACTTTTCCTAATACTTCATAGCATTCTGCTATTGTATCTACCAAAACTCTAACAGCGGTTAAATCGTATATCTCCTCAAATTCAATATCATTTCTTTTCATTTTTTTATATATTGAATATAGAGACTTAGGTCTGCCACTGATTTCAAAATTAATTTTGCTATCCTCTAGTTCCGATGTTAAGCTTTCAATTATTTCATTGATATAGGCTTCTCTTTCACGTCTTTTTTGAGAAACCATTTCGGCTAGCTCATAGTATCTTTCCGGCTCTTGGTATCTTAAACATAAGTCTTCTAATTCCCATTTTAAAGAATATATTCCAAGTCTGTGTGCTAATGGAACGTAAATTTCTAAAGTTTCTGTTGCTGTTTGAACTTGTTTTTCGCGGGTCTTATATTCCAAAGTACGCATGTTGTGAAGTCTATCAGCAAGTTTTATCAAAACTACCCTAACATCATTGGACATGGCCATAACCATTTTTCTGATGTTTTCAGCTTGTTTTTCCTCTCTAGAACTATAATGCAAATTTTTAAGCTTGGTAACCCCATCTACAAGAAAAGTTATTTCTTGACCAAATTCTTCTTCCATTTCTTCATATGTTATGGATGTATCTTCCAAAACATCATGCATAAGTCCAGCACAAATAGTTTGATCATCAAGTTTCATATTTGAAATGGTTTTTGCTACTGCTATTGGGTGGATGAAGTAATCTTCGCCAGAGTTTCTTTTTTGACCCCTATGATTGAGTTCCCCAAAATAATATGCTTTTTTTATTAATTCCAAATCAGCGTTTGGATTATTTCCTAGGATTACTTCCTTGAGTTTTTCAAATTCTAAATCAAAATCTGTTGCCATATTTACCTCATCTAATATCAATAAGCTTTAACTGAAGATTTCTATTGCCTCTAAACTCATTTATATCTGGGTAATAGACTACATCAATTTTTTTTCCTTCTATTTGGCCATTAAATTTGTTTCGCAAATATTCATAATCATCTACTGCATTAAATTTAATAGCATTTACATATACGCCATTCTTGTGGAGGGAGACTTTCATAGTTTTCTTATCTTTGCCTATCATTGCGATTTGACTTATATCTACGCTCTTATCAGCAAAAATAGGTTTTTCAAAATCTTTTCCAAATGGCTGAAGTTTTTCTAAGCTCTCTGCAAATTCTAATGAAAGTTTAGAAATATCAATTGCCTTATCAATGTTTATTATTTTTTGTTTTTGTGTATCAGTCAATGATGAATTATCATTTAAAAATTTTCTTAAA
The DNA here is from genome assembly GCF_043187485.1 of Anaerococcus martiniensis. Classification (GTDB taxonomy): domain Bacteria; phylum Bacillota; class Clostridia; order Tissierellales; family Peptoniphilaceae; genus Anaerococcus; species Anaerococcus martiniensis. The sequence continues at coordinate 147,767 of NZ_CP171106.1, forward strand.
TCATCAATTCTATCTATATTTATAGAAAGTCCACAAGCCATTGGATGACCACCAAATGATTCCAAATTTTCCTTAAACTTTAAAACTTCTTGGTAGATATTATAAGTTTCAATAGATCTCCCTGATCCTTTTACGAGGCCTTCAGTGTTTGAATTTGTAAGAATAATAGTTGGTCTATAATATTTTTCTTTTATACGTCCTGCAACAATCCCACATATTGATTCATTTATTGAAGGCTCATAGACAACTATTACATCATCTTCATAATATTTGTTTTCTTCTATAGTTGCAAGGCACTTATCAAGCCCTTCTTTAGTTAAATTTTTTCTCTCGTTGTTTAGTTCAACTAATTCCTTAGCAAGCTCATAAATTCTATCGATATCTTCTTCCATCAATAATTCTATAGCCATTTTTGCAGAAGATAGTCTACCTGTAGCATTCATAGTAGGACCCAATATAAACCCAAGAGTGTAAACATCAATTTCTTTAGTCCAAGAACTTTCTTCGAGAACTGCTTTAATTCCTAATTTTTCAGTATAATTTAATCTTTTAAGTCCTTCTATTACAAATATTCTATTTTCATCAGTAAGAGAAACTATATCACAAATAGTGCCCATGGCTACATATTCTAAAAGGCCGTAAAGATAATCAAAATCTCCGTCAAGATTTTGAAATAGAGCAGTCATTAATTTAAAACAAACCGCAGCTCCACATAAATCTTTGAACGGATAATCCTGGTCTATTCTTTTAGGATTGATAACAGCATCAGCTTCTGGCAAAATCTGTCTAGCCCATTCACCATTATTTGAAGTTTCTATCTCATGGTGATCGGTAACAATTACATTTAATCCAGCCTTTTTTAATTCTTTTACTTGATCAAATCCAGTAATACCATTATCACATGTTATGATTAAGCTAACATTGTCTGCTATAGCTTTTTCCACCATGCCAGATGATATTCCATATCCTTCTTTTACTCTTTGCGGGATGTCATAGCTAATGTTGTCATAATAAAAAAGTAGACCGTCAAGGAGAGTCATTACAGAAGCTATACCGTCTTGGTCATAGTCACCAAAAATTCTAATTTCGCCCCCTACTTTCATAGTTTCAATAATTACATTTACAGCTTTGTCCATATCTCTTAGCAAAAATGGATCATGTAATTTATCCAAACTTGGATTTAAAAACATTTCTAACGTTTGTTCACCCACTATGTCCCTATTTGCTAAAATTAAAGCTTCAAGTTTGGTAATATTATTATGTTTTAAGTTATTTATATAATTTTCTTTTTTGTTATATATAAACCAATTGCTCATTGCTTCACCATCCCTAATAGGAAAATTATACCATTTTTTAACTTTTTATAAAATAAAAGAGGCATTGCTGCCCCTTTTTAAATGATATTTTCAACTTCAGATTTTTTTATCTTAATTTTACTTATACTATCAAATGTACCAGACAAAATTGTCACTACTTCTCCATCTATATCAGTAACTTCACCAATTATTCCTGTATAAGTAACAATTTTTGAACCTATTTCTAGATTATTATATACATATTCTCTATTTTTCTTTCTTTTTATATCATCTTTTATAGATGTCTCATAAAATCCAAATAATAGGATAATTAATATTATATATTCAAGTCTCATTTAATAGCCATATTTTTGATAAAATTCTTCTTTGTATTCTAAGAACCTATCTTCCATAATTGATTGCCTTATATTTTCACACATTTTTAATAGGAAATATAAGTTATGGTAGGTTAATAACCTTGCACCTAGAATTTCATTTGCATTTATCAGATGTCTAATATAGGCCCTAGAATAATTTTTACAAGTATAACAATCACATTCGTGATCTAGAGGGGTAAAATCCTCTTTATAAGTTGCATTTCTTACTACAAGTCTTCCTTGTGATGTAAGGGCTGTTCCATTTCTAGCAATTCTTGTTGGTAGCACACAGTCTGCCATATCAATTCCTGCTTCAAATGACTCAAATAAATAATCTGGAGTTCCAACCCCCATATTATATCTAGGTTTGTCATAAGGAAGTAATGGAGTAGTAAAGTTTAAAATATCAATCATTTCCTCTTTAGTCTCTCCTACAGATAGACCACCAATAGAAAAACCATCAAAATCCATAGCAGTGGTTTCTAGGGCTGATTTTTCTCTTAAGTCCTTGTATAGACCACCTTGGACAATACCAAATAATGATTGGTCTGGATGTGAGTGTTCCTTATGATAATCAAGTCCTCTTTTTGCCCAGCGAATAGTACGTTCCATGGATTGCTTTACATAATCATAATCAGCTGGCGCTTCTACACACTCATCAAAACTCATCATAATATCAGAATGTATATCATTTTGAATAGAAATAGCCTTTTCAGGAGTAAATAGATGTTTTGAACCATCAATATGAGATCTGAATTCTACACCATTTTCGTTTATTTTTCTATTTTCTGCTAAAGAAAATACCTGGAATCCTCCACTATCTGTAAGTATTGGCCTATCCCAATTCATAAATTTATGTAGACCACCAGCTTTTTTCATAATATCCATGCCAGGTTTTAGATATAAGTGGTAGGTATTTCCCAAAATTATTTTGGCATCCATCTCTTTTAATTCTTCGACTGTCATAGTTTTTACAGTTCCAAGAGTACCTACTGGCATAAAAATAGGTGTTGGTATCTCCCCATGGGCGGTGTGGATTACACCCACTCTTGCGTTTGAGTTTTTATCTTTTTTTATAACTTCAAATTTTAATCCCAAAATATCTCCTTAATGAATAAACATAGCATCGCCAAAGCTAAAGAACCTGTAATTTTCTTTAACAGCGTATTTGTAGGTGTCTAAAATCATATCTTTTGAAGTAAGTGCTGCTACTAGCATAACCAGGGTTGACTTTGGCAGGTGGAAATTTGTTATAAGAGCATCTACGACCTTATATTCAAATCCTGGGTAGATAAAGATATCTGTCCATCCTGAATCTGCAGTTAGCTCACCCTTATTTTTATAAACAGTTTCTAACGTCCTTACTGAAGTAGTTCCCGTTGCAATCACTCTTTTGCCATTTGCATGAGCTTCATTAATTATATCTGCAGTTTCTTGGCTAATACTATAAAATTCACTATGCATCTTGTGGTCGTTTACATCATCAACACTTACAGGTCTAAAAGTACCCAATCCTACATTTAATGTAAGATAGGCTAATTTAATTCCTTCTTTTTCTATTTGTTTTAAAAGTTCTTTTGTAAAATGTAAGCCAGCAGTTGGTGCTGCTACTGAACCTGGATTCTTAGAATAAACAGTTTGGTATTCTTCTGGCTCATCTAGCTCTTCTTTTATATAAGGTGGCAAAGGCATATTTCCAAGTTTATCTAAAATTTCATTAAAGATTCCATCATAGAAAAACTCAATTATCCTGTTACCATCTTCTTTTATATCCCTAACTTCTGCTGATAATTCTTCAGAAAAAATAATTTTAGTCCCTATTTTCATTTTTTTGCCAGGACGCACTAAACATTCCCAAGTTTTTCCTTCTATATTATGGAGTAAAAATACTTCTATAGACTCTTCCTTATCTACTCTGTGACCAAACAGTCTAGCTGGTATAACTCTGGTATCATTCATTACTAAAACATCACCAGGATTTAAATAGTCGATAATATCATAAAAATATTTATCTTCTTTTTCCCCAGTTTCTTTATCGAGTACTAAAAGTCTTGCATGGTCTCTTTTTTCTGCTGGATGTTGGGCTATCAGTTCTTCTGGTAAATAATAATCAAAATCGTCTGTTTTCATTTAATCCTCATATACTAATCCATAGTGGTCATAGGCATTTCGTGTCAAAACACGACCTCTAGGAGTTCTTGATAAAAAACCTATTTGCAACAAATATGGTTCGTAAACATCTTCTATAGTAACATTTTCAATACCTGTAGAAGCTGCTATAGTATCTATTCCTACAGGGCCTCCATTAAAGTTATCATACATGGTCATTACAATTTTTTTATCCATTGTATCTAGACCCATGTCATCTATTTCAAGTAAATTTAAACCTTCTTTACTTGTTTGCCAGTCTATCTTGCTTTCTTTTCTAACAATAGCATAGTCGCGAACTCTTTTTAAAAGTCTATTTGCAATTCTTGGTGTACCTCTAGATCTTTTTGCAATCTCATAGGCACCCTCATCATCTATTTCAATATCAAGAATACTTGCAGAACGTTTAATAATAGTTGTTAAGTCATCTGCATCATATAAGTTTAATGAAAGTAAAACTCCAAACCTATCTCTTAAGGGTGCCGATAATTGACCTGCCCTTGTTGTTGCGCCTACCAATGTAAATTTTTCTAAGTCAATTCTAATTGATTGGGCATTTGGTCCTTTACCTACTATGATATCTAAAACAAAATCTTCCATTGCAGAGTACAAAATTTCTTCAACAGATCGGTTTATTCTGTGGATTTCATCTATAAATAAAACATCCCCATGTTGAAGATTTGTAAGTATGCTAGCTAAATCTGATGGACGCTCTATGGCAGGACCACTTGTTACTCTCAAATTTACACCTAGTTCATTTGCAATAATTGATGAAAGTGTAGTCTTACCAAGTCCTGGTGGGCCTTGCAGTAAAACGTGGTCTAATGGTTCTTTTCTTGATAGAGAAGATTTTATGAAAATATCTAGTTTTTCTTTTACCTTATCTTGTCCAATATAATCTTTTAGCCATTTAGGTCTTATTGAATTTTCGTTAGTTAAATCCTCTTTTAATTCGTTAGATCCAACTATTCTTTCATTTTCATCATACATGATTTGCCCCTAAATTAGTCTTTTTAAGCTTTCTTTTATCAATTCTTCAAGTGATAGGTCCATATCTTTTAATTCTAACAATACATTAGAAATATCATTTTGAGCATAACCTAAATTTATTAGCGCTTCTTTTGCTACATCTAAATCTTCGTTTGCAGGAAGATTAACAGATTTATCTGATTTTTTAGCTAATGGCATAAGTTTTACCTTATCCATTAATTCTAAAATAATCCTACTGGCAGTTTTCTTGCCAACACCCTTTGCTCTTGTAAGTGCATCTATATCATTGTTTGCAATAGCAAGCTTAATATCTTCTACTCCTAAGGAAGATAATATTGTTATGGCATTTTTTGGGCCTATTGAAGAAACAGATGTTAAAAGTAAAAACATTTCTAATTCTTCTTTTGAGTAAAAACCATATAGGCTCATATCATCTTCCCTTACTTGAAGAGATGTATATATTTTATATTCATTATTTAATTCAATTAGCGCAAGAGTTGATAAAGAAGTTTTGATTTGATAACCCATATTATTATTTTCTATTATAAAATCTTCTTCATTTATCGTCCTTACATCACCGATAATATATGAAATCATTAATTCATCCTAAAGTTTTCTTTAAATCTCTGACTTAAAGCATGACAAAGAGCAACAGAAAGTGCATCTGCTGCATCATCTGGCTTTGGTATTTGCTTTAAATTCAAAAGAGTAGTTACAGTTTTTTGCATTTGGCTTTTTGTAGCCCTACCATACCCAGTTATAGCTTGCTTTATTTGCAGTGGTGTGTATTCGTAAATTGGTAGTTTATTTTGTTGGGCACATAAAACTTGGATACCCCTAGCATGACCAACTGTTATGGCTGTTTTTACATTTTGATTGAAAAATAATTCCTCAATTGCAAATTCATCTGGCTGAAATTCTTTTATGATTTCATCCAGATTGTCATACAAAATTTCTAATCTTTCTGGTGTTTTTGTCTTGCTAGATGTTGTAATTACACCATTTTCTATTACTTTAACCTTATTTCCGTCAAAATCAACCACGCCATAACCCATGATTGCAATTCCTGGATCTATTCCTAATATTCTCATAATTTTAAAAATAAAAAGAGCTTAAATAAGCTCTATTGATATCTTTCTAATACTTCTCTTAACAATCCTCTATAATAATATTCCGCATAAATATCTACAATTGATTTATATAAATAAGATTGGGATTTTTCATAAATTTTCTTTGTTTGACTTATGGTTATATCTTCTGTATAAATGCTACTAGTATCAAATCTAAGTTGTTTGTGTGTAGTATGATCTAGGGTGTATATTTTAGATTTTATTTTCAAATCACAGTATATGCCCATATTTTCCTTTAATTTTGATACTAAGTTTTTATCATTATAAATGTTTGATTTGTATTTATCTCCCAAATCAAGAATTTTTGCATCAGATTTATTTAATGTTGGATATATATTATCCATCAAAAAACTAACGCCCAAATCATTTATCAAATCACATTCCAAATCATCAATCATTTTTTTGTCTTTAAAGGCCCTATACTGCGCCTTTACACATATCCAAAATTCGTACCTATTAAGATCATCTTTTATTAAATTTTCTAATGTTGAAATGATTTGGTCAATATCGCTTAGATTCCAAAAATATTTTTTAAGATTTTTCATCACATAATCTTTTACATAGTAATCATTTTTGGAGAACTTTACAAAGTTTTTATCATATAATAAAGACATAAGTGTATTAAATGAGTATATATCTTCATTTATCAAAAAATTGTATTCAAGTTTTTCAATTATAGGATATTGTTCATTTACTTCTGCCTTCATTCCTTATACCTCGTGTAACTATTCTAACATATATGACAATAAATTTATTTAGATATATTTATCCACAGAATAAAAAAAACTAAATTATTCGTAAAAATATACAGTAAGTGTTTATTAATGTATATTAAACTTACAATTTAGCTTATAAGATTTTTAAAATAAAATTTTATTCATCAAAATTTTTAAAACTTTTTAAAACTTGCCTTCATATCACTCAGTTTAAAACTATAATTCACATCTTTTCTTTCTATATCAATAACTGTTTTTTCGCGAAGTTCATTATCAGTATAAAGCTTATTGATTAATTCAAAAGAAGGATTTATAGCATGAGGATTTCCTACCATCTGAAACATGGTTAAGTCACCATTAGTGTCCCCGTAAGCATATGAAGCATCCAAATCTAAATTATACTTTTTTGAAAGCTCCATCACAGCACCTAATTTACTTCTATTATCCCACATAGGAGTCACTTTTCCTGTAAAGGTACTGTTTTGATCAAATTCATATAGGGTTGAAATACTTTCATCTGCCCCATAAATTTCTCCAAAATGCTCTACTAAAAACATGGGAGATCCTGATATAAAAAATATTTTATATCCATTTTCTTTATGAAACTTCACTGCATTTTTGGTTATTCTATAAACCTTATTTTTGTTCTGTTCTATAACAATATCTGAGTATTTATCAATAGTTGCCTTATCAATTCCTGCCAAGGTTTGCTGGTAAACAAGAGAAGCCTTGTCTAGATAATCTTCGTATGCACCAAGTCTATTTTGATATTTGTCAAATAGTGGTCCAATTTCTTCTGTCCATGCTTTTTTGTCGATAATGCCATCAGCAGTTAAAAGTAAAAAATGTTCTATCAGTAAACTATTTCTAAAAAGTGTACCATCTATATCAAAAAATGCTGCTTTATCCATACGTACTCCTTGACTTAGTCTTCAGATTCAAATGTAATTATATCTTTGTCTTTTAATTTATTTTTCCTATTAGCTTTTACTTTTCCATCTGGATTGGCTTTTATCTTTTTTGTATGAAACTTACTAGGCTCATCCTTTGAATTGTTATTAGTCTTTGTTTTTTTAGCCACTCTCGCTTTTTCTATATTATTAGACTTTTTCTTTCTAATATTTCTTGGTTTTTGAGCTACATATACTTCATTTTTCTCCATGCTTGTGCTAGTTTTTCTTATAGAAATAACTAAATCAATTATAAAGCATGTAAATAATCCAACTAAGGCACTAGTTCCTAAAAATACTGCTATCCAAGTTATGTCTAAACCTCTTGATGATGTAAATATTTTTAAAGAATAAATTAATAAAGCCAATGCTCCAATACCTAATATCAAAGATGGTAAAAATTTTGGAAATTTCTTTTTTGTTAAAAAATGAATAAGGACGGTTATTATAATATTCATCACAACAACTATAGGTAATATATTTAATTTTGATGAATACTGAGTGATAAGATTAATCAAACCTGTCATTAGAACTCCTTATTTGTCTTTACTCTTGTTACTTCAAAAGAGCTTTTGTTTATATCTAAGATGAAAAACCCAGGATTATCATCTCTTGGCATACTTACTGACCCTGGATTAAGTATAGTAACTCCATCTTTTAAAGTATTTATGCATTCGTGGGTATGGCCATGGATTGCTATATCACAATCTAGTTCTTTTGCTTTTACTAAGATTTTGTCTTCTCCATAATAAACATCATATCTATGACCATGTGTGAGAAAAATTCTTAAGTCATAAACTTCAATCACCTTATCAAAAGCTTCATTTGAAGAGTAGTCATTATTTCCTGTAACAACTTCATAATTTATACCCGTTTCATAGCCAATACTTTCAACATCACCAACTCCATCTCCTGCATGTATTAACAAATCGATGTCATCGTGGCTTAAAATGTAATCGCGTATTTGGGTATAAATCCCATGAGTGTCACTTGTTACTAATACTTTCATTATTGTTTCTTTCTTAAATATTCTTTAAATTGGCTAAAGGCCTTTGACCTATGAGAAATTTTATTTATTTCTTCTTTAGTCATCTCTCCAAGAGTAATATCAAAATTATCCGGCATGAAGATTTGATCATAGCCAAAATCATAATCTCCACTTTCTTGACTTGTAATGGTACCCGGAAGTTTACCAAAAAAGTAGTGGTCATCTCCGTTTTCATCTATAAAGCAAAGACAAGTTTCAAAATATGCTCTACGATCGATTTTTTCTTCTAATTCACTTAATAATTTATCTCGATTTTCTTTATAAGTGGGATTTTGATTTGCATATCTGTGGGAATATACCCCTGGTCTACCGTCTAATGATTTTACAAATAATCCAGTATCATCTGCTATTGTTGCTTTATTTATCAAATCAAAAAGTGCTTTTGCTTTTTTATAGGCATTTTCTTTTAAGGTTTTGCCATTTTCTTCAACCTCGTAGTTTTCTATTCCAAAATCTACTGGGGTCTTTAAATCTACTTCATCTAAGATGAGTTTTACTTGATTAACTTTATCGATATTACCGCTTGCGAATACTATTTCCATAATCTCTCCTAGAAATATGATAACATTTTAAAAAAACACTTTCAATAAATTAATTTCCACCAATTATTGTATTTGAGTTTACAAAGGTCTGCTCTAGACTTTTAGCATTGGTTCCGATTTGTTGGTCAAAGGAAATAAAGGTGGTAGGATTTGGTGTTGGTATTGAGAAAAATGGATTCTTTTCAATATTTCCATCATTTATCCTATGAAATAAAATTTCATCAGCTGTTTGTATAATTAAATATTTTGTATTAGGAATCAGCTTATAATCTTTTTCTTGTGGATTTATATTTCTAACTTGATCTCGGCTAACGAATAAATCTGAAGATGTATTTTCTTCGATATAGTTTCTTACAGGAATTTGACTAGAAGCTGTTTTTTGACTTTCCTCAGTATAAATTGAAGTTTGGATACTCCATGCTCCATTATCTCTTACCAAGCCAAAATTCGTATTTTCTATTATTAAATCGTTGGGATCTATTTTTGAGTCCTTATTTGTTGCTTCATTTATAACCATGTTCTTAAACTGATCGTAGGCATCCTGCTCACCAGTAAATTCTTCTATAGATACTAATTTATTATCCTCAAGCTCGTTAGTTCCTAAGACTCCATACTGTGTAATGGTATTGTCAAATAAGGGTGTTGTATATGAAAAAGAAATAAAATTCATATCAACATAATTTAATCTTATATCCATATCAAAGTCTTTAAAGCTGTAACGATTAATATTATCTTGCTCGTCCATTTCATTTTCTAGTCTAGCAGGAAAAGCTTCAATTTTATCAAATAATTCAGTTACACTACTTTTAGGTGACCTAACTTTCCAATATTCGTTTTGTCCGCGTAAAAAAATATCATAAGCTTTTTTATAATGTACTTTTCCATTTGGGTTTATGTTTACATAATAAGTGTAATAGTCGTAATCCTGTTTTCCATCAGATAAATCTATTCGTTCCCTTACCCCTAATAGCAAACTTGTATCTTCAACTGCATTTTGATCGGATTTTAAATCAACACGTTCCTTATTAGCAAGTATTGTATATTTGTCTATTATCTCTGGATCAACAGTTTTTGAAAATCTAGATAGGTATACAATTTTATCATCAGCAATAAAAAATATTTCATCTTCACTTCTTTGTATAAAATCTCTTGCAAAAAATTGCCCTTCAGATGCATTGACTATTATTGCTGATTCTTCTTTTTCTATTTTTTCAAAATCATAACCTCTATTAGCTAAATATTCATATAAATTTACATATTTTGAAGTAAATGTGGGAGGAAAAGCATATTCATCATTCATGGCCACTAGATTTTTATCTATATATAGTTTTTCACCAATTTGTATATCTGAAATTGGATTATTATTTGTTATATCTTCAATTTTACTTACTTGCCAAGTCCCCTCTAAAATAGGACTAGAAGTTTCTGGTGCTTTTATTAAATCACTTAATTCTTCAGGATTTGAATTGGTACAAGATGTAAGAAAAATTGCTATTATTAACCCTAATATAAATTTAATTCTCTTTGTCATCTTCTAACCTCGGTATTTCTACTATGACAGATGTTCCTGACCCATACTTACTTTTTATTGTTAGTTTTCCATCATGAGCCTTTATGATCTCTTCACAAATTGAAAGTCCCAAACCTGTCTGAGACTTTGATGAGCTACCCTTGTAAAATTTACTTGAAACAAAGGCAATTTCATCTTCTTTTATGCCTTCACCATTATCCTTAATAGTTACCGAAACATTATTATCGATCTGATCTATTAGGATCTCTATCTTCCCACCATCATCTGTAAATTTTATAGCGTTGTCAATTATATTGATAAACACTTCTTTCATACGGTTTTTATCAGCATAAACCATTACGGATTTGTAAATACTTGTTATGGTAAATTCTATATTTTCATTTGTAGCACGTGGTGTAAGTTGAGTGTGGACTTGTTTTACAAGCTCTACAATATCGAGCCTATCTTTATTGTATTTAAAATTACTTGATTGTAGTCTTGAAAAATCTAGTAAATCCTCTACCATCATTGATAATCTATCGCCTTCACTTTCAATAATTGATAGTCCTTGATTGAGCATATCATGATTTTCTTGTATATCTTTTGATTGAAGGGTTATAGCCCATCCTTTTATTGAAGTTAAAGGTGTTCTAAGCTCGTGTGAAACAGAAGATATAAACTCATTTTTCATATCCTCTCTTTTTACAATATTATCGCTCATAAAGTTTAAAGTAGAAGCTAATTCAGATAATTCATCATTACCTTCTACTTTGGCTCTTTGTTTAAAATCGCCTGCTGCTAGCTTTTCAGATACTCCAATCAAATCTAAAATTGGTGCAATAACACGTTTGGAAGCCAATAAAGCTACCAAAAATGTAATAATAATAACCGAAATTCCAAATATTATGTAAAAAATCATATCATTTTTTATTCTCTGATTGACTTTACTCATAGATGAAGTTAACCTGAGAATTCCCGATTGATTCTCATTAGAGCTTAGTGGATATGAAAGTGATAATACTTCTTCATTTGTTTGATTATTTATACTTTTAAATGTGCCTTGCTGACCTTCTTTTGCATTATTAACATCTAAAGTAGAAAGCTCAACACCTACTAAATTGCTAGCTTGAGAATCGAAAAGAACAGTTCCAGAATTATCCAATATTTGAACCTGAGTTTCGTTATTTCTGTAAAAAGCATTTTTATCCCCGATTATAATATCTGATAAATCATATCTATTCATATAGTTGTTAAATTGCAATTGGTTTATTCTGGCTTGATTAAGCATTGATCCAATTAGGGCTGACTCATAGTAGTTTCTTATACTATTGTAAGCAAAAATCTCAAAACCTATAACAACAGTAATTACAAAAAGCATTATAATTCTAATAATAGTTTGCCTGTAGGAATTATTTGATTTTAATATGCTGGTATTTTTTGATTCTACTTCCATCTATAGCCTGTGCCCCACACTGTTTCAATAAATTGAGGTTTTGCTGGATCCTCTTCAATTTTTGATCTTATTCTTCTGATGTTTACATCAACAATTTTGGTATCATTGCTATAATTTTCTCCCCAAGTTTGCTCCATTATTTCATCTCGAGTCATTGCCTTTCCTTTGTTTTGTATAAAGTTTTTAAGTATTGCAAACTCAGTTGGAGTAACATCTATCTCTGTCTGATTTTTATAAAATGATTTTGAGTACAAATCTAATGTAAATGGACCATCGGAAAGTGTATTTGTATTTTTATTTTCTGGTTCTGCCGAGCTAAGGTTTACCCTTCTCATAAGAGACCTAACTCTTAAAATCAATTCTTGGGGGTTAAATGGTTTAATTATATAGTCATCTGCCCCTCTTTCAAGCCCTAAAATTTTATCTATGTCTTGTGATTTTGCAGAAACCATTATAATTCCAGTTCTGGGAGATTTTTCTCTGATAGCTTGGCAAACTTCATATCCACTTATTCCAGGAAGCATAACATCTAATATAGCTACTGCTGGGTTTTCTTCTTCAAAAACTCTTATTGCTTCTTCCCCACTAGCAGCCTCAACTGTCTGGTAGCCTTGATATTCAAGGTTTATTTTCATAAACTGTCTTATAGAATCTTCATCATCTAGAATCAAAACCTTATTATTTTCCATTTCTTATCCTTTCAAAAGCAATTTTTCCAGCACCTATAACACCTGCATCATTTAAAAATCTTGCTGGTATAATGTTTATACTTTCAGTTTTATTGCAAGCTTGATTAAACTTTTCTATCATACCATTCCACCAAATGTCTTTAGAATGGATTACTCCACCACCAATTACAATAGCTTCTGGATCAAAAATATTTCTTAAACTTGTCAAAAAATATGCCAAATCTTTTTGATATTGATTTAAAACTTTTTCTGCTGCTATATCTTTGTGACATAATTTTAATATTTCTTCTCCAGAAAGAACTTCTCCAGTAAGTTTTTCATAGTGTTTGCTTATAGAACTACCTGCACAATAGGCTTCAACACATCCATGTTGACCGCAAGTACAATAATCCCCATCTGGATGTAAAATTATATGGCCAAGCTCTGCTCCTTGAAAATGAGAACCAGAAAGTAGACCTGATTTTTCATTATAAACTGCCCCACCTACACCTGTTCCTAGTGTAATCATTACAATATCTTTATAATTTTTAGCAGATCCAATCCACTTTTCAGCAAGTAAAGCAATATTTGCATCATTTTCTACAAATACAGGGACATCTACAAATTCTTCTACAGCTTTCTTTAAGTTAAGACCAGTCCATCCTTCTATATTTCCAGCAAAGGTAACTATTCCATTTTCCGCATCAATAAATCCTGGTGTACCTATGCCTATTGCTAAAGCATCTTTGTAATCCAGTTTTTCTATTGATTTTTTAATATTTTCTAAGACTACTTCTCTTCCTTTGCTCGCCTCAGTAACTACATTACTTCTTTGAAGGACTTCTCCATTTTCGTCTATCAAACAAGCATTTATCTTAGTCCCACCTAAATCTATACCAATAACTTTTTTCATTATCCCACCTATAAAGTAAATATTTTTTCTTTTAATTTTAGTATATCATTTGTTTTCTTAGACTCAAAAGATTTATTTTTTAAATATTCTAAATTTTCTATCTCATTAAAAACAATCTTATATGCTAATAGAATTTGGTTATTGATTTTAAATTTTTCATTTAAAAACTTATTAGTATTTTTATCTCCGTATTTTCTATCTCCAATAATAGGAGTCTTGTTTTGAGCTAGTGAAAATCTAATTTGATGAGTTTTTCCCGTAACTAACAGGCATTCTAAAAGTGTGTATTCTCCATTGCTTTCAATAGGTCTAAAATGTGTTATTATTCTAGATCCATCTTTAGAGCTTTTTATTTTATTCTTATTTTCATTTTTCGAAATATTTGTATCTACTGTGAAGTTTTTGGTTATTTCGCCCTTTACTAATGTTAGATAATATTTCTCTATCTTATTTTCTCTAATAGCTTCATTTAAAGCTCTAAGTGAATCTGCATTTTTTGCACCAATCACAATACCAGCTGTATTTCTATCAAGTCTATTTACAACAGCGGGGTTAAAAGTTTTATCACTTTTGTCAACTTGTTGAGTTTTATAAAGATATGAGAGCATAAAGTCAACCAGATTATTTCCATAATCATTTTTATTTGTTGAATGGGTTAAAACCCCACTATCCTTATCCATTAAAATAATATTTTCATCTTCAAAAACTATATCAAAATTAAAATCAATTGGTTTAAAATCAGTTTTTGTAATCCATTTCTCATAATTTTCATCTGAGATATACATTTTAATTTTATCATTTTCATAGACAAAAGTATCAGCTTTGGCTCTGCTATCGTTTATCTTAAAATTCTTTTTTCTAATATTTTTTTGTATAACTGATAAGGGAGCATTTTCAAAATATTTTCTTAAAAATCTATCAAATCTTTGATTAGCATCATTTTTTGATATTGTAATTTCAATCATATTAATAGGTTTTATTTACATAAGAATCAATAAGTGATTGCCTTTCTTCATCTACAAAAACTTCATGTTCTTTTAGCTTTTCTAAAATTAATTTACTTTTAGAATGTAATATGGCTTGGTCCATGTTTTTCACATATATTTCAAATATTTCACCCTTTAATCTATTTGATTTTAAAATTATGTAGTAGCTCTCCATATTTTCATATTCTAAAATCTCAATCAATCTTAAGGTAGCCATGTCTTTTAAGTGATAATAATTTTCTCTTTGATTTATATGTTTGATGTAAATTTTCTTTTTTCTAACATTATGAATTACTTTTTGGGCATCTAGGTTAGATTTCTTTGCTAAAAGATTGTAATAATGATAATTATACAAGGCCTCATTTACTGTATTTATTGTAGTAAATGGTTTTAAATTAAGTTTTTCTAGAAAAGCTAGATTTTTTGACAAAAAAGTTTCTTTATCAACTTTTGATTCTTCTAATAAATCTATGGATTCCTTTCTGAATGTTTCAAATTGTTTAAGTTTTTCTATTTCTTTAATCATAATTAAAAAACCGTCTCATAGAGACGGCCAAATATTAAGTTATTATTTAACTTCAATAATGTTAGCTTTGGTTGATTCAGGGATATCATCTTTTGACCAATCTAAACCAAGATAGATATCAGCTTTAGCATATTCAGAAAGATCATTTAACTCATTAGTTAATTTTTCTAAATCTTCAGTTTCTAAATCAAGTATGTCATATATACCATCAACATAAACTTTTCCGATATCATAATCACGAGCAAGGATACCTGCAATAAATCCTTTTAAAGAGCAAATGCAGCAGATTCCGTAAGATTTAGCATTGATTACCCTAACTTGGTGATCTAAGATTCTTGTTTTATCGTCATCTGTATTAATAAATACGATGTTATTTAGATTTTTTTCTCTTTCTTTATTAGCCTCTTCAATTAGATATTGAGTTTTACCTGTTCCTGATTGTCCTAGTACATAATAAATCATGATTTATCCCCCTTTATTTTATCAAAAATAATTCTTTTGGATCTATCACCTTGGATATATCCTTTATTATTCATAGTTTCAATTATTTCATCTCTTATAAGCCACCATGAAGTATCCCGGTTACAAAAAAATGTATCTTCTTTTGGAGCCCTACCTACAAGTCTTTGAATAGCTACATCTGGTTTTATTAACCTTAAAAAATCGATTACATTATCTTCATATTCGTCTTTACTTGGCATTTCAAATTCATTGTTTCTATACATTTCATATAGTTTTGTATTTTTAGTTATAAACAAAGAATGAATCTTAACTTCTTTTACATTAAGCGCATTTATAATTCTAGCTGTTTGTCTAACATCTCTAGTATCATCCCATGGTAGGGATAATATAACGTGAGTGCAAATTCTAAAATTAAATTTATTTAATAGATTGCAAGCGTATATAAAATCAGCTAAATCCTCTCCCCTATTTAATATTTCTAGGGTTTTATAATTTGCTGTTTGAAGTCCAAGTTCAAATATGATGTCTTTTCCAGTTTCTTTTGACCATTGGTCTAAAAAAATTAATTTATCTTCTGTTACAGAATCAGACCTAGTTGATATAGAAACCGCAACAATATAATCTTTATCACAAGCTTTAATTATTTCCTTAAATTCTTCTAATGACATGTAAGTATTTGTGAAATTTTGAAAATATGCAATAAACATATTTGCCTTATACCTACTACCTATATAATTTTTATTTTTTTCAAGTTGTTCATCTACTGTCATATAAGAAGGTAGATTTTCAAAACTCCCACCACTTTCTCCACAAAATATGCAACCTCCATAACAAGCTGCTCCATCCCTGTTAGGGCAAGTTAGAGAAAGTTTTATAGGTAATTTGTAAACTTTTTCTCCGTAGGTATCTTTGTAATATTCACTAATGGAATAGTATGGATTACTCATCTATAGAATCAGAATCCTCAAGGATATCTTCTTCGTCAATTCCATATTCAAAGCCATCCTCATCTTCAAATCCATCAAAGTGTTCGATGTCAGAATTGTACTCTTCTACAAGGTTATCAAGTGCTTCATCATCCCAATAATGAGTAAATAAGTGGAACACTTCTTCTAATTCTTCCTCATCTTCAACTACTTTCAAATCTATCTCATCATTTTCAAATGAGTCTTCATAATAGAAAATATAAATTTCACTAGTTTCACTAGATATTAGAGCTACATAATCTGTTTGATCAACTGTAAAAATATCTATTAAATAACATTCATCAGTTCTTTCGCCTAGATCTATTTCTATTACAGCCTTGCCGTTGTTTTTTAAAAATTCTAGCTCATGTCCATGAAGTTCAATTTTTTCTGTCATATTAGCTCCTTATTTTAAATGTACGATAACACATCATCTATAAGATTTGTCACATTAATTATCTCTGATAAATCAGTAAAAAACATGTTATCATCTCTTTGTTTATATTCTACCCCTATTGACACAATCTTAACATCTAGGTTAGAAAAAATCATACTAGAATCTAAAGAATATTGAGTTTTAACTATTTCAAAGTCTTCACCCACCAAATCACGATAAACTTTAGAAAAAGCTTCTGTTAATAAATCATCCGAATTTTTCCACCTTGGTAGGCTCAATCCAATTTTAATTTTGCTTTCACTAATACTTGCAGCAGTTTGCATCTTCTCTAGCATTTCATTCATGCTTTCATCAGATAATGATCTGCACACAATTATAAAGTTAATATAATCCTCAAAAGTTCTAGCGGTTGATAAATTTATAGAGCTTATTAGTTGATTATTATTTGAATTTACTGAATAAGCACCAGTCGGTATTAACTCTACAAAAGATGATAGATGACTAAATGACTTATCTGAAATTGAACTATTAGCATCTGATTCAATTTCTTTAAGTTCTATATCCATTTCTGGTTCATATTTCAAATTTTTTTCAATATATTGATTTTTGAACAATTCAAATGTATTAATTAATTCATTTTCAAAATTAGAATTTATAATAAAATCAATACTTGCAAAATTTGGTATATAGTCATATCTATCCCCACCTTGTAATTTTACAATATCTAGGTCTACCTTTGATTTAATTTTTCTAATCAAACCCAAACAAGCTTTTATGGAGTTAAGTCTTACTTTATCTAAATCTTCTCCTGTATGGCCACCAATTAGATTAGATAAAGACAATCTAAAAGTTTTATAGGAATTATTTATCTCGTTTCTTATAATCGGTAATTTTATATTTAATAAATTAAGTGCACTAAATTCATCAGCAATACATTTTGCCTGACGAAGATTTAAGTTGATTACCTTATCACTTCTAATAACATCTTTAAGACTACTATAATTTTTTATGTCATTTTGTATATTGTTATTTGTAATTAGAACATCAAAATCATTGGTTGATAAATCAAGTAAGTTTGCTATTACAAATATAGCATTAAACAAGTAAATATTTTTCCCTGCTATAATTCTTTCTTTATCTGTTTGTTCAAATTCTAAATTTCTGTACAAAAATCTAGCGTCTGCATTTAGATGTAAAATAGCTTTTGGAGATACGCCTTTTTTGATGTAGTAAGAATCATTTAATTCTACTATCTCGTATTGATGTGATCTAGCTTTTTCTAATATAAATTTATTTACAACATCTGCAGCTGTTTCTACATCATCATAGGCCATAGTATGGTTGATATTTAATTTTAGATTATTGGTTAAATTTTCATAATCCATAAAGTTTGCCTAATAATACTTTTTAACCTCAGCCTCTTTTGAAAGTTCATTTACTAAATCTAGATATTTTTCTTGTCTTTTTAACATTTCATAGGTTGATTGTACTTGCTCTTTTAATTGCTCAAATGAACTTTGTGTTTCACTCTTATCATCTAATTTAATTAAATGATAACCAAAATCTGTTTTAACTGGTTTTGAAATTTCACCAATTTCAATCGAATCAAGGCCTTCTTGGAATTCTTTTACCATTACACCTTTTGGAAATGATCCTAGTGCACCACCATTCATTGCTGATGGATCTTTAGAATATTTTTCGGCAGCTTTTGCAAAGTCTAGTCCATTTTTTATTTCATCATAAATTTTATTTGCTTTATTTTCATCATCTACTAAAATATGACTTGCAGTATAGGTAACTGGCGAAAATAAGGTATCTTTGTTTTCATTATAATAATTTTCTAATTCTTCATCACTAATACTTACAGATTCAAAGACCTTATGCATAGCATAATTTTTTAGCATATTATCCTTAACAATTTCAAGTTCATCGATGAATTCTTTGTCTTGGTCATAATTTTTCTCTTTTGCATCTTTAAGTATTAATTCTTGATTTACTAATTCATCAGCAAGAACATTTATTCCTTGCTCATTATTAAATCTATCTTTATCTGGCATTCCTTGCATAAGTTCATATACATCGCTAAGATAGATTTCTTTTCCGTTTACTTCTGCTAATAGTTTATTTTCAGTCATTATATCCTCTTTATCAATTCAATTTTGTTCTCAAATATTTTAATATCGTTGTTCTTATAAAGTCTTCCAATTGCTCTTTTGAAACTAGCCTTACTCATTCCAAAAGTTTTACTTATTTTATCTGGGCTAGATTTATCAGATAGATAGACAATCCCATCATTATCGTAAAGATAGTCTAGAATTTTATCACTATCATTATCTATTTCTAAATGTGCCCTTTGTCTAAGGGAAAGCTCAATTTTTCCATCAGATTTTATTTCTTTAACTCTGGCATTAACTAGCTCTCCTTCTACAAATACCCCTTTTAATTCATCAATCCTTAATAAGGAATCATATTTATCATCAATAGCAATAAATGCACCTATGGATTTATTAATTGAATAAATCCTACCACTAACTTCATCATTTTCTTCAAAATTATGGTCAGTAGTTAGCAAATCCCTTATCTTAGAAGTAAGAAATACTTCTCCATTACTATCAACTTTAAAGGCTACTGGATAAATCATATCTACTATTATCCTATAGGTTCTTTCTGAAAAAGGCATAAAAATATGATTTTTATTTGGCATTTCAAAATAGACACCTTTTTTGTCAATTTTTACTGCTCTTAAATCGTAGACCCTTTCAAATTCATAAGGGAATTCTTTTGTAGCTTTTAGTACATGATTTAAATCTTGATATAGATAAACTTTAACACTATCCCCTTGATTTTTATCTCTAACTTCTTTTTTATCTATGATAGCATCTCCAAATTTAGTTGCTAAATATGCCTTATTTTTTCTAAATCTTTTTATTTTAAATTCTTTAATAATTATCTCCTATTCTAACTCTTTTGTTGTAAATCCTTCCCCAAAGACTTCGGAAATAGTATGTGTAAATATAAATGCTTTATCATCTGTTTCTAGAATATCTTCTCTAATTAAAGGATATCTTCTATTAGTAGAAATTGTAAGTATTAATTTTTTTTCTCTACCAGTAAAGCCACCTTCTGCATGGAGTAAAGTTACCCCTCTACGGTATTTATTAATTAATAGTTTATTTATTTCTTCATACTTATCACTTATAACAAATATTGCAATTTTCCTACCAAGACCTTGTATAACATTATTTAAGGCCATATTTTGAATCATAATTACTAAAATTGCATATAATGATTTTTCAAATCCAATTACAAAAATCGAAAAGATAATTACTATAAAATCTGTTGAAAATAAACTTATATGTATAGGTATATTTGTGTATTTATTAATTATGGTAGCTATAACATCAGTACTTCCTGTAGATCCTCCGTTATAGAATATAAGTCCCATACCAAGTGACACTATCAAAGGACCAAAAACAGAGTTAAGAATTATATCATGAGTTAATATAGTATTAGGAAAAATCTTTTCTAAAAGTATCAAGGATATTGATACAGTTGCAGCTGATAATATCGATCTTTTTACAAACTTTACACTTATAAAAATAGCACCAAGAGTTAATACAATAGCATTTAAGATTAAGTTTATTGTACCAACATTAAAACCAAATAAATTTGAAAGTATAAGAGCAATCCCCGAAATACCTCCTGCAGCTATATTATGTTGTAAAATGAAGAAGTATACTCCGACTGCAAATAATATAGAACCTACAAAAATACTGATATTCTTTTTCATAAATTACCTCCAATTAACAATAAAAGCTTACCATAGATTACTCTTAAATTCAATTGACACATAAAAAAAGAAGGCATAAAGCCCTCTTTAAAGCCAAGTCGGAATAAAAGTGTTAAAATTATCATATATTTTTAAAAGTCCATCTATTTCTTCTTTATTATAGGCACACTTTTCATTGTCTCTGTATTCTACTATATCATACAATATATTATAGGCGGCATATAAAGCTAATAGTCTATAAAACTTAACCGGAACTTTTGCTTCTTTAAAGTAGCTATCAAAGCATCCTTTTACAAATTCTTCAGATTCTAATGCAAAATAATTTATTCTTGCAAAATCATACACCCTATCTCCAACTTTATTAAAATCTAAACCATAGATACTTATTTTTCCGTTTTCATCTATAAGAATATTTTCATAGTTTAATTTATTAAAAATATATCTTTGATTGACATTTTTTGTAAGGTGTTTATTAGCATTTATATAATCAATTAATATATAGTCATCATCACCTATATATTCATTTACTCCATGCATATAAAAAAGATAGTTGGCTCTAGTATTAAATATCTCAAACCAATTTACTTTTTCATCTATGAGAACATTATGAACTTTTTTAAGAATTTTTCCAAATTTAAAACCCAAATCATAGTTATCTTTTTTTCTGTGATTTTTTAAATAATCATAAAGATTAGTTGTTTTATTTAACCTACTTACTTGATAAATATTATTTTGATCAAGTTGACCTTTTTCTAATATATCTTCCTTGTTTAACTCCAGAGTCTCAATTTTTGGATAAGTATCATTATCATATAAATTTACAACAAATTTTTGATTTTCTGTCACAACCCTATACCTATCATGGTTAATGAAATTTATTTCTTTTATTTTAATACCATTATTTTTAAAATAATTAATATTTTGAATCTGATTTTTAATATAAATTGGCATCTTTTTAGTTATGCTCTTTCACCTTTTCTTCTACTTCTTCTGGAGTCTCTATATTTAAAAGTGAAATCGCAAATTCCTCTTCTTCTTTTTGATGTGATTTTATTATTGTATCTTTTACTTCTGCAATTTTTGATGCTGAAGCAGAAAACTCATCTAATCCTAAACCCAGAAGTAATTTTGTAGCTTGTGTATCTGATGCAAATTGGCCACACATTCCAGTCCATTTTCCTGTCTTATGTGATTGATCAATTACATGTTTTATAGCTCTTAAAACAGCTGGGTTATAATTTGAGTAAAGGTCAGAAATATTTTCATTTCCCCTATCTACAGCTAGAGTGTATTGTGAAAGGTCATTTGTACCAATTGAGAAGAAATCAACATATTTTATAAATTGATCAGCCATAAACACTGATGCAGGAGTTTCTATCATAATACCTACTTCAAGATTTTTGTTGTATTCAACCCCATTTTGATCTAACTCACTTTTAATTTCTTCAATAATTTCTAATGTTCTTTTAAATTCTGAAATATTGATGACCATCGGAATCATTATTTTTAGATTACCAAATGCTGATGCCCTAACTAAGGCCTTAAGTTGAGTTCTAAAGATATCTTCTCTATCTAAACAAAGCCTAATTGCTCTATATCCTAAAAATGGATTTTCTTCAACTGGGAATGTGAAATAATCTAAGCCTTTATCACCACCTATATCCAAGGTTCTAATAATAAGTGGTTTTTGTCCAAGCATTTCTGTAGCTTCTTTATAAACTTCAAATTGTTCTTCTTCAGTTGGAAAATGATCATTTTCCATGTATAAAAACTCTGTTCTAAACAAGCCTACTCCATCACATCCATTTTCAATGGCAATTTTCAAGTCTTCAAGGTTTCCTATATTAGCAGCAACCTCAACTTTTTTACCATCTTTTGTTATAGCTTCTTTATCTTTAACCTCCTTTAATCTCTCTTGTTTTTCTTTTTGTACTTTGATTTTTGATTCATAGTCAGATATTAAATCTTCTGAAGGATTTAGGATAATTACTCCCTCATTTCCATCTATTATTGCTTTTTCTCCCCCCTGTACTTTTGTTGAAATATCTTGCATACCAACTAAAGCGGGAATATCTAAAGTTTGTGCGATAATAGATGTATGGCTTGTTTTTCCACCAAGATCTGTAGCAAATCCTGCTACGTTCTCCTTATTCATATTTGAAGTATCTGATGGTGTTAATTCTTTAGAAATTACTATAGAGTTTTTTTCAATTAATGATAAATCTTTAGGCTTGATGCCTTTTAATTTATACATTAATTGATAGCCTATATCTTTATAATCACTAGCTCGCTCTTTTAGGTATTCATCATCAATTTGGCTCATAATTTCCACCATTTCATTAACAGTTTCATTTAAAGCCATCTCAGAGTTTTTCAATTCATTTTCAATTTTTGAATTTATTGTATCTGAAAAGTAAGGATCTTGTAATAATTCTTTGTGGGCGTTTGCAATATTAATTTGAGCTTCATTTGCACCTTCAGTATTATCTAGCTCGCTAATGTAATCATTAATAGATGTTTCAACACGATTTTTTTCATTTTCAATCATGTTTTCTTCTATCTTTGACTCATCAATTGTTACTTCTTCCCTATTAAACAGGTAAATAGTCCCAATGGCTATTCCATTGCTTGCTTTTATACCCTCGTACCTTGTATTCATATTTATCCTTTCCTAATTATTTATAAAAAAAAGGATACTAATCAGTATCCTAAAATGTTAAATATTATTCTGATAAGTTATTAATAAAATCAACTAATTCATCTGCAAATTTATCTTCATCTTCTCCTTCAACTACTAAAGTAATATCAGTTCCTTTAGCAATTCCAAGGCTCATAACATTAAAGATTGATTTTGCATTTGCTTCTTTACCTTCTTTAATAATTTTTACTTCACCTGGATAATTTTTAACAAATTGAACTAGTGATGCAGCAGGTCTTGCGTGTAAACCAGTTTCATTTTTTATAACAACATTTCTTTCAGCCATATTTTCCTCCTCTTATATCTATATATATTATAGTGTTTTATAAACGTTTTTTCAACTAACTTATTTACTAGATTCCCTTGCTACAATAGTACATTCTATTACCCAATCATCAAGCAATATTTCTTCTTCATGCTTTATTCTTTTTATGAGTGCTCTTATAGCAATAGCTCCTATATCATAATATGGAATCGAAACCGTAGTTAAGTTCGGCCTATAAATATTTGCAATAGAAGAATCTCCAAATCCAACTACGGATAAATCATCTGGAACTTTTATTCCATTATCAGCACAATAGTCAATTAATCCTATTGCCATTTCATCATTCATAAGTGAAACTGCAGTAATATTGTTATCCTTGCAAATTTTTATAGCTTCCTTGCCTATGTTATACCCATCATTGCTTGATAATCCATCAATTTTTAGTACAAAATTTTCTTTGTTTAATTCATCAGCAGCTTGGTTGTATCCCGCAAATTTTGCATTATTAAGTACATTATCTTCGCTATTTCCAATATATAATACATTTTCATGACCTAAGTCATAAAGATATTTTATAAGTTTATACTGTTCCTTGCTATAATCAATTTTGACAGTGTTAAGATTTTTATATGCATGATATTTATCTAGCAATATAAAAGGAACTCTTGTTTCACGAAGCTTTATCAAAGTTTCATCTGTAAGATTTTCTGTAATAATTATCAATCCCTCAACTTGTTTTGTAGCTAAGAAATCAATAGAATTGTTAAGTGCTTCTTCGTTACCGTATGAACTTTGAAGTAGAATATCGTAATTGTAAACTCTTCCTATCTCTTCAATTCCTCTAATAAGCTGAGCCATATATTCGATTCCAATATCTTCAACTATGACACCTACTAAATTAGATCTTCTCATTACTAGAGATCTTGCAAGTTCATTTGGCTTAAAATCTAGCTTTGCTATAGCATCTAAAACTTTTTGCCTAGCTTCAGGACTCACTGGTTTTGAGTTATTCATAACTCTAGAAACTGTAGATATTGAAACTCCGGCAAGTTTGGCTACATCTTTAATTGTTGGTTGCCCCATATTTACCTCTTTTCAAAAAAAAGGTCATCTCATGATGACCTTAATTTATAATTATCTACCTGATATTACGTTTTTAACTATATCAACAACATCTATAACTAAGCTTGAATAATCACCTACTGATGCAATTCCTGCACCAACTGTATCAATACTATCTATAGCTGTTTCACCAACATAGTTTACTGTGTCTCTAATATCATCAGTGATACTATTAACATTAGTCATAGTGTCATTTGCTTTTGCTATAGCCATTCTCAAGTTAGGATCTTGAACAACTGTATTTACGTTGTTAACTAACATATTGGCTTGATCAACAACACCAGGAAGTTTGTCAATTACTTGATCAATATTATCTTCGTTTTTGTCTAGTACTCCATGGATTTTTTTAACTAGTTCATTTGCACTTTTTAGTGTCAATATTAAGTAAACAAGTGCAACAATTCCAACAATAGTTAAAATAATGTTTCCAAGAAGATTAAAGTTAATTGTTAGCATTTAAAACTCCCTAGTTATTTTTATTTTTTTTATTTTCGATATCTTTTTTTACTTGTTTAAGATTTTCTTTAGCTTCTTCAGCTTCATCTTTTGTTTTATCGATAGCTTTGTCAGCATTTTCTTTTATTTCTTCTTTACCTTTGTTTGCTTCGATGGTGATTTTTTCACCTTTTTCATCAGCTACATCTTTAACATCTTCAGCACCAGCTTTAACATCATCTGCTACATTACTTGCTGTGTTAGAAACAATTTTTGATACTTCAGAAGCACCTTCAGAAAGATTGTCTTTTACGTTTCCAGCTGTTTGTGCAATTTGATCTCCAGTTTGTCTAGCGATTTCTTTTCCGTAGTCAAATCCTTCTCTAACTGGTTCTAAATCTGTGTAAGCTCTGTATTTGATATCTTCATAAGTATCTTTAGCATTATCAACTAAATCAGTTGAAGTTTCTTTTACAGTTCTTACTGTTTCATCAAAAGCTTCACCGATGTCTTCTCTAGTTTCTTTACCAGATTTTGGTGCTAATAAAATACCTGCTGATACACCAATTAATGCTCCAAGTAAAGCCCCTTGAGTTCTCATTCTGCTATCATGATTTTTAGCTTTCCAAATTTCATATTTGATTTCTCTTTGTTTAGCTCTTGCTCTGTCTTCAATATAATCTGCTATTGACATATATATTCACTCCTTTAAATTGTACTAATTATTATATACCCAGATAAATTCCTATATAACATTAATATATAAAAAATAACAAAGTTTATAAAAAATCCTAAGGTGGCCCTTACTTTAATACCTTCGTTTGTGTGAAGGTGGGCAAGCTGCCTAGCATTTCTGAAGTCCACTCTACGGAGGCATGTCATCCAAGCTAGGACTACGCAATCCCTTATAAAAGTTGTAGGTTTAAATTCGGACCTGTTTGCCTTAGGATAAGTTAATTATAATATATCGTTAAAATATTTGCAACAAAAACTTTTTCATTAATGTTGACTTTTTATCTAAATTACAACGTTAATGGCTTAGAAAAGTATTTCCAAATTTCAAAATTTATTTTAGTTATATTTATATTTATGATTTTCCTAACTATGTTATAATAACTGTGAGAGGTATAGATAAATGACAAATATTATCAATGTTTTTAAAAATAGATCAAAATTTAGTAAAAGTGTATTTTATAAAACCAAAGAAGCACTTGAAAAACACGGCTTTGCTGTAAGTAATTCTTATGATACTGAGGCTATTTTAAACCTAGTTATTGGAGGTGATGGTACTTTTTTAAAAGCAGTCCATGATACGAATTTTACATCCATTCCTTTCATAGGCATTAATACCGGGCATCTAGGTTTTTACCAAGAGGTTGAAGCAAATGAAATAGAAGACTTTATACTTGCTTTTAAAAATGGCCAATATCAAACTCAGGAGCTTACTATATTACAATCTACGGTAAATAAGAAAAGATTCGATTCTTTAAATGAAGTTGTTGTAAAAAGTAACAAAAATCAAATTGTAAGATTAAAAGTTTTTATAGATGGCAATTTTATAGAAAATTTCTCTGGTGATGGATTAATTATTTCAACTCCACATGGATCTACAGCTTATAACCTTTCTTGTGGGGGTTCAATTCTTCATCAGTCTTTGAAGGGTTATTCTCTAACACCTATTGCTCCTATTTATTCTAACTTAAATAATGCAATAATTAGCCCCATTGTCTTGCCAGAAGATGCTACTGTGGAGATTTTAGTTTCTAAAAGAGATAACTACCACACTGTATTTATATTTGATGGTAAGGAGTATAGCAGCAAGGATTATAAAATTACTATAAAAGTTTCAAATAAGACAATAAAAAAACTTATTCTTGATAAAAACCATTATTGGTCAAATATCAAAAATAAGCTTATATAATTAATCTAATCTCACTTGATTAAATATGTCTCTCATAAGATTTCTCGCTATCGGTGCTACAGTGACACCACCAGTATCAGCTGCATCTTCGATAACTATTGCAATAGCAATTTGTGGATCATAGGCTGGTGCAAAACCAACAAACCAGGCATCGATAAATCCATTTGATTTATCGGTGGTACCAGTTTTTCCTGCTACTTGGATGCCATCAATATAAGCAGCTTTCCCAGTTCCTTCATTTACTACATCAACCATCATATCCCTAATATTATTTGCTCGTCTTTGACTTGTTACAATTGATAATTTTTCTTCCTTGGCCTCATATAATTCTTTTCCTTCTTTGTCAGTAATTGTTTTTACAAGTCTCGGTTGCATCATAACTCCATCATTTGCTATCGTAGAAGTTACCATTGCCATATGCAGTGGAGTTACCTGACTTTTACCATAACCAAATCCTGTCATCGCAAGATCTACTTGATTTAACTCTTTATAAGGAATTATGGAGTCGTATTTTTCTAAATCAAATGGATAAGTTTTATTAAACATATAACGATCTGTCATATTTGCTAAAGTTTCCTTGCCCATTTCATTCGTTTTAGCTGCAAAATAAGTATTTGAAGAATACATAAAAGCTTTTCTTAAGTCAAGATTTCCAAATACCAATCCATCAAAGTTTTTAATCTCAAAATTTTGTATTAATTCTGAACCTGTATCCTCATAATTTTCATCAATATTACTTTCTAACATTGCATTTGCAGTTACAATTTTAAAAGTTGATCCAGGTCTATATAGTCCAGTTGTAGTTCTATTAACAAGGGGTCCATTATTATTTGCAATTAGATTATCCCAATTTGCATCGATGTTGTTTGGATCAAAGGTTGGATTTGAAACCATAGCGAGTATTTCACCTGTTTTTGGATTCATAACCACTGCTGCACCAACGTGATCACTCATATAATTATAAGTTAAATTTTGAATGTTTTGATCAATTGTCAAATGTAAATCATTGCCCACATCGTTTGTAACTACCATTTTTCTAAAATTACTCATATTTTCATCTTTTAGATTAAGTAGCCATTTATTAAATGTTTTTTCAATGCCAGTTTTACCATAGGTTTTTGAATTATATCCAGTAACTGTTGATGATGCTTTTCCATAGTTATAATGTCGATATTGATTACCATTTTGATCGTAGTCACTATATGCTAAAACATTGTCATTTCTATCTAAAATTTTGCCGCGTGCAATTGTATCTTCATTTATCCAATTTCTACGGTTATTGTCATTGCTCGCTATTGATTTTGCTTTAAAAAGTTGAAAGTAAACTAGGTATAAGGCAAGCCCCATAAAAAGTAACACAAAGAAAATCATTACAAAAAGTAGTCTCTTGTTTAGAGTTGATTTTGATAAAACCTTTAACTCTCTACTATTTTTCAATCTTTGGTTTTCTTCTTTTCTTTTAATTTTGTCTAAAAAACTCTCATTTGATGTACGTTTTTTATTTGCCTTTCTATTATTATTTTCACTCATCTGTCTCATCTCCATATTTTATATCACTTGCACAATATTGTAGGCATCCTAGGAGGATAAAACCTGAAAGCATTGATGACCCACCTTGGGAAATGAATGGCAAGGTTACACCTGTAAGAGGAATAATTTTTAACACGCCCCCAAGAATTATAAAAGTTTGGAAAGCAAATAATACTCCAATACAAAATGCAAGTATAGATAAAAATTTATCTTGTTGAATTAGGGAAATTTTAAATGATCTGTATACTAAAATCATAAATAATAGTATAACAGCAAGTCCCATAAATATGCCCATTTCTTCGGAAATCGCAGAAAATATAAAGTCTGATTCTGCAACAGGAACATAATCTGGATGACCTAGTCCAATGCCAGTACCAAAAAGACCTCCACTAGCAGTTGCAAATAGTGCTTGAGTTATTTGATAGCCTGTAACATCAATATCTGACCATGGATCTAACCATGTTGCAACCCTTACTCTCACGTGTCCAAACATAAAGTAAGCTAGGATAGATCCAAAAATCATTGCTACAATATTTAATGTTATTAAAACCCTATCTTTTTCATAAACAAATTGACTTAATATCATAAGCCCAAAAAATATAAGGGCAGTTCCCAAGTCTTTTTGTAAGAATAGAAAACCAATAAAAATATATATTACAATATTCATATAGTATCTACCAAAAGGCTTCATAGAAACTTCATTATATCTTGAATAAAAGCTTGCCACAAAAAATGCCAAAGGTATTTTAATAAATTCAGATGGTTGTACAGTTATTGGCCCTAAAATAATCCAGTTTTTGGCTCCTCCAAGGTATGAACCAAAAACAAGGGTTGCCATAAACAAAGCTACTGAAATAATCACATAAAATAAACTTATCTTATTCCAAAACTTAAATGTCTTTAGAATAAAAAAAGTTAAGAAAAATAGAACTATACCTATTAAGTAAAATTGCAATTGTCTTTTTCCATAAGATGGATTTAGCCTATAAATCATGGCTACCCCTATAGCAAAAAGCATATTTACTATAAGCAGCAAAATGTTATCTGCCTTGGTAATCTTGGGTGTAAGAATAGTTGATAAAACAATTACAACCAAAATAGCTATGTAAGTGTAAAAATCAGTTGCACTTACATTTGAAATATTAAAAATTAAGGCTAGGGATAGGGCTAAAAATGAAAAGATAAAAAGTAGAAAAATTGATTTTCTTATATATTTTTTTTCTTTTTGTTCTACATCTAAAGTTTTAAGCATTTTCTTCACCTTGGATAAATAAGAATTGCATTTGTCCTATATGGATAATGTCATTTGACTTTAGTTCAATCGCATCTTCTATTTTTTCATCATTTAAAAATGTTCCATTTGCAGATTCTAGATCTTCTAAGAAATAAATATCCTCATCTTGGATAATGCGGGCGTGAAACTTGGATAAATACTTATCCTTGATACAAATAGTATTTCTATCGTCACGTCCAATAGTGTTGTCCTCACCTATAAAATAATATTCTTGGACTATAAATCTAAATCCATCATTTCTATTTAGTAATTTTAAATAAGTATCTGATTCTTGTTCTTTTTTTAATGTTGTTCTTACGTCATAGTAAATAATTCTAATAATAGAATATATAAAATAAAAAACTACTATAACAAAAATGTATTTTAATATTGTTGAAAATAATTGGTATAGGGTTAAATTTCCTATAACTTGTACTGAAAAAACATCATCAACAGCTTTCAAAAATTTTTCCATATAAACCATCCTTTACGATTTGTATATATTTTACCACATATGATTTATTTTTGAACTTGATAAATGTTTAAACAAAAAAACTAGGGCTAATACCCTAGCTTTGATTTATTCTACACTGTCAATTATTTTTTGCATTTGATTTTCTAATTGTTCTTTTTTATCGTTTGCTGCTTTTTCATTATCCTTAGAAACTGCGTTGATATATAGTTTTATTTTTGGTTCTGTACCTGATGGTCTAATAGCTACCCAAGATTCATCTTCAAAGTAGTATTTAAGTACATTTGATTTTGGAAGACCTGTTTCATCTAATTTATAATCTATAATTTTTTTAGTTTTTAAATCCGCTAGAGATTCTATAGGATTGTTTCTAAATTCTTCCATGATTCTACCTATGCGAGCTTTTCCATCGAGCCCTTGTAGGGTAATAGAGATAACATCGTTTGAGTAGTATCCGTGTTCTTTATACATATCATCTAGTACATTTAGTAATGATTTTCCTTGTTTTTTATAATATGCCGCCATTTCTGCAATCATCATTGCAGAGTTTACAGCATCTTTATCTCTAACAAAGTCTTTATAATTGTAACCAATTGATTCTTCAAAACCAAAGATAAATTTTCCGTCGTTATTTTTCTCAAGTTCATTTGCTACGGCATAGATGTTTTTAAATCCAGTTAGTACATCATATTTTTTGACACCATACTTTTTAGCAACCGGAGCTATCAAATCACCAGTTACAATCGACTTAACAACTGCTCCATTTTCAGGAAGTTCTCCATTTTTATCAAGAGCTTCTAAAATGTAGTTTGTAAGTAGGGCACCAATTTTATTTCCAGTTAAAAATACAAAATTTCCATTTCCATCATTTATTTCTACTGCACATCTATCAGCATCAGGATCGGTTGCAAGTAGTAAGTCTGCACCAACCTCTTTTCCTAATTTTTCTGAATATTCAAAGGCTACTGGCATTTCTGGGTTTGGATAACCCACAGTAGTAAAGTTTGGGTCTGGGTTTTCTTGTTCTGGAACAATGTGGATATTTTTGAATCCTCTTTCATCAAGTATTCTTCTAACTAGTTTATTTCCAGTTCCATTAAGAGGTGTATATACAATATTTATATCTTTGTCAATATCTTCATTTATAGTACAATCTAAGACTTTTTTTACATAATCTTCAACCACACTTTGATCTACCCATTCAATAATTGCATCATCAATACCTTTTTCAAAATCTAAACGTGGAATTTCAAAAAAATCAGGGTGTTCGGCAATATGGCCTAAAATTTTATTAGCAGTTTCATCTAGAATTTGGCTTCCTTCTGCATTATAAGCCTTATATCCATTATATTCCATAGGATTGTGGCTAGCTGTTATCATTACTCCTGCTGATGTTTTTAAGTGTCTGACTGTAAAAGATAAAACAGGTGTAGGTTGTATTTCTTTATGGATATAAACTTTTATGCCATTAGCTGCAAACACTTCTGCAGTTATTTTTGCAAATTCTTCTGACTTGTGACGTACATCATAGGAAATAGCAACACCAGCTTTTTTTGCATCTTCTCCCATTTCAGCAATTGTATCAGCAAATCCTTGACTAGCTTGAGCTACCATATACTCATTCATACGATTTGTTCCAGCACCTAGTTTTCCACGAAGACCTGCTGTTCCAAATTCCAGTGAATTATAAAACCTATCTTTTATTTCTTCATCATTTCCTCTAATTTCTTCTAACTCTTTACGGGTCAAATCATCAAATTTTTCATTATTTAACCAAGATTCATAATTTTTTATATAATCCATTTTTTTCTCCTAATATATTTTATATACATTTACTGATAACTTATCGAGGCTGATATCCTCTTCTATATTATTATTTTTACCCTCTTTATCAAAAATTTTCTCTATTATAAAATCATTATAGCCTATAAAAGAATTTAATCTTTTAGTATTAATAAACTTTTCTTCAAGTCCTGCATTAATAGCAACTAAAATAAATCCTTTTTCGGCTTTTATTTTATAAATTATAAGAGAATTTTCTAAATTATCCATAAAACTTAAAGATTTTCTAATATGATCAGGGTCTATTTTATTAAATACTTTTATATTTTTTCTAAGGGCAATTATGTCTTTTGTATAATTAAATACGTCTATGTTTTCCTGCTTATCATTCCAATTAATAGCATTTATAAACAAGGGTGAATTGTAGGAATTTCTGTCATTATTTTTGCTATGGTTAAATTCATTTCCTTCATATAAAAACGGTTTACCAAAGGATAACATTATCAATCCTATAGCAAGCTTTACATAATCATTTATATTGTCTAAATTACTCAATGAAATTTGTAATTTATCATATAAAATTAAATTGTCATGGCAATTAAAATAGTTTACTGTTTCAGATGCAAAGTCAGTAAATCCCCATCTTTTTTTATCAAAATGTATTGATCCAGCAATTGCCTCTTCTATAGTCGGTTTAAGAAAGTGATTACCTTGAATATAGCCTATTCCAAATGAATTTGTATCACCCTTTATAGCATCCCTATATATATCATTAAAAACTCCAAAACCATTTGATTTTTGGGATCCCTTTACAATTTGCTTTTCATAAGGCAACGTTGTACCAAGGGCCATCCATGGCTCTCCATAGATGATTAAATTTGGATTTATTTCCTTTAACTCCTCTAATGCAATTTTTATAGTGTCTATGTCAATTAAGGCCATCAAATCAAAGCGGAATCCATCAATCTTATACTCCTTGACCCAATGTTTTAAGGAGTCTATTATTAGCTTTCTAACAAAGGGTCTTTCACTTGCAATTTCATTTCCAACACCAGATCCATTTGAAAATGTTCCATCATTATTCATTCTGTAATAATAATTTGGCCCCAAAGTATTTAAATTGGAATCATATGACTTAAAAGTATGGTTGTAAACTACATCCATGATTACAGCAATATTTGCTTCATGTATAGCTTGAATCATCTTTTTGAGCTCATAGACCCTTGATTTTGAATCTTGTGGGTCAGTTGAATATGATCCTTCAGGAGCAAAGTAAAGTTCAGGATCATAACCCCAATTGTAATTATCATCATCAAAAAATCTATCGCTAGATTCATCTACACTTATAAAGTCATAGATTGGTAATAATTGCAAATGTGTTATGCCAAGTTCTTTCAAATGTGAAATACCTGTTTTAAATCCATGGTAACTAGTATTTTTTTCGCTAAGTCCTAAGAATTTTCCTCTGTTTATAACTCCGCTGCTTTTATCGGCTGTGTAGTTTTTAACTGACATTTCATAAATAATTGCTTCTTCTTCGGGTATTTGTGGCACTATACTTTTTCTAAACCCCTCAGGATCAGTTTCTCCCATATCGCAAACCACTGAATACATTGAGTTTATAGAACTTGTAAATGAATAAGGATCAGTTACTTCAAATTTATCATCTACAATATAAGAATAATAATATCCATCCAAATCTCCACTTACTTCTGTCTCCCAAACTCCTAATTCATTTTGCTCCATTGGATAAATATCTTTTCGGGTTTTTTTATAATCAGTACTTAATGCAAGCTTTACACTTTTTTCTGGAGCAAAGACTCTAAAGATAGTTTTTTCTTTAGAGTAAATGGCTCCTAATTCATAGTCTTTTATTTCTTCATAGGTAAGTTTTCTATAATTTTTTATCAAAACTCATATCCTTTTTTATGTGATTTAAATTAAATTCATTGGCCCATAAAATATTTTTAATCTGTTTTTGAGTCCAAATTTCTCGATTCAAATAGTCATTGGATATTTTCTTTCTAATATTAATTAAATTTTCCAAGTCTAAAAATATTTCAAAAGAATCATTATACAAAATTATTTCTTCATATAAGCTTTTGAAATC
Organism: Anaerococcus martiniensis; assembly: GCF_043187485.1. Lineage (GTDB taxonomy): Bacteria > Bacillota > Clostridia > Tissierellales > Peptoniphilaceae > Anaerococcus > Anaerococcus martiniensis. Next base: position 182,241 of record NZ_CP171106.1, read on the forward strand.
ATAAGGAAAGTTTTCTCGAGATTCTTTTAGCAAATTTTCTATAGTATATTTTACTATTTTGTTATGATTAATAACATCCTCTAATTTATAAGATTTATTTTCTCGTCTCTTTTCATAAGTTTTGTAGCTATCATCTAAGAGATAAAATTCATTATCCTTTTCTATATTATCCACAATGCCTCCTCTAGTTGACATTATATTTGACATATTGAATATAGAATTTAAAATATCAAAATTTTGGTTATCGTAAAGTGGATAAGTCAAATTGGAGTAGACATCACAAGCTGGATATAATTTTCTTAAATCTCCAACTGATAGATTTTCTACATATACTATTTTTAATTTTTCTCTAATTACCTTATCAGATTCTAATAGATTTTTTAAAGCAATTATAAATTTAATAGTTTCTTTTGCCATAAAATAACCTTCGTTGGCTTTCCCTGAAAAAATATAAGTCTTTGGGATTGCATATGCATTTCTGTTATCTCTTAAAAAGTAAAATTCATAAGCGATAGCCATTGCATTTAATATCTGTCTTTTGCTTTCATGCATCATAGATAATTGCATATCAAATATTGAGTAAGGATTTATATTTTTTTCTTTATCACTTAATGATTCTACAAATGATTTTTTATTCTTAAATTTAATTTTCTCAAGTCCATCTAAAAAATCCTTATCCTTAACAAGTAATTTGAATTTATTAAAATCATCAGTTTTTGTAATATCTATATCATAGTTTTTCAAATACTCAGTCAGATTAGAATTAGCACTTTTAGCATACATTAGCCTGTCTGTACCAAGATTAACATGGGAGTAACTCCTATTACTTTTTCTATTATCAGATAATGATTTTGATAAAAAAAAGTAATCCTTACTTAGGGCTATATTTATATTTCTAAAGATCACAAAGCCATCTTTAATAAATGGATTGAAATTTTCTTCAGCTATTAACTCGTTTTGAACATCAGTTATGGTTGTTAATATATCAGGATTCATTTTCCTAATTTCATCAACTGGATAACGTTCCAAAGAATCATCAGTTATTGAAAATACCAAATGATAAAAAATATCTCTGGTGTATTGAATAGCTAGTTTTGTAGAAAAATTATGGTCAGATTTTAATATTCTTATAAATTCTATAAGGGCAAGTGTTGGATGAATATCATTTATAATTACATTTGTTTGCTTATTAATATTTTTTATATCTTTATAATATAAGATATATCGACGAATGAAATCTCTCATAGCAGATGCTGAGAAAAAATATTCTTGTTTAAGCCTTAAAATCTTACCTTCATAAGAAGAATCATCTACATATAAAAATTCTGTAATTGCGCTATTATTGATGTAATCATCATATGCATCTATAATATCACCTTTTGAAAATTTGCTTAAACTAATACTTTTACTTGGTTCTGACTTAAATAATCTAAGGGTATTTATAAAACTTGCATCATCAGAGATTACTGGCATATCATAGGTTATAGTTTTATGCTTTTTTCCATAGATTTCTATTTCATTTGTGAAAGATTTTCTATGTTCCCAATTAGATCCATTTTTAAGCCATGATGATGTTTCTGCTCTTTGCATCCCATCTTTTATCACTTGTTTGAAGTTGCCAGATTCATAACGTAAGGCATAAGCAGTTGCTTTTATTTTTTTGTTTGAAAGTTCATTTATCAAATAAGATGAGCCTATGCCCATATCTGCAATTCCTAGATCTGGTTCTGGATCATGTTTCAAAATATTTTCATAAGAAAATCCCATTTCATCGAGAGCTGATCTAATTTCAGATTCTAAATCTAATTTATATATTACATTTCCTAAAAATCTACCAGGTAGGTATTCAAAGCTTAAAATGTAAACTTCATAACCTTCTTTTATTTTCTTTGTATCAACCCATTTTTTGCCAACTATCTCCATAAGGTATCTACAAAGACAATCATAAATCTCATTTTCCCTAGCCGTTTTTATGTATTTAGCATAAAAAGAATACAAATAATTTTGTATTCTTTCTATAATTATTTCTTTATTTGTAATCATCCTAAGCTTTTATATCCTCATATAAGTCTAAGTATTTAGTAGCTGACATTTTCCAGTCGATGTCTTGGCTCATTGCATTTTTTATTAATCTATTATGATTTTCTTTTTGAGTATTATAGATGTTTATAGCATTTTTTATCGTAAATAAAAGCTCATGGGCATTAATATTTGAAAATGAATATCCAGTACCTTCCCCAGTATATTCGTTATAAGGAATAACAGTGTCTTTTAATCCTCCTGCTTCACGAACTATTGGTAATGTACCGTAACGCATAGCAATTAATTGGCTAATACCACATGGTTCAGATATAGATGGCATAAGATAAAAATCACTAGCTGCATATATTTTGTGGGCTTCTGCTCCACCAAAATAAATTCTACTATACATTTTTTCTGGATATTTCCATGCAAAGTAATTAAACATTTCTTCATAAGTATAATCACCTGTTCCAAGTAAAACAAATTGAATATCCTCTTGCAATAATTCATCCAAAATATATCTTATTAAATCCATACCCTTCATTTCATTTAGTCTAGAAACAAGTCCTATCATAGGAACATCTTCCCTTTTTGGTAATCCATAGGCTTCTTGAAGGGCAAGCTTATTTAAAACTTTTTTATCAATACTATCTACACCAAAGTTTTGATCTATCATTTTATCAGTTTTTGGATTCCATTCTTTATAATCAATACCATTAACAATACCAGAAAGCTTGTAGTCATATTGGCGGATAATACCATCTAGGCCTTCTCCATAAAATGGATAATGAATCTCTCTAGCATAATTTTCTGAAACTGTATTTACAGCTGTAGCATGAATTATTCCAGCTTTCATAAAGTTAATGGCATCATAAAATTTTAAATCATTTTCGTTAAAATATGAACCATCAAGCCCTGCTAATCTTAAATTCTCAGGGTCAAATACTCCTTGATACTTTAAATTGTGAATGGTAAATAAGGTTCTAATATCATCATAGTAACTATCTCCACGCCTATAATCATTTACTAAAACATTTACTATAGCTGTATGCCAGTCGTTTGTGTGGATAATATCTGGTTTAAAATTAATTTCTTTACCTAATAGTGTGCAAGCTTTAGAATAGAATATAAATCTTTCTGCATCATCATCAAATCCATATGGATGGTCACGGTCAAAATATTCCATGTTATCAATAAAATAATATTTCACACCATTAAATTCAAGACCGTATACTCCAGCATACTGGTGTTTCCAATCAAGATCGACATAAAATTCCGTAATCTTTTCCATCTTTGATTTATATGATTCATCAATTGTGCTATAAAGTGGCAATACAACTCTGACATCTGCTCCAAGATTAACAAGTTCTTTTGGAAGAGAACCTGCAACATCTGCAAGTCCCCCTGTTTTTACAAAAGGTACAGCTTCAGCTGTCAGAAATAGAACATTCATTAGTAGCTCCAATCTTCTAAAACTTCATTTTTACTTGATACGAAAGGATGAGATCTATTTCCAAATAATTTCACATTTTTTCCTACATGGGTGCCCTTCTCAGTAATTACAAAATTTAATATAGAGTCTTCGCCAATGATACTATCTTGGAAAATAATTGAGTTTTTAATTACAGCACCTTTTTTTACTTGAACTCCCCTAAATATTATCGAATTTTCTACTTCACCTTCTATAATCGCCCCATTAGCTATCAATGAATTCTTTACTTTACTTTCTTTAGTATAGGAAGTGGAAGGCTCATCTTTTGATTTTGTATAAACCAAACCGTCGTTGTAAAATAAATTATCAAAATATTCTCTGTTTAGTAGTTTAATATTGGAATCAAAAAATGAATTGGTATCCATTACGATTTCTAGTTGATTATTAACCCTATAAAAGTCTATGTCCAAATTTTCAGGATATTCAAAAATTGCATTAAGTAGATTTGAAATAGAATTTTTTTCTTCAGCATATCTTAATACTTTTATAAACAATTCACGCTTGATTAGAATAGAGCCAGCAAATAAATCAAATACATCACTTGTGCCTAGATTTAAGCCTGCATTATCTGGCTTTCCTTCTTCGTTTGAATTAATTATTTTGCGGTTTAGGAAAAAACCATCCTTATCTTCTGTTTTTTTTGTAAATATCAGAACATCGTTGCCTTGATTTTTAAGTTGCTCTTTTGCATCTCCTATATCAACTTTATTGATATACATAGGATTTGTAACAAATATATAATCGGCATTACTTTCTTCAAATACCCTTAGGGTATCGAAATATCTTTCTATTTCCGAAGCATTTTTAACATCAAAATTAGGAGGATTAATTGTTAGTCCACCTCGTCTTCTATTAAGCTCCCAGCTTCTACCATCTCCAATGTGATCTAGGGTAGAACGCATTCTGTTTCCTGCATATAAAATTACATTACTAATGTCGTAATTTGTTAAATTTGATAAAGTAAAGTCTATAATCCTATATCTACCAGCATATGGTAGCATATAATCAGGCCTAACCTTACATAATTCACCATAAGCCGCTGGATTAAATTCTGAGCTGTATACTAATGCTAAAACTCTATCCATATTATTCCTCCTCAATGCCTTCAGAACTTACTAGATATACTTTATCAGTATTTTCATCACCTATATCTTCTGTAATTTCTATATCTTCAGCTACTACACAATTATAAATTTTACATCCAGCTTTTACTTTTGAACCATTTAATAAGACTGAATTATAAACCTCTGCCCCTTCTTCAATACTTACGTTTGAAAATAAAACCGAGTTATTAACTGACCCGTCGATTACACAGGCTTCATTTACCAAGGCATCATTGAGTTTTCCATTTGGCCCAATTCTATGTGGTGGTAAATTTAAGCTAGTTGTATAAATTTTCCAATCTTCATCATATATTCCTAATTCATTATTTGGATCTATTAGGTCTAGGTTTGCTTGCCAATAGCTTCTTACTGTACCAACATCTTTCCAATATCCATCAAATTTATATACATAAAGTGGTTCACCCTCAGCAAGCATTTTAGGGATTATGTCCTTACCAAAGTCATTGGAAGAATCTGGATTTTCGTTATCTTCTATAAGAGTTTTTCTTAAAACTCTCCAGTTAAATACGTAAATTCCCATTGATGCAAGATTTGATTTTGGATTATCTGGTTTTTCTTCAAATTCAGTTATTCTACCATCTTCATCAGTATTCATAATTCCAAATCTACTTGCTTCATCCCAATCCACTTCCATAACTGCAATTGTAGCATCAGCACCCTTTGCCTTATGTATATCAAGTAGTTCTCTATAGTCCATTTTGTAAATATGATCACCAGATAATATTAAGACGTATTCTGGATTTAATAAGTCAAGGTAATTTATATTTTCATAAATGGCACTAGCAGTACCTTCAAACCATTTTCCACCTTCTTCTGTATAGTAAGGAGAAAGTATTCTAAGACCTCCATTATTTCTATCATAATCCCAAGCCGCACCTATACCCAAGTGGCGATTTAGAAGTTGTGGTTTATATTGAGTTAAAACACCAATATCTTTAATTTCTGAATTAGTTGAATTGCTTAAGGCAAAATCTATGATTCTGTATTTCCCGCCAAATGGAACAACTGGTTTTGCCATATCTTTTGTCAATGCTTTTAGTCTAGATCCTTGTCCACCAGCTAAAAGCATTGCTGCTGTTTTGTTCGAATTTCTCATATGCCCTCCTTCACAAAAGACTTGATTGTTATAATATATTAATACCCTAAATAAAATATAAAATGTTATAAAAACCTTTTCTTAAATTATATTTTACAAAATCCTAGCTACTTTGACAATATGATAATGGACAAGTATAGTATAAGTTACCTGGGGATGCCATGGTTTCGACGTGGTCGAGGAATTATTAATAGCAAGTCGAGTGTGGAACGTAAATCCACAGTTTAAATATAAACGCAAACAACAATAGCGAAGCTAACTTCGCACTAGCTGCCTAAGAATCTGGTAGCAATGAATTGTAGGTTTGCCACGAACTTACAATTTGTTTCATAATTTTAGTGGCAACTAATATACCAAAGCTTTGAGGTATATTCAGTAAGATGAAGCTAGCATAAAAATTATTTGTAAGTTTACTGATTTTTATGCGAATTTTCTAAACTTACTAAGCTTGTAGAGGTTAATAAGGAGACTTCCACGGACATGGGTTCGACTCCCATCATCTCCACCAATAAATAGCTTTAAATATTGAAATATCAATTTTTAAGGTTTATACGGTTACCAATACGACATATATAAAATTTGGTATAACAAAAAAGAGCCCTTTGGGCTCTTAATTTTTTTCTTACTTTTGATAATACAAATCTTCGGATGGTATATTTTCTCCAACTAATGATTGATCAATTTCTTTTAATTTTTCAAGGAACATTTTATAAGTATCTTCCATCTTGTCTCCATCTATAAATACTGGATGGGATTTTTTTAATGCCATTTGTGCTTTTTCTTCTGAGATGTCATATTCTTTTAAAATCTCTTCAGATATTTCTATATCAAAATCAGTTTCTTCTAGTTTTTGTGTAGCTTCTTTATAGTCTTCTAAAAACTTATCAAACTCATCATTGTTGTTTTTTAGATAATCTTTATTTGCTATAATTATTTCGCTAACAAATTCCCCTTTTGAAATTGGAAGTATACTTGCGAGATCTGAATCATAGTATCTTTTATCTGTAACTTTAGAAAAATAAGGATCTGTTAATAATGTCATGAAGTTTGAACTTTTTGACATTTTTTCAACTATATCATCCATATTTTTATAATATTCTAGTTTTAATCTTAAAACGAAATTTAGTGGTCCTATTTTATTGTCTATAGCTTTTGATAGGTTACCAGCTGGATCTGGTATTAATAGAGTTTTGCCTATTAAATCATTTTGATTTGTAATATTTTTATCTGCTACTATATGGATATTATCAAGAAGTGTAATAGCTGCAATTTCTATATTTTGATTTGTTTTCTCATAAAAATATGGTCCAAGATAGCCTGGAACTACAGCAATGTCAAAGTCTCCTTGCTCAATCTGTGCATAGTTTGGGTTTGAAGCAATGATATAGGATATATCAGAAGAGTTTTTGATATTTTCTAATACATTTTTTGATGCAAAGCTTGTAGCTTTGATGTTTAGTTCTTTTTTTACTGTTTTTTCTTGCTCTACTTCAACTACTTGTGTATCATATTCAATTGCTTCTTCCTTTTTGCCACAACTTGTTGCAAGGGCAAAAATGGATAATGCCAACATAAATTTACTAAATTTAGTCACGGATTTCCCTCCTATCCTCTATTGCTCGCTCTAGGGTAAGCTGATCAAAGTATTCTAGATTTGATCCGACAGGAATTCCTTGGGCTATTTTTGATACTCTCACGTCTTTTTCATTTAAAATACTGGTTAAAAATAGTGTGGTAGTTTCTCCTTCTATAGTTGAAGAAATTGCTAGGATTATTTCATTTATACCTTCATCATCTATTCTTTTTAGGAGTTTATCGATGTTGAGCTCATCTGGTCCTATGCCGTCTGATGGAGCTATTAATCCACCAAGTACATGATATTTACCATGAAAGGCCCCAGATTTTTCTATAGCTATTAGGTCCTTTACATCCTCAACTACACATATAAAATCTTCATCACGGGTAATATCTTTGCAGACATCACAAATCTCTTGCTCTGTAAGATTTCCACAAATCTCACATTTATGAATCTTTTCTTTTACTTCTATCAAGGCCTTAGAAAAATCATTTATATCAACTTCATCACGTTCTACAATATTCATTGCAAGTCTTTCGGCAGATTTTCGGCCAATAGTAGGAAGTTTTTGAAATTCTCCTATTAGGTTATTTAAAGATTCTGGAAAAATTGCCATTACATAAATCCAGGGATGTTTAGTCCACCTGTAAGTTTGCCCATTTTTTCTCCACTATATTCATCAGCTTTTTTAAGTGCATCATTTACTGCTGCAATTATTAAATCTTCTAGCATTTCGCTATCTTCTGGGTCGATTACATCTTCATCAATTTTTAGTCCAACTAGCTCTTTTTTTCCATTTACAGTTGCAGTAACAACTCCACCACCTGAAGTTGAATCAAATTCTTTTTCTTCGATATCTTGCTGAGCTTTTTCCATCTCTGCTTGCATCTTTTTAACTTGTTTCATCATATTGTTCATATTTCCCCCACCTGGGAATCCGCCTCTTGCCATAATTTTCTCCTATTCTATAATTAATTCATTACCAAAGATTTCCATCAGTTTTTCTGAGTAATCTTCAGTTTTTTTTTCCTCTTCTTGAATTTCAGTTTTACTTATATTATTATTCATATTATCAAATGAATCAATAGTAAAACTATAATCAGCTGCTAGTATTTCTTTTAAATTAGCTTCTATTTCATTTATTTTAGTTTCTATAAAGATTTTATAAAAATCATCTTTGATATAGAAAATAAAGTTATTCTGATTTATGTTATAGTTAAATCCTTCATCAGCAAATAGTCCATTCATTACACCACCTGCTGTTTTTGTGAGCATAGTTTTGATTTTTTCTTCATCTACTGATGATAATTCATTTTGATGATCTTCCTTATCAAAAATTTCTTCTTTTTCGTATTCTACTTCTGAATTAATATTTTCAATCTTTTGATTTATTTCTGGCTCGATTATATTTTCAATTTCTTTGATTTTTTGTTTTGGTCTAGCTATGGAATTTATATTTAAATTGGCGAGTTTATTATCAACTATCTTTGTAACCAAATCTACTATATCATCACCAGTGTTTTTTTCTAAATAAGAAATTCTAGATTCTATGTTATTTATATTTTTTAAATTTAGAAGTCTTAAGATACAAACTTCTGTAAGGACGTCGGTATTTTCTGTAAGTTTTAACTTATTAGAATATTCTATTAAAACATCTAAATAATCTCCTAGCTCGCCATCTGTTATCTCTTCAACTCTCTTTGTAAGAAAGTCTAAGTACTCACCATTATCAAAGTAAGTATCATCAGCTGTCAATTTTAAAATTAAAATATCATTAAAATAAGAAATCAGACTATCGATTATATCTTTATTGCTCTTATTATTTTCTCTAAGTTTAAATACAATATTCATGCTAGCCTTGGCATCTTTATTAATAATTGATCCTGCTAGGCCATCTACATCATAAAAATCAACTACACCCAGCAAACTCTCAACTTTTGATAAGTCGTAGGAATCTTCGCCATATGAAACAACCTGGTCAAGGATGCTTAGGGCATCACGCATAGCTCCATTTGCTTTTTTGATAATCAAATCGATAGCTTCATTATCAATAGATATTTCTCTATCTGTTAGGATTTGATTGATTTGACTTTTGATATTTGAATCATCTATTTTATTAAATTCAAATTTTTGGACACGAGATAGGATTGTACGTGGCACTTTTTCTATCTCAGTTGTTGCCAATATAAAAACTAGATGGCTTGGTGGCTCTTCCATGATTTTAAGTAAGGCATTAAATGCTTCGCGAGTAATCATGTGGGCCTCATCTATAATATAAACTTTATACTTTAGTTTATTTGGTGGATAAATGACATTATCTTTTAAGCTTCTGATGTCATCTATCCTACGATTGCTGGCAGCATCCATTTCCACAACATCAATTGTAGATTCTTCCTCAATTGCCTTGCAATTTTCACATTCTAAACAAGGTGAACCATCTTTAGGATTTAAACAATTTATTGCCTTTGCAAATATCTTTGCACAAGAGGTTTTCCCCGTACCTCGATCACCAGAAAATATGTATGCGTGGCTAATTTTGCCAGTTTTTACTTGGTTTTTAAGGACATTTGTGACCCTGTCTTGGCCTAAAACTTGGTCAAAAGTTTTGGGCCTATATTCTCTATATAATGCTCTTGCCATAATATTCCTTTCTAGTTTATTATACCATATCAAATATTTTTGCATTTATAAAAATTCATAGTATAGTCTAATAATGTAATCACATGGAGAGCTGTCCGAGTGGTTGAAGGAGCACGATTGGAAATCGTGTATACATATTTCATGTATCATGGGTTCAAATCCCATGCTCTCCGCCATGCACTAGACGGGGAACTAGCGATGCCTTGTAACCTGCAATCGCTATAGCAGGGTCGAATTCCCAGCCGAGGGATATTTTCTTACTACAAGCCTATATAAACTAGTGTTGACTGCTGGGTCTTGCGCAACAGGAAACTATGAACCATGTCAGGACGGGAACGTAGCAGCATTAAGTAGATCTTTCTGTGTGCCGCAAGGTCACCTATCACGAGCTAGATTTATATAGATACTCTAGTGAGTTTTTATTTCGAAACTGGGTGTGCTTACATAACCTCGAGGTTTATCCTCGGGGTATTTTTTTACTTTATTTTTATCTAAAACTAGTTTATAATCTTAATAAGGAGCTAAATATGATTGGTAAAAATATAGAAAAAATGTTTAAAGAACCTACCGAAAATATAATGATTCCTGCAAGTGATGTAGCAATTGTTCGCGAAGATGATTCGCTAGTCCATGCCATCCTTGTTTTATCTTCATCTGGATACCAAACTATACCTGTTCTTGATAAAGAAAATAGAGTAAGAGGACTAATTTCTATTTCAAATATAGTTACTAGCACTGAAGACTTATCTATTTTTGATGAAGATAGACTTGCTCAGATCAAAGTAAAAAAGGTAATGAATCAAGTTGTGCCAATTTTATTTGATAACTACAATCTGGAAGATGTTTTAAGGTTGCTTGTTAACCATAACTTTATATGTGTTACCCACAAAAACGGATATTTTGTTGGTATCATTCCTAGAAAAATTATATTAGAAAGATTTACAAATATAGCACATAACTTGGAAAATCAATATACATTAACAAAAAAATAAAAAATAGGATGAGAAATAATTCTCATCCTATTTTATTTTAAAAATTGCCGAAGCAAATGGCATTATATTTATAAAATCACCTTTATTTGTTGTCCCATTTATATTGCCATTTCCTCCATAATCAAGATTTTCTGAATTAATGGTTTCTTCTAAATCAAATGGACTTTTAATTTTGTATTCTATATCAGTAAGATTTATAATGACTAAGTATTTCTTGTTCTCAAATTCCCTAATAAAGGAGAAAATACTATATCCGCCAATATCTAATAATTTTGTTTTTGATTGGCTGAAATAAAATTCACTTTTGTAAAGATTTACCAAATCATTATAGAACTTATTACAGGCCTGATTCTGCTTATTATCCGAATTTATATTCTTAGGCTTAAATACTGAAAAAGTTTCAAAATCTGCAAGCTCATCCCCCATAAAAAGAATTTTAGAAGAATTTAAGCTATATAAAAGTGTAAAAAGACTTTTTAATTGACTGATTTTATCTTCTCCATACATTTTCATAGCAAGGCTAGCCTCATCAAGATAGGAATCTACATATGAAAAACCCAGTATTTTATTACTATTATCAACCATTATTAATTTTTGCACTATATTTTTATAATTATCTCTATCAAACGGTGCTTTCTGCATTATTCTTAATATTTCTCTAAAACTTAAGTCATAGATATAATCAAAATTTAAATCTATATCATAAACCCCATTAAAACTAGCTAGAACATAAGCATAATTTTTATGAATCAAGTCTATAATATCTTTTAGTAATAAAATCCAATTCTCATTAAGTCCCCTATTTTTATCTCCATGCCAATAAATTGCATTTTCAATATTAGCTAGCATAATTCCATCAAGATTAAATTCATTTAACCAATAATTTATTACAGATAAAAGATAAGATTTACTTATATTTTTGCTTGGGTCAAAATTTACTCCACCATAATAATTGTACTTTATATCATCATAATCATATCCGAAAATATTTGACCCATCAAAGTTGTATAAACTAAATTTATTATTGTCAAACTCATAAATATCTAGTTCTACTATTACACCAATATTATTTTTATGAGCTAAATCTATAAATTCTTTAAATATAATAGATTGTCCGTATCTTTGAGAAAAAGCAAAAAGATTCAAGTTTTTATATCCATAAGACTTATAGTTTTCGTATTCTGCTAAGGGTAAGAAAGAAATCCAGTCAAAGTTATTTGATTTACAATGATTGATTAATTTATCAAAAGAAAATTCCTCATCCTTTAAAAGTGATCCCAGGTGAACTTGGTAGATATTTTGAATTTTTGCTTTAACTTTTTTATTTTTAAATATATATTCGCAATCGCCAACAAGTGCACAATTTTCATCAAGTGAAATCCTTCTTGCAAATGGATCTATCTTTTTGATTTCTGTGCCATATTGATTATAAATTTTATACTGATACCTATCATTTTCTTTTGCATTTTTAATAGTTGTCGAAAAAACTCCGCTACTATATCTTCTTAAATTTTGTCCCTGCCAATCATTAAAGTCTCCAATAATTTCAACCTTAATTGCATTTGGCGCATAGACTCTAAAGATATATCCTTGATTTTTCTTATGGTTGCCAAAAAATGTATAGGCATTAGTTGATCTTCCTTTTAAAAATGATTTTGTATCCATAATTCCTCACTATTATTTTTAAAAAAAGACAGGTTACATTCCTGTCTCATCTTTAAAATTTTCAATCATTGCGTTTGCAACTTCTATCATCATCCAATTTACTTTTTTTGACCAATCAGGGTCTGTTGCATAATTTATACCAATGGCATCTGTCGAAATACCATTATAATATGGCCCATCACTTGATAAATAATTTTCCTTTAAGTGTTTTGCTACTGTATTTATGGAATCTGCAGGAGTATTAAAATCTGTGGCCATATTGTAAGGATCATGGTCAACTGCATTAAATCCAAATAAATTATTCTTATTTATAAATAATTCACTTGTTCCATTGCCAGTTTCATGTTTTGCCATTGCCATTAGCAATATTGGATTTACTCCATAAGTATCTCCCGCGTTTTTAAAATCTTTACCAAGTCCAGCTAAACCAGTACCATCTAAGGCAGTTTCATACTCTTCTTCGGTAAATTCTGGTACATTTAGAGCATAAAACATATTTTTAGAGTCAATTTTACTTGAACCTTTGTCGTAGAAAATATTTAAATCATCTTCTAATTTAGAAAATTTTTCTGCCCTAGTTTTTTTGAGCAGACTTGATTCGTAATCTATTTTATTTATCCCGTCCAATAAATTTGATTTTGTTTGATCTTTTGACGCTAATACAGTTTTTGCACTTAATATAATTAGGCAAAATGTTATGGAAATAAGTCTTAAAATTGATGACGTAATTTTTTTATTTTTCATATATAAATTAAATCCTTGCTTTTTTATAAATTATATTAGCTAGGAAATAATTACGCAAATTATTGTATGATTTTTCTTGACCCAGGTTTTACAGCTTCTGTATTTTTTAAGTGGTATGGTAAGTCATCTGCGTCATAAGTATTTACGTCTATTTTACTTGCAGAAATTATTGGCAATCCATTTATTTCATCTTTATTTGATCTATTTACTATAGAAGCAAGAGCAACAACTTCAGCCCCGTATAATCTAATTACATCTACAGTTTCAAAAGAAGATTTGCCTGTGGTAATTACATCTTCTACTACTATTACCCTTGCCCCTTCTGTGATTTCAAATCCACGGCGCAAGGTCATTTCATTATCTACTCTTTCTGTAAAAATTGCATTTGTTCCAAGAGCTTTTGCTACTTCATAAGAGATAATAACTCCACCCATGGCAGGTCCTACACATAAATCTACACCAATATTCGCCTCTTTTAATTTTTCTGCAATTATTTCAGATACTTCCTTACAGTATTCTGGGTGTTGGATTAATTTTGCACATTGGATGTATCTATCAGAGTGTTTTCCGCTTGAAAGTAAGAAGTGACCTTCTAAAAGAGCATCTGATTTTTTTAATAATTCTATAGTCTTATCCATATTCTCTCCTAAATAATTCCTGTGATTTCTTTTATATCTTCTATATTATTTTCCACTAAGTAATTTTCTATACCTAGAGCCACATCTAGCATGGTATTGTAGTCTACAAAATTTGCAGTCCCTACTTGGATAGCAGATGCTCCTGCCATTATAAATTCTAGGGCATCTTTGTAATCCATTATTCCACCCATGCCAATAACTGGAATATCTACTGCATGAGCTGCTTCATAAACCATTCTTAGGGCAATTGGTTTTATAGCTGGACCTGATAGACCTGCAGTTTTATTTACAAAAACTGGGGCTTTTGCATTTATATCTATTGCCATAGCGTTAAAGGTATTTACCAAAGAAATCGCATCTGCTCCATTATCTTCAGCAAGCTTTGCAAAATCGGGAATAGATCCTACATTTGGAGAAAGTTTTACTATAAGTGGTTTTTTAGTTTCTTTTTTTACTTTTGATATAACTTCGCTAGCTTTTGATGGGTCAGTACCAAAGGCCATACCACCCTCTTTGACATTTGGGCAAGAAATATTTAGTTCTATCATAGGCACATCAGTTTTTTCTAGGATGCTTGCGCCTTTTACATAGTCTTCTATTGAATGGCCGCCTAGGTTTGCAATTGTAACTGTATCCTTGCTAAGTAAAAATGGAAGTTCTTCATTTACAAAATATTCTATGCCTGGGTTTTGAAGTCCAATTGAGTTCATAATACCTGATGGGGTTTCGTAGATTCTTATCCCGCTATTTCCTAAATTTTTATTTAGGGTAAGGCCTTTTGAACAGATGCCTCCTAATTTATCAAGATCAACGTAGTCTGCAAATTCTTTTCCAAAACCAAAAGTTCCACTTGCAGCTATAACTGGATTTTTAAAGTGTATACCACAAATATCTACTCCAATATTCATTCAAAAACCTCTCTTGCATCAAAAACTGGACCGTCCTTGCAAACTCTTAAAAAATCTCCATCAACACTTGGCACTGTACAACCAAGGCATGCTCCAATCCCACAAGCCATATGCGCTTCCATAGAAACCTCAAGATAGGCCTTAGAGTTTTTTTCATGAATTGCCTTTAACAAACCATTTGGTCCACAAGCATAAATAATGTCGTAATCATCTGGGTTTAAGTCTTCTGTGATAAACTTTTTATCATTTTTAAATGAGGTAGTAGTTACTGATTTTACATAGGGTCTAAAGTCATCTACAAAGTAAGGGTCAAATGTAAAACCTGCATAAAAATCTGGTTTTTGAGGTAAATTTTTTACTAAATCTAAAAGTGGTGCTATACCTATTCCCCCAGCAACTACTGCAACTTTTTTACCATTTGCAATTTCAGTATTAAAACCCTTACCAAGAGGACCTAAAAGTTTTACCTTATGGCCTGGAGTTAAACCTGCCATAATTTCTGTACCTGCTCCTACAACTTGGTATAAAAATGTGAGCTCCTCATCATCTTGGTCGCAAACTCCAAAAGGACGAGATAAAAGTGGCTCGTTTCTAAAACTTTCTGTTCTAAACATAAAAAATTGGCCAGATTTTGCCTTTAAGCCTATATCGACTTTCATTTTCCAAATGCTAGGAGCTATTTCAATATTTTCTGTAATCACACCATTTTTATAGGTCTTCATTTTTTAAAATGTCCTCTCTGGTTTTTAAAACAGCTTCTCTAGCGTATTTACCAATATTATCTGCCCCATCTTCGTAGTTCATATAAGCTTTTAATACGCCACGAGAGTTATTAACCACTCCACCGTTATTGTCATTTAAAAGTTTATGAACATTTAAGCTATCTGCTCCTTGGGCACCGAATCCTGGGATTAAAAAGAAATTATTTTTATATCTTTTTCTTATTTCTTCAACTTCTTTGGTGTGAGTTGCTCCTACTACAAAGCCTACTGGACCATAACCGGATTCTCCTACATATTTTTCATTTAGCTCTTGTAATTTATCTCCAACTTTAAAGAATAGTTCTTCTCCATCTGTTTTTAAAACTTCAAAGTCATTTGCTCCAGGATTTGATGTTCTTAGTAAGACAAAAACTCCTTTTTTACCACTTGCTAAATATTCTTCGTAAGGCTCAATTGAGTCCATTCCCATATATGGATTTAGGGTTATAAATTCTGTTTCAAAATCTCCCTCAAAGTGGGCTTTGGCATATTGGCTTGCAGAGGCTGCTATATCTGATCTTTTGATATCTCCTATTGATAATAAATCTTTTTCTTTTAGATATTCTAGAGTATCCCTATAAGCAAGCATTCCTTCAATACCATATGACTCATAATAGGCTATTTGGAGTTTATAGATAGCTGTTATATCGTAAGTAGCATCTATAATTTCTTTATTGAAATCAAAGATAGCCTCGTGAATGCTTTTACTTTCCTTATTTTTTTCTGGTATGTAATCGAGGGAAGTGTCAAGGCCTACACAGACAAAGCCCTTTTCTTCCACTTCTTTACATAATCTATCAATTATCTGCATATTTTAGGACACCTTTCTTATAAACTTTTTTAACCTTGCCAAAAAGTTCTTGATCTATTAATAAAGAATTTTTTGATTTTGATTTTATATCTTCTTCTTTATAAATATAAGATTCATCTAGGTCTATTAAGGTAAAGTCTGCTTCATATCCTACTTCAAGTTTTCCTTTATTTAGCCCCAATAATTTTGAAGGATTTGTTGCCATTATTTTTATCAAATCGTTTAAAGAAATTTCACTCGATTTTACTAAAACTTCATAGCAAGTTGAAAAAGCAGTTTCTATACCAATAAAACCTGGTGCACCTTTTCCCTTATCTTCCTTACTATGAGGAGCATGGTCTGTGGATATTGCATCTACTGTGCCATTTTTAATCATCTCTATTAAAGTTTTTCTATCCTCTTCTTTTCTTATAGGTGGATTTACTTTTACTTCTTCGCGTCCCTTATCAGCTAATAATAAGTGGTGAGGAGTAACTTCGCAAGTAATTGGTGCACCTAAATCTTTAAAGTATTTTATAGCTGTGATAGCACCCTTGGTTGAAACGTGAGAAAAATGTACAGGGCAATTTAATTTATAAGCATAGTAACAATCACGAAGGGTCATAGCATCTTCTGCAATTTCATAATCCACATCAGAAACTTCATCAACTTCTTCATGTAGGGTCATAACAACGCCTAGTTCTTTTGCTTTTTCCATAGCCTTATACATAACCATATCATCATTTACTCCATGCCCATCATCTGAAATATATTTTACAGATTCTGGCATAGAATCTAGATGGTCTAGTGTTTTACCATCAAAGTTTTCAGTGATGGTATATACTTGTTCAATATCTATTAGGTCTAAGTCTTTACCACGTTTTATGATGTCATTATAAATATCTGGACTAGATACAGTTGGATTTGTATTGCCCATAAGTAATACGGAAGAATATCCACCTGCAAGGGCTGAGTGAGATCCTGTTTCTAAGTCTTCTTTGTAAGTAAATCCTGGATCTCTAAAATGCACGTGCATATCTACAAAGGATGGGACTAGTGTTAAGTTTTCACAATCAATTACTTGATCAGCTTCATTTTCTTTAAATGCCTCAACAATTATTCCATCTTCAACATAGATTGGTTTTTTTGAAATCTTTACATCATCAAAAGCATAGCAATTTTTAAATATCTGTTTCATTATTCTTCCACATCATAAATGTGATCGCAGTAAGCACATTTATACTTTTTCTCTTCAGGATCTATTAATATAAACTTAGAAACAACAGATCTTTCTGAAGTAGAGATACATTTTGGATTTTGGCAGGTAAGGACATTTTCTACTACTTCGGGCAATTCTAGGTCCTTTTTTTCTACAACTTTTTCATTTTCTATGATATTTACAGTAGCTTTTGGATCTATTATTGAAACTATATCTAGGTTTAAATCTTGGTGATTTTCTACTTTTATAATATCTTTTCTGCCCATATTTGTAGATTCGGCATTTAGAATCAATGCTACTTGCTCATCTAGTTCAGCAAGTCCTAATAATTCAAATATTTTTATTCCATTTCCAGCTTTTACGTGGTCAATTACTATTCCATTTTTTAAACTTGTAATCTCAAGCATTGTTTGCCTCCAATAATTTCATGATAAGAGCCATTCTTACATACATACCATATTTTACTTGGTTAAAGTAAACAGCTCTAGGATCTTTATCTACATCTGTTGATATTTCGTTTACCCTTGGTAGTGGGTGCATGATAATCATATCTTCTCTAGCTTTTTTCAATTTTGACTTATCTAAAATGTAGGAGTCTTTTAATCTGGTATATTGGCTCATTGAGAAAAATCTTTCTTTTTGAATACGAGTCATATACAAAATATCTACCTTGTCCATAGCTTCATCTAGGTTGGTTGTTTCGATATAGTTTTGCTTATCTTTAAATACATCTTCCTTTACATATTGAGGTAATTTTAATTCTTCTGGGGAGATTAGAATAAAGTTATTATTATCAAATAAATTCATAACCTTTAAAAGCGAATGCACAGTTCTTCCGTATTTTAAATCTCCTACAAGACCAATAGTGTGATTTTCTAAAGAATCTTTGTATTGGCTAATGGTTAATACATCTGTTAGAGTTTGTGTAGGATGTTGGTGTCCCCCATCACCAGCATTTATTATAGGACAATCTGCAGTTAATGATGCTAAGTATGCCGCACCTTCTTGCGGATGGCGCATGGCAATGATATCTGCATATTGGCTAACTGTTCTGACTGTATCTTGCAAACTCTCACCTTTTGTAGATGATGATACATTTGCATCGGAAAATCCAACCACAGATCCACCAAGCCTAATCATAGCTGATTCAAATGAAAGTCTAGTCCTAGTTGAAGGTTCAAAAAAAAGAGTCCCTAAAATTTTCCCCTCACACATATGAGAAAAATCTAGTGGACTCTTAATAATTTCATTTGCTAAATCAACTATCTCGTATATATCGTCTCTAAAAAGTTCTTCTGATGTCAATAAATTTTTAATACTAATCATTTATACTCTCCTTTAATCCTTAAAGATATTACACGAAATATTTCTTTTAGTCAAGTTTTTACATATTTAATTTTGACCTAAGTTCTGTAATAGATTCAGTACTTACGTTTT
The DNA here is from genome assembly GCF_043187485.1 of Anaerococcus martiniensis. Taxonomy (GTDB): domain Bacteria; phylum Bacillota; class Clostridia; order Tissierellales; family Peptoniphilaceae; genus Anaerococcus; species Anaerococcus martiniensis. The sequence goes on from NZ_CP171106.1 coordinate 201,345, forward strand.
TTTTGTCAATATTTAGATCAGCTAATATCTCATCCATCATATCCCCATTTGTAAATTCTATCTCCATATATGGGTCTGGATAAGTATTTTTATCCCAAATATCGATATCAAATCTTTGGCCCTTATATGAGTAAGAAATACGTTCTTTTTCTCCCTCATATTCTAAATTTATACCAATTTCTTCCAGAATTTTAATCATCATAGATACAGAATCAATATTAACTGTGTATTCGTTATTTACCCTAAAGTCATTATCACTTTCAACTCGCTTAAAGGTAAGCTCTATATATTGTTTTTCTCCATCAATTTCTGTTTCACGAATCCTTAAATATCCGTGTTCAAATTCACCTTCTTTTGGGGCAAAAGTGTAATTTTTTTGAAACTCATGGGAGATTTTCTCCCCACCTAAATTATCTAATTTTTCTTCAATTTCTTTTGGATTTATATTTAATACTTTTACTTCAATTTCTCTTTGCATTTATACTATCCTCACCGGTGTAAAATTTATATAATCACCTGCTACGCATTTGATGTCTATGTCTTCAAATTTTCCTTCTTTAATAAGATTATGGCCAATACCATGTAGGTGACCATAGATTAAATATTCTACATTATTATCTAAGCAAATATCATAAAACTCATTAAATGTTTTATCCTGGTTAATTGGCGGATAATGAAGCATGATAATTTTTTTATTATCCCCGCTTGCCCTTAATGAATTACCTAATCTCATTAGTTCACGGGTGAAAATTTTTTCATCATGGTCAGTAAAATCCTTATGGTCTCTTGGTATCCATCCTCGTGTCCCGCAGATATCGTATCCATCAATATTAAAAGAATTGTTTTGTAAAAAATACACGGAATCTAGACCCAAATTATTGATTTTATTTAAAGAGGTCCACCAATAATCGTGGTTGCCTTTCATTAGGATTTTTCTGCCATTTAGCTCATCTATTTTTTTTAGATCAATGGCTGCATGATCTAAGTCCATGGCCCAGGAAATATCCCCTGGAATTAGAACTGTATCACCAGATCCTACAACATCGTTCCAATTATTAAAAATACGGTCCTGATAATTTTCCCAATTTAAACCGAAGACTTCCATGCTCTTTTCCCCTGTATAATCAAGATGCAAGTCAGCTAGGGCAAAAATCATATTTCCTCCAAATCAATCATATTAAATTCGATGTTTTCATTTTTTAAAACCTCTTCTTCTCGATTATGGCAAGTAAGATATATAATTTGCCTATCATTTGCTAAATCAAGCAAAAAGAACAAGGCTGATCTCAGTCTTTCTAAATCATAGTTTATAAATGCATCATCGAAGATAATAAAATTATCTAGTTTATTTTCATTTATCAAAAATTTAAGGGCAAAGTTAATTTGATCATAAAATCCAGTTGAAAGTTTATCTATACTTAGAGATTCTCCAGTGTTTGTAATAATGCTTGGATTAAGTTCATTATCATAAGATATAGTGCTATACCTATCCTTACTTATAGTCGAAATTAAATTTGATATTTCCCTATCAAATTCTTTCCTGTCAGTATTAGAACTTTGGCTAATTTCTATAATCTTTTCTTTAGCAAGATTTATAGCTTTTATTTGCATTTCCATATCATTTAGATCTTTCTCTAAGATATTTAACCTATCTACCAAGTCTACCTCTTTGTTTAGCTCATTTTCAGCACTTGCTAGTTTTCTTTCCAAGTAAATATTATTATTTCTTAAGTCTTCTAGATCATTTTCTAGTTTTTTTATCTTAGCTTCAGTATCCTTAATGTCATTCTTTTGAATCTCTTTAATATTTGACCTATCCCTAGTTTTATCTTGATTTTCTAGGACTCTTAGAACTTCTTGGATTTTTTCCTTTTCGTTAACCAATCTTAAATATTCGATATATCTCTTATCATTATACGTTTTATCTTCAGCATCTGAAAGATTTGCATCTTTTTTATCAATAGCAATCATCATAATTGGCAAAATTATAGCTATGGCTAGGAGATAATTTTGCTTAAAATATCTCCACAAAAAGATTAGTAAAATGGAACCTAGAAAATATAAGCCATAGTGTTTGTAAAGTTTTTTATCAGATAAGTTTTGAGTTTTTTCCTTCTTTTCTAAATTTTCAGAATTTATAAAATTATCGTATTTTTTAAGTTCATCCTCTACATAATTAAGCTCATTTTTATACTTAATCTCATCTTCAAGATTTTTATAAGCCACATTTTCCCTATAAACATCACGGGAGTTTTTTAATTGCTTAAGCTTTTCTGTTTTGTTTTTAATATCATCGCGGTTTCTATATAATTTAGCAAAGTCTATATTTGTTTCATTTCTAAGACTTTTTAGCTCTAAAATTTCTGCTGAAATCTCTTCTATCTCTGCTTTAGTTTTTGCATAGGGCTTGGTATATGCACGGTTTGTTCCAATTTCAGAAAGTTTGCTATCTAAAATATTTATAGCATCACTTGCTGAAAAATTGTAGTCATCTCGATTGGTAATTAGCTCAACAATTTTTGCCCTTGCTTTATCAGATGACTCCTGTGCCTGGTAGTTAGTGATAATATTTTTATATATTTCGTAGGGTATATCTAGTAAAAATTCTCCTGGATAATTTAGGTTACTAGCCTTTGCATCAACCACTTCATTATTATTTAGATCAAATATTTCGTATTCACCATTATCAAAATTGCGGCTGATTCTATAATTTCTGCCATTTTTGTTAAAAATCCCAAAACCTGCATACTTATAAGAGTTTAAAGGCCTATAGATTTCTTGTTTTTTGTTAAAGTGGCGGACACGGCTACCATCATCAAAACCGTAAAGAAGTCCCTCTATGAAGCTTGCAAGAGTTGATTTCCCAGATTCATTTTTGCCATAGATTAGGTTAAAACTTTCAGTAAAATCAATACTTGTATTTTCAAACTGCCCAAATGAAATTATATGGAGCTTTTTAATATATATAGTCATTTTTTACTCCTTAATATTGCCTCTAGGCCTACTTGTCTAGCAAGCATGCTTACTTGATCATCAGCATTTTCAAATTGCTTGTCAAATTTGCTTAAAAGGGAATTTGGATATAAATCTCCTAGATTAAATAAATCCTTATCGTAGGCTTCATTTATTTCCACATATTCAGCATTTATTTTTTTCTTTAAGTTCTTATAATCAATTTCTGATTCTTCTTTGAGATTTATCCTTAAAAAATTTATCTTATAACTAAGTTTTTGATTGATAAAATCTAATATTTCAGCCTCAGATTTAAAATCATTTGGATATATATCTAGACTATTAAAACTTAAAAGTGATGAATCAATGTGGTTGATTTTACCATCATCGTAGCGGATATATCCATAGTCATATATATCAGTAAAATCATGGGGCTCTATGCTACCTGGATAGTAAATATTATTAATATTTGAAGCCTTATGTATGTGTCCAAGGGCGATGTAGTCAAAGGCTATTTTATTTAGCTTTAATGGATCTAAGTCTAAGTAATTTGTAGGATTTGGACTGATGTCACCATGGACAAGTAGTATATTAAAAAATTTATCATCCAATATTAAATCATAAGGAAAATCATTCTTATAGATGCGGTCCTTATATGATAGTCCATAAACTCTAAGATTTTCTTTTTCAAATAGGGATAGGTTTTCTTCGGTAAATATATGGAGGTTATTCGGCTTATTATTTAAGAAAATAGTATTATAATCATCAAAATAATCATGATTTCCACTGACATAGTAAATATCTTTGCCAAAGTTTTTGAAAATATCAAAAAGTTTATCAAAATCTTTGGGTGAAAAAAATAGTCTTTCAAATAAGTCTCCTGCTATTAGAGCAAAGTCTACATCTTTATTTGCCATAAAAATATTATGAAAAGATTCCCAAGATTTTTTCCTAATAATAGATCCCATATCATTATTAAAGCTAGATTTGTCCGCTAGATGAGCATCGGCTAGGTGGATAAATTTCATAAAAGATTTACACTTTCAATTATTCTTCTATCCTCTTCTATCCTAAATACTGTAATAGAACCATTTTCTAGCCAAAATCTTTCCCAATTTTCCTTATCTTTGAGTAGCCAAAATAATGATGATTTAATAGCCATACCGTGGCTTATGCAAAGGATATTTTTATTATCCCTTGATTTTTCTTCAAAGAATTCACTAGTTCTTTTTATGACATCGTTGATAGATTCTCCGCCAGGATACCTTAAACTAAATAAATCATTTTTTTGTTTTTCAAAAAACTCTATTTCACTTGCCCTAATATCATCAAAAAACTTGCCCTTAAATTCTCCAAAATCAAGTTCATTAATACGACTGTCGATTATGTAATCTGTATATCCAAGCCTTTCTGCAGTTTGCTGGCTTCTTTTTAGTTCTGATACATAAACTTCATCTATATCATATTTTTCTAAATTTCTTCTTGTATTATTTAATACACTAAATCCACTTTCGTGCAAAATAGTATCTTCTAAGGAATAAAATTTCGAAATATTTGCTTCACTTAAACCATGTCTAACTAAAATTATTCTCATTATTCTCTCCTTTCATACTATTATATCTTAAAACTCATAAAGAAAAAAACAAGGCCATAAGACCTTGTTTTAAAAAATTAAACTATATTTACACCCTTGATAAGTTTCTTGCCATCCTTTATATCAAAAATGGTTACTGATCCATTTTCTATCCAAAAACTATCCCAATCAGATTTATTTTTTAAAATCCAAAATAGGGCTGATTTTATAGTTAATGAGTGGCTAATGCACAGAGCATTTTCATCCTTTTCAACTAGCTCATCTAGAAATTCGCCTACCCTTTTTATAATATCATTACGGCTCTCATTGCCAGGATATTTAACATTAAAAATGTCATCTTCATTTTTTAAAACACCCTCATAGTGTTCGTTGATTTCTTCTAGCAATTGACCGCTATATTCACCAAAGTCCAACTCATTTAATCTAGAATCTATTGTGTAATCGTGATATCCAAGCATATCAGCAGTTTGGGTAGCATCTTTTAATTCTGAGGTGTATACCTTATCAATATTATATTTTTCAAGATTTCTTCTAGTATTAACTAGGACATTAAAACCACTTTTGTTTAATTTGCTATCTTCAAATGATTCAGTTCTAGCTCTATTTGATTGGGTAAATCCATGTCTTACTAAATAAATTTTCATTATAACTCCTTAAATAATTATTCACCACTACTCATAGCCTCAGCCATGTCAATTTTTTTAAGCCTTTTATGGACTATGAATAGTAATATTATTGAAATAGCGATTGTTATCAATCCACTATATAAAAATGGGTTAAAGTTGACCCTGTAGGATAATAAAATATCAGATGGTGCCACTACGTATAATATATACCTAAACATAGCATATCCTAAACCAAATCCTACAAAAATTCCTAGTATGGTAAGGATAAATATTTCTCTAAATATATAAGAAGTTACTTCCCTTGGATAAAACCCGAGAACCTTTATAGTTGCAAGTTCCCTTTTTCTTTCACTAACATTTATATTAATCAGATTATATAAAACTACTAGGGCCAGTAGACCAGAAATAATTGTTATAATCCCTATAACTAAATTTAAATTAGCTAGTAGTACATCCATAGATGCATAGATTACAGATGAATTAATTATTGCGCTTACCGCCTTTTCATTTTCAATATTTTTTATTATATGACTTGCATCTCCTCTAAGATAGTCAGCGTTAAATTCTGGATTTTGGCCAGATATATTTTCAAAGTTTTCTTTTGAAATATAAATGTAATGGCCGGTGTAGTTTTCTGCAATATTCGTGACTGGCAATTCAAAATCTTTGCCATGATAGGAGAATTTTATCTTATCGCCTTTTTTAATACCTAGCTTATCAGATGCTTTTTCTGTAATAACAGCCTTTTCATTTGATAAATCTATTGGTCTTCTATCTAGACTTTTAAGGCTTACAAAGTCATCTATTTTCTTATAATCCTCAGGAATCACTAGATTTACATTTAATTTATTAGCCTTATTATTGATATTTGCTTCTTCAAAAGTAATTGAAAGAGAGTCGTAATCATTAATTTTTTGTTTATAATTTTTGAACTCTTCATCTGTAGCATTTTCATCCACCATGGCTATGACATCATAGTGATTAATCCTATTTTGCTGCCAGTCTACAGTATCTTTTATAGAATCAATCATTGCAAATCCAAAAAATGTAAGGGCTGTACATCCACCAACTCCAAAAAGGGTCATAAACATTCTGGACTTATATCTAAATAGATTTCTTGATGTGATTTTTTGCATAAAGGAAAGATTTTTCCAAATTGGCTTGATTCGTTCAAGAAGTATTTTCTTTCCAACTTCTGGTGCTTTGGGCCTTAATAAAGCTGCTGGTGTTTCTTTTACTGTTTCTTTTGATGAAAAATATACTGTAAGAGCAACTAGACCTATTGATAAAAGTATGGCCAGAAGTATATATGGGAGAGAATTGACATAATCTATACCAAGATTTCCAAACCCAGATGAGTAAGCATTTATTATGATACGACTTACTAAAAATCTCCCTATTAAAGAACCTATTATAGATCCTATAAATGTTGGAATGATACCATAGAGGTAAAACCTTTGGCTGATTTTCTTATCAGAATATCCTAGGGATTTAAGGGTACCATTTATAATTCGTTGCTCATCGATATATCTTTTCATGGTCGTAAGGGTAACAAGCATAGCTACTAGATAGAAAAATGTAGGAAAAACTTTGGTTAGGTCATCCATATTTAAAGAATTTTGGTAGTAGGTATCTATACCCTCATTGTCAAAAATAGTCTCTACATCATATTCTGGGTCAACTAATTTTAATAAGGCTTCTTTGTTTTCTTCTATCTCATCCTCTCCCTTGTTTATATCATCAAGGGCATCTGACTTTTCTTTTTTGAACTTATCTAAATTTTTCTGGTACTCATCTTCCCCATCCATAAGCTTTTTATATGAGTCTTTTAATTTTTTTTGTCCGTTTATTTTTTCTGACTGAAGTTTATTAAGACCTGAATTATAATCATCCCAACCAGCATCTATATTAGCTTGATTTTGGTCAAGTTCATTTTTAGCTGCACTTAAGTTAGACCAGCCTTCATTTTTTTGAGCCTCTAATTCTCTTTTTCCTTGATTTAGCTCTTGCCATCCTGCATCAAGCTCTGATTTTTTATTATTTATTTCCCTTTGCCCTTGATCTATTTTTTCTTTTTCAGACTGATAATTTGATTCTAAGGTATTTTTACCTGTTTTGTATTCCTGAAGTCCTTGTTCATATTGATTACTTAGACTTTCAATCTCTGCTTTTAATTGATTAATGTCTTCATAATTTATATTTAAATTATCATCTTCCAAGCTGGACAATTGACTTTGTTTTTCTTCTAAGTAAATTTTTAAATTATCTAATTGGGATTTTTTTCTAGTTAATTCTGCCCTTGGCTCTTGAAATTCATTTTCTAATTTTTGATAGCCAGCATTTAGGTCAGCTTGCGCTTTTTCCAATTCACTTTTTCCATGATTTAGCTCTTGCTCTTTAGAATTTATTTCATTTTGACCAGCATTTATTCTATAATTATATTGATTTAGATTTGTATTATAGGTGTCTCTACCAATATCAATTTGATTCTGGCCTTCGATTAGCTTTTTCTTTGCAGCTTCTAATTCATTTTGGGCATTTGTTGTTTCTTCAGCAAATTTCTTTTTGCCCTCTTCATAATCTTTATAGCCCTGGTCTAAATCTGCTCTAGCTTTTTTTAATTCCTTTTCAGCATTAGAAATCTCTGTTTTTGCATCATCAATTTCATTTTGGGCATCACCCAAGTCATCATTTGCATCTGATCTTATTTTTTTAAGCACTTCTTCCGGACGATTTGCTATAGCATTTTCCAAATTTTCTTTTTTATTATCTACAAAACTTTGATAATCATAAGATGATTTATCTAAATTTTTAGTATTTTTATAGATAATATTAGCTTCCCCATATTTATCAGTATCAAAATTTTCATCAAGGACATAAGCATAGCCATTAAGTTCTTTTTTTGCACTAAAAGACAGCTCTCTCATATCCTCCATAAAATAATCTGATGTTCTAAAAAATCCTACAACTTCATATTCCAAATTATCCATGACTTCTTCGTCAAATTTTGGATTATCTATATATGAAAATTTAATCTTATCACCAATTTTATATTTGTCTTTCAAAATTCTATCTAAAATTATTTCATTTTTCTTTTTCGGTTTACGTCCATTTATTATTACCGATTTTGGGATAGTTTCATTGTAGCTTTTAACCCTGATTAAGGTCTCATCATCCAGTAAATCAGCAGTTTTTACCAAGCTTATCTTATCTATATCTTTATCCTTTTTTATAATCATCTCATCTTCATAGTCAAGTCCATAAGTTGATTTTAAGATTAAATCTGGATGATTGTATGTTTTTAGGGAACTATTTAAGGTTTTCCTCATAGTAGGGCCTGTTAAGGTCAAAGCGACCACAACTAAAGCAGCAAGTCCAACCATGGTTGCAATAGATATTACCTTTCCCTTGGTATTTTTTATATCCTTTAGGATATTTTTAAAATATGTTTTATTCACAAAGATCACCACTCAATATTTTCAACTGGTGTTGGGTCAGTATTTTCATAATTTTGGATTATTCTTCCATCACGCAACTCAATAACTACGTCAGCCATTGGCTTTATTAGTGAGTTATGAGTAATTATGATTACTGTCGCTCCTAGTTTTCTTGATGCATCTTGAAGTAGTTTTAAAATATTTTTCCCAGTTTCAAAATCCAGAGCACCTGTTGGCTCATCACATAATAAAATTTTAGGGTTTTTTGCTAATGCCCTTGCAATAGCAACCCTTTGTTGCTCCCCACCAGATAATTGGGCTGGGAAATTTTCTGATCTATTTTCTAATCCTACATTTGCTAAAACTTCTTCTGACTTTAAGGGATTATCAGAAATTTCTGCAGCTAGTTCTACATTTTCAATTGCAGTAAGATTTGGTATGAGATTATAGTGTTGAAATACAAATCCAACATCATTTCTCCTATAAGTAGTAAGGTCTTTGTCATCAAGTTTTGTTAAATCCTTGCCATCAATTAAGATTTGTCCGCTACTTGCTTGCTCCATACCACCAAGTATATTTAAAAGAGTTGTTTTTCCAGCACCAGATGCACCAACAATAACTAAAAGTTTACCACGTTCTAGATCAAAACTGATATTATCATTAGCAACAATAATTGATGAACCGGATTTATATTCTTTTGATAAATTATTTAATTCTATATAAGCCATTTAATAACCTTTCTAAGCTGTGATAATATATTAATTATACCGAGACCTGGTAAAAATTTCTTATCTTTGTTATCGATAAATAACACTCCTACACATATATAGAAATATATATAAATTCTTCCCTAAAAAGACATGTTTTTGCTATAGTCGGTTAATTTTATCTAAGCTTATCTCTATTATCTGTCTTTGCTTCTCTTTCTATATCCTTAAAAATTAGGAAATATTTATCATCAGGGGGATAATTTTTCGCCTTGCTGTATCCCTTATCTATAATTATTGCATTAACCATTTGGTTTTTTATTTCATCATATTTAGGATTTTGAGGATTTTTAGCAGGTTTTATCCATAAATACCTTAGTAGTCTCCCATGCTGGTCGATATCTGATGTATCCTTTTCCAAGTAAACTATTTCATTTTCTAATAGTTTTGAAGTATACTCACTAGCTTCCTTGCCAAGTGGTTCTATGATATCTTCTGACAAATTGTATTCTGGTGTGTTGATGCCTATAAATCTAACACGATAGTCTTTATTTTTTATAGTTACTATTGCTGTATCACCATCAACAACTCTTTTAACATTAGCTATTTCATAAAATGAATCATTATTTGATATTTCATCGTTAAATTTATCTGGTTTTAATAACAAAAAAGTAATTATAAATAAAATTAGTACATATATACTGTTGTTTTTATTGTTCTTCATTCAATCTCCTTTTAAATACATTTTAGCATAGATTATATATGAATTTATAGTAAATTGTAAATGAAGACTAAAAGGAGGTAATTATGAAATTATCTGTAAAAGATGAAATTTCAAGAGCACATAATATATATGAAACTGATTCCCAGGTAGTTACTCATTTTAATATCAGAGCTAATGAAGAAATACCTAGTCATAAGAGTACTATGAATGTAATTGTAGTTATCTATGAAGGTGAAGTTGAGTTTACTGAAAATGAGGATACTTATAATATAAAACCCGGTGATATTGTTCAAATGAATCCCAATACACCACATAGCCTTAAGGCTATAAGTGATAGCAAACTTATGGTAATAAAGTCTGATTTAAAATAAAAACCAGAGGATTGGTTCCTCTGGTTTTTTAATTATCATTATATATATAAGATTTTAATATATTATATAATTTTGCCTGGTCTACTAGTGAGAGTGAGTCAGCATCTACATTATTTTCGATTATGTATTCCTGGCAGGCATCATATATATTATTTAGATCCTCGTATGTAAAGTCATCTGTATCATAACCCATTTGCTTTAGACCATCGCTAACCAATGCATATATTTTTGCTTTTTCATCATCACTTAGGTTGTTAAAATCATTATTTTTTACATATTCTATGCCAGTACTTAGGTCATTATTTTCTATATCTGATTTTTGACTTCCTACATTGTTATCTTGCCTATCAATTTCACTTGTACTTTTATTTACCTTATCATTCAATGCATCTTCAATTTGTTGATCATTTTTTGCATTACTTTTTGGCCTATTATTTTCCCTATAATTTATAAATCCTATTATGAGGACTGCTGACAAAAGTATAGCTAATATCTTCTTCAAAATAGCCTCCTTAGTTCTTATTAATGGCTATTATACCTTTTTTTAGTTTTCAAAAAAATACAATCGACCATATGCTTGGTCGATTGCATTTAATAATTTTTTAAAGCCCTATCGATCCTACGGTCAGCTTCCTTTTTCTTGATAGATTCACGTTTATCGTATAGCTTTTTACCTTTGGCTAGGGCTATTTCCATTTTAACTAGGCCATTTTTTTCATAAACACTTAGTGGCACTATAGTATAGCCATCTTGAGTTTTCTTTCCTATGAGGGTATCTATTTCTTTTTTGTGCAATAATAGCTTTCGGGTTCTGGTTGGGTCTATTTTTTGATCGTAAGCTTCCTTAAATGGAGTTACGTGCATACCGTATATATACATTTCTCCATTTCTATCTCCTACAAAACTTTCTTTTATGCTAACTTTCCCCTGTTTTATACTTTTTACTTCGCTTCCTTGTAATTCTATGCCTGCTTCATATTTTTTTTCTATAAAATAATCATGAAAGGCTTTCTTGTTGTTCGCTAACTGTTTCATTTTCCTCCAATAAATCAAAGTCAATATTTCTTTGGTAAATATCAACATCTAGTACTCTTATTTTTACCTCATCTCCAATAGAGTATATCTTCTTATTATCTACATTTATGGCTTTTAAGCTTTCTTCTTGGTATTCAAATCTATCTGGTGAGAACTTATACATAAATAGTCCTTCTACCGTATTTTCAAGCTCAACGAAGATTCCAAAGTCTGTTACTGATGAAATTGTCCCCATAAATTCATCTCCGATAAACCTACGCATATACTTACATTTCATCAAATCTTCTACATCTCGCTCTGTATCTTCTGAACGTCTTTCAGTCATTGACAAGTGTTCGCTTGATTTTTCTAGGCTCATTTCTAAACTTGCTTGGTTAAACTTTGTCAATCTATTTTCAATGTATGATTTTAAAAGTCTATGGACAATGAGGTCTGGATATCTACGAATTGGACTAGTAAAATGCGTATAAAATTCTGTGGATAATCCAAAGTGGATGTCTCGCTTTTTGCTGTATTTTGCTTTTTGCATGGTGCGTAGCATCAGCATATTTATTACATTTTCTTCATTTTCGCCTTCTACTTCCTCAAGGATTCTTTGAAAGTCCTTTGGGTGGAGTTCACTTCCTCGAATATTGTATCCCATGGTATTTAAGGCACGTTTAAATCCATCGAGTTTTTCTTTTGACGGTTGCTCGTGGATACGGTACATAAAAGGGAAGTCCATATATCCAAATAGGGTTGCAACTGTTTCATTTGCTGCAAGCATAAATTCTTCTATCATCTTATTTCCTGAACCACGCTCATGTACGGAAATATTTAATACTTTGCCATCATCTGTAACATCTATCTGGCTTTCTTTAAAGCTAAAGTCTATAGCACCCCTATCTTCTCTTTTTTCTCTTAAAATTTTGTGTAATTCATTGAATAATAGGAGTTTTTCTTTTAAAAGTTCATCTTCGTAGACACTTTGGTCTTTACCATCTAAAAAATTATTTACATCATCATAAACCAGTCTATAGTCTGAGTTTATAACTGCCTTGTAAAAGTCATTTGCTATTACTCTACCTTTTCTATCAATAGTCATTTTTAGTGATAAGGATAATCTATCTACATTTGGATTTAATGAACAAATGCCGTTAGATAATTCTTTTGGTAGCATTGGTATAACTACATTATATAGGTATGTAGAATTTCCCCTGTCGTAGGCGTCAAAATCTAGGGCTGTACCTTTTTTTACATAATGGGACACATCTGCTATATGGACATATAAATCGTAATTATCTCCATTTTTATCTATTGAAATAGCATCATCAAAGTCTTTTGAGTCCCTACCATCAATTGTTACCGTAAATAAATCTCTAAAATCTGTACGATTTTCTGTATCTTCATCTTTTACTTCCTTATCTAGATATAAAACTTCTTTTTTAGTTTCTTTAGAGAATAGATAAGGAACTCCATGCTGGGCTGCAAGGGAATAGATATCAACGTTCTTGTCATTTTTATGGCCAATAATGTCTACTATTCTTCCCTCAGGATTACCTTTTTTAGGGAAGTTTATTATTTCTGCTACTACTTTATCTTTATTTTTTGCATTCTTGGAGAATTTTTTGTCTATATAAATATCTTGGCCTATGGATTTATTATCTGGAATTACAAAACCAAAACCTTTGGATTGTTGATAAGACCCAACTATTTTTGTATTGCCACGCTCTATTATTTCTAAAACACGACCCTCAGCATTTCTTCCTTTTTCTGCAGGTTTTGTAATTTCTATCTTTACCCTATCTCCATCAAAGGCCTTATTTAAATTATCTTTTGAGATAAATACATCTTTAAAATCTTTATTTTCAGAAATAAAAAAACCATAACCTGATTGAGCTAATTGTATCTGTCCTACTAAAGATAGTTCTTCATCACTTAATGGCATTATGCGTTTTTTATGGGAAATGCGTAGTTTATTTTCTTTTTCAAGTTCTCTTAATACATCATAAACTGCATTTCTTGTATATTTATCAGCTTGTAAATATTTTTCAAGCTCTTTTATTGTAATGGGTTCATAATTTTCTTCATTTACAATGTTTAGTATTAGTTCTTTTAGATTCATATCTTATCCTTTTCTACAAAAAAAGAGGCTAGATAGCTTAAGTCTATCTATAGCCCCTTACATAACTGCTAGCATTATGATACTTCCTAAGAAAAGTAATACTCCTCCAGCAATTACAACTTTATCTAACATTTCATTCTTTGTTCTATGAGCACTTCTACCAAATACGTTTGTTTCTTGGCCAGCTAGTGTTCCTAGTCCATCAGTCTTTGGATCTTGCATTGTTACAGACACTACTATAATTAGTGATGCAAGCATTAGAATAACTGCAAAGATATTTTCCATCTAGACACCTCCATTTTCATCACTCTATATGATACCACAAGAAATGTCTTTTCGCAATTTTTGGTTTATAGATTAAGCTAATATTATGATACCCAAAAATATGTAAATAAAAAAGCAGGGAATATTTTCCCTGCAATTATTATATTAGTCGTTGAATCTTTCTTTAAGGTTGTAGAATGCTTCTAGTCCTTTAAACTCAGCATTTTCCCAAAGTTCATCTTCGATTCTTAGTAATTGGTTGTATTTTGCAACACGATCAGTTCTTGATGGTGCACCTGTTTTGATTTGTCCAGCATTTACTGCTACTACAAGATCTGCTATTGTAACATCTTCTGTTTCACCTGATCTATGAGAAACTACTGCTGTATATCCTGCTTGTTTTGCCATTTCGATAGCATTTAGTGTTTCTGTTAGAGAACCGATTTGGTTTACTTTGACAAGTATTGAGTTACCGACATTTTCTTTGATACCTTTAGAAAGTTTTTCAGTATTTGTTACAAATAGGTCATCACCTACTAATTGAACTTTTCCTCCAAGTCTTTCTGTCAGTTTTGCCCATCCTTCCCAGTCGTTTTCATCTAGACCATCTTCGATTGAGATTATTGGATATTTTTCTACAAGACTTTCTAACCAGTCTATCATTTCTTCTTCTGAGTAAACTGTTCCTTCACCTTCTAGGTGGTATTTACCGTCTTCTTTGTTATAGAATTCTGAACTTGCACAGTCCATAGCTATAAATACATCTTTACCTGGTTCATATCCTGCTTTTGTTATAGCTTCAACAATAATTTCTAATGCCTCTTCGTTTGATTTTAAGTTTGGAGCAAATCCACCTTCATCACCAACTGCTGTGTTGTAGCCTTTTTCTTTTAATACACTTTTTAATTTGTGGAATACTTCTGTACCAATTTGTAGTGCATGAGCGAATGTTTCGGCACCTAGTGGGAAAATCATAAATTCTTGGATATCTACTGAGTTATCAGCGTGTTCCCCACCATTTAGTATATTCATCATTGGTGTTGGTAGAAGTTTTGCATTTGGTCCACCAATGTAAGCATAAAGTGGTAGTCCTAGTTCATCTGCTGCAGCTTTTGCTACTGCAAGTGATACTCCAAGGATAGCATTTGCACCAAGATTTCCTTTATTTTCTGTACCGTCAAGTTCAATCATTCTATTATCAATGCCAACTTGGTCAGTAACATCATAAACTAATACTAATTCATCAGCGATTTTTTCATTTACATTTTCAACTGCTTTAAGAACTGATTTACCTAAATAGTAATCATTATCTCCATCACGAAGCTCTACTGCTTCCCACTCACCAGTTGATGCACCAGATGGTACTGATGCACGACCGTATCCACCTAGCTCTGTCTCTACTTCTACTTCTACTGTTGGATTTCCTCTTGAGTCAAGGATTTGTCTTGCATATACACTTGTAATTAAGCTCATTATTAATTCTCCTTATCTTTTTATTATCTTTCGTATTTTTTAATAAGCATTATGGACAGATAATTCTATTTATTATTGTGTATTAATTCTTCAATTTCTTCTTTAGTAGATATTACTAGTTTACCATATTTATCTAATAGTGGAGTAATGGCAACCCCTTCACTAGATCTAGAAGCGATGATATAATTTACACCTGTCTGTGTATCTACTACTGTAGATAATGAAGTTGCAAATAAAATATTTTCATCTTCAGTTTTTACAATAAATCTCTTATCTACTTTCGCCATATTTAACCTCTATGATTTACTAAAGCTTCAAAATCGTCTGCTTTAAGGCTTGCTCCACCTACTAAGGCACCATCTATGTTTTCTTTTGCCATTAATTCTTTTACATTCGCTGGTTTTACAGATCCACCATATTGGATGCGTACTGCTTCAGCTGCTTCTTTTGAGTAAAATTCAGCTACTAGATTTCTAATGAATGCACACATTGCTTCTGCATCATCAGCGGATGCTGTTTTTCCAGTACCTATTGCCCAGATTGGTTCGTAAGCTATAATTAATTTTTTAATATCACTTTCGCTTATATCTTTAAGGTCAGCCTCTAGTTGAGCTTTTACTCTTTCTTCCTGCTTATTAGCTTCTCTTTCTTCTAAAGATTCCCCGCAACAAAGTATTGGTGTTAGGTCATGGTCAAAGGCTGATAATAATTTTTCATTGATTAATTTATCATCTTCACCAAAGATATCACGACGTTCAGAATGGCCTAGGATAACATATGTTGCTCCAATATCTTTTAACATCGTTGGAGATACTTCTCCAGTAAATGCTCCAGATTCTTCAAAGTACATATTTTGTCCACCAAATCCAATATTGGTTCCTTCTAAAATCTCAGCTGCTATTGGTAGGTCTATAGCTGGCGTACAAACACCTGCTTCTACTTCAGTATCTAATCGCTTTTCTTTTAAATCAGCAAGCAAATTTTTAGCTTCACTTACTGTCATATTCATTTTCCAGTTTCCAACTATTACTGGTTTACGCATTTTAACTCCTTATTTATCTTCAATTGCTGAAATACCTGGTAGGTCTTTTCCTTCTAAAAATTCTAAGCTTGCCCCACCACCTGTTGATACGTGGGTGATTTTATCTTTTAAGTCAGCCATTTCTATTGCAAGGGCTGAGTCACCACCACCAACAATAGTAGTTGCGTCAGCTTCTGCTAGGGCATGGGCTACTTTATTAGTTCCATTTGAAAATTCTTTAATTTCAAATACACCCATTGGTCCATTCCAAACTACTGTTTTAGCATTTTTAATTTTTTCTGCATAAATTTCTGCTGTTTTTGGACCAATATCTAAAGCTTCTTTGTCAGCTGGGATATTGTCAATATCTACAATCTCAGTTTCAACGCCTGGTGCAATATCATCGGCAATTACCACATCTACTGGCAATAGAATTTCTACATTATTTTCTTTTGCTCTTTCAAGTAACTCTAAAGAAAGATCCATCTTATCTTCTTCTAGTAATGATTTACCTATTTCTTTACCTTGCGCTTTTAGGAATGTGTAAGCCATACCCCCACCGATAAGGATTGTATCTACTTTTGTAATTAGATTTTCAATTACACCAATCTTATCAGAAACTTTTGCTCCACCAAGGATAGATAAAAATGGATGTTCTGGATTTTCTAAGGCTTTTCCCATAACATCTATTTCTTTTTCTATTAAAAGTCCTACCGCCGATGGTAAAATACTTGCAACACCTACATTTGAAGCATGGGCTCTATGGCTAGTACCAAAAGCATCATTTACATATAGGTCAGCAAGAGAGGCTAATTCTTTTGCAAAGGCTTCATCATTTTTAGTTTCACCAGCTACAAATCTTGTATTTTCTAAAAGTGCAATTTCGCCATCCTTAAGCTCATTTACTTTTTCTTCAACATCTTCGTTCACTACTTCATCAGCAGCTAAGAATTCAAATTTTTCGCCGTAATGGTTAGATAACCAATTTGCAACTGGTTTTAGTGTAAATTCTTGGTTTGCTTCTCCACCTGGTCTACCTAAATGGCTTATTAATATAACTATGGCACCATTTTCTAATAAATAATCTATAGTAGGAAGGGCTGCTCTAATTCTAGAGTCATCTGCAATCTTGCTTCTATCTTCTTTTGATAAAGGAACATTGAAGTCTACTCTAACTAAAACTCTTTTGCCCTTAACATCTAAGTCTTTTAATGTTTTTTTGTTCATAATTCACTCCAAAATTAAAAGGGCAAGAGATAAATATCCCTGCCCCCTTCTATCTCTTAAAGTTTAGCTAAATAATCTAATGTTCTAACTAAGTTAGATACGTATCCTGCTTCGTTATCATACCATGCAACTGTTTTTACTAATTGGTTGTCCCCATTTTCTACAACCTTTGTAAGTTGTGAATCAAGTACTGATCCTGCTGGGTAACCAATGATGTCGCTTGAAACAATGTCTTCTGTTTCGTAAGCAAATGCATCATTTGAGTATTTTTTCATTGCTTCATTTACTTCTTCTTCAGTTACTTTTTTCTCAAGAACTGAGTAAAGTTCTGTAATTGAACCTGTGATAACTGGTACTCTTAAAGCTGTACCGTCAATTTTACCTTCAACTTCTGGAAGTACTTTACCAACTGCTTTTGCAGCTCCTGTTGAAGCTGGGATTGTGTTTTGAGCAGCTGCACGTCCACCTCTAAGGTCTTTTTTAGAAGCTGGTGTATCTTGGATAGCTTGTGTTGCTGTATATGCGTGGATTGTTGACATTTGTCCTGTAACAAAACCAAATTCTTTGTTTAATACATTTACCATTGGTGCTAAACAGTTTGTTGTACAGCTTGCAGCTGATACTACTGTTTCAGAACCATCTAAAGTTTCATGGTTTACACCGTAAACGATAGTTTTCATATCACCCTTACCTGGTGCTGAAATTAGAACTTTTTTAGCTCCAGCTTTTAAGTGAGCTTCTGCTTTTTCTTTTTCTGTAAAGAATCCTGTACATTCTAATACAACATCTACTCCAAGATCTCCCCATGGTAGGTCTTCTGGATTTCTTTCGGCAAAGATTTTGATTTCTTGACCATTTACTTTAAAACCATCATTAGTTTGTTCAAAGTCTCCGTTAAATCTTCCTTGTGCTGTATCATATTTGAAAGCATAAGCTAGACCTTCTTTATCAATAAGGTCATTGATTGCTACTACTTGGATGTCATCTTCTACTTCTGCTATTCTTCTAAGTGTTAGACGACCGATTCTACCGAATCCATTAATTGCTACTTTAGTTGTCATTGTTGTCTCCTTATTCTTCCTAAAAGTTATTACAATAATATTTTACTAAATTATAGGACATTGTCAATAGATTACCAGACTTGTCCTTCTAAGTATCTATTTGCTACAACAGCGGCTATACAACCATCTCCAGCTGCAGTGACCATTTGTCTTACAGACTTTTCACGGTTATCTCCTACTGCAAAAACTCCTTCGATATTTGTTTTCATATCGCTATCAGTAACTATATACCCATAATTCATTTCTATTTGATCTTTGAATATATCTGTTTGTGGAATATATCCTACAAATATAAATACCCCTATTGGGTCATTATTATCACTTTTTAACTCTTTTTTCTCACCAGTTTTTACATTTTCTATAATAAGGGAGGTTGTTTCCTTATCTCCTCTGATTTCATTTACTACAGAATCTAGTTCAAATTTTATTTTTTCATTAGCACGTGCCTTATCTACAACTACTTGGCTTGCTCTAAATTCATCACGTCTGTGAATAATGGTTACAGATTTACCAAATTTTGTAAGATAAATTGCCTCTTCTACTGCACTATCTCCACCACCAACTACAAAAATGTCTAATCCATTATAAAATGGCCCATCACAAGTTGCACAATATGACACACCCATGTTTGCAAATTCACTTTCTCCTGGGATATCGAGTTTTCTGTGGCTAGCACCTGTCGAAATAATAATTACCTTGGCTTCCAATGTTTTGCCATCTTCAGTATGAACTTTTTTAACTTCTCCTTCTAGCTCAACGCTAGTTACATTTGTAGTTAAAAATTCGCAAAATTCTTTGGATTGCTCATACATTCTATCTGATAAGCCCATACCCGTAGCATCTTCCATTGATCCAGGGTAGTTGTCCACAAATGCAGTTGTTGCAATTTGTCCACCTGGTATATTTTTTTCAATTATGAGTGTTTTTAACTTTGATCTACCTGCATATAGCCCAGCTGTAAGTCCTGCTGGACCAGCTCCTAAAATTATAATATCGTACATATTCTCTCCTAAAAATTAAAATTATTTTGCCTTAAGGCTTCGTATAAAACTATATTTACTGAATTGGCTAAATTTAAAGACCTATCAATCTTTGTTGTCATGGGTATAGTAATTATTTTTTCGCTAAATTTCTCCAAAATATCCAGGTCTATCCCTTCTTTTTCCCTACCAAATATCAAAAAATCACCATCTTTAAAAGAAACATCAGAGTATTTTGTATCTGTGCCCGTTTCAACTAAATAAAAGTTTTTATCAATTATGAAGTCCAAAAATTCCTCAATACTATCATGGATAGTTAGATTTACCTTATCCCAATAGTCTATTCCAGATTTTTTTAAGGCCTTATCTGAGAAATCAAATTTAAAAGGCCTTACTAAATGCAAATGAGACTCGGTAAGGACACATGTCCTACCAATATTTCCAACATTGCCAGGATATTCTGGCGCGAGTAAAACTATATTAAACACTTGGATTTTCCTTGTTAAAATTTAAAATTATTTCTGCAGATTCTTTTATGCCATTACCGTTATTATCAGCAACCACATAGTCTGCAACTGATTTTACTGTATCATTAGCATTTCCCATGGCAAAGCCTATTTTTGCATTTTCCACCATTGGCAAATCGTTGTAAGAATCGCCAATTGCAGCAATTTCATCAAGTTTTATACCCAAAAAGTTAGAAAGTTCTTTTACCCCTTCCCACTTATTAACATGAGGCTCCATTATTTCAATGGCACCAGGACCTGATGATGTGACATATAGCTTATCTTCAAAGGCTTCCTTGATAATTTTTACCGCTTTTTCTTCACCATAGGCATGGCTATTTAAACATCCTATTAAAATCTTATAAGCTGGTTTACTTCTTTGCTTTAAATCCTTGTATGGATTTTCTGTAATAGAAATGTTGCATTGATAATTTAGCCCATAATCATTATTAATTTTTAAATGCTCTAGTCTATCTTCATCTAGCCTGTTAGAGTAAAAAGTATCTTCATCGTAAAAGTGATAGATAAATTTATGTTCTTCACAAAACTTAACTAATTCTTTAATGTGACTATCTTCAAACGGATGTTGACCTAAAATTTTATCAGCATTTGCCATAATTAAGGCTCCATTATTTGCCACCATTGGATTGTCTTCTCCAAGTTCTTCTGTAGCAAATTTAATGGAAGACATTAATCTGCCGCTTGTTAAAACCGTTTTTATTCCTGCTGCATTTAATTGGTTAATGGCTTCTTTTGATGATGGATTAATCTCATGATTAGTATTTAAAAGGGTGCCATCCATATCAATTGCAAAAAGTTTAATCATTATCTCTCCTATAATATAAACATAACTTATTCAAATCACATTCTTCACAAAGTGGACCTCTTGCTTTACAAATTGCTCTGCCATGGGTAATCAGTCTTTTGTGGGTCATATTCCACTCATCTTCTGGCACATTTTTTGTAAGTTGTGCCTCGGTTTGACTAACGTTTTTTGCATCAGCAAGGCCAATCCTGTTTGCTACTCTAAAAACGTGAGTATCCACTGCAAAGGCCGGAATATCAAAAGCATTAGCAAGTACAACATTTGCTGTTTTATTGCCAACTCCTGGCAATTTTATTAATTCAGCCTTATCTTTTGGGACCTCACTGTTAAAATCATCTACCAATATCTGGCTTGTTGCCTTTATATTTTTTGCTTTATTTTTATAAATACCGATTGATTTTATCCAATTTTCTAAGTCTTTTATATCCATATTCACAAAATCTTTTGGTGTATTTGCTACTTTAAAAAGCTCAGATGTGACCGCATTTACCCTTATATCTGTACTTTGGGCTGAAAGCATAGTTGCTATCAAAGCTTCAAATGGAGTTTCAAAATTAAGAAGATTTTTATTTGGATCCTCATACATCCTAGATAAATTGTCTAATACCTCTCGGATTTGATTTTTATTTAAAATATTATCACCTTATCCTTTACTACTACTATACTATTTTTTATTATTTTATTTATCATATTTAATTAAAATGGTATAATAAATCATTAGATACGGAGTGATTTAATGTTTAATATAAAGAAGAAAAATTTAAAAGAATTGGATTTGATTTTGCTTTTTGCAACTCTAATCCTAAGTATTTATGGGCTGGTCATTCTTTACTCAGCCTATGGGGGAGATTTTGAGGCAATAAAAACTCAAATCGGAGCTACTATTCTAGGTTTTTTATTGATTGCTGTTTTATGTACTATTGATTTAGAAGTTCTAAAAAGATTTTATCGATGGATTTATGGAATTGGTCTTGGACTTTTAATTATTACCCTTATATTTGGTAGAGGCCTTGATGAATGGGGTGCTAAATCTTGGGTTTATATTGGATCTTTTTCTTTTCAACCATCTGAATTTGTAAAAGTAGGATTAATATTTGCTTTTGCAGCTTATCTTGATAGATACAAATATGAAATCAATGAACCAAAAAGACTTATCCAAGCATTAGTATTTGTCGCAGTTCCAGTAGTCTTAATTTTATTACAACCAGACTTTGGTACTGCCATGGTATATTTGTTTTTCATAGCTGCAATGCTCTTTGTAGCAGGCTTATCTTGGAAATGGATTTTGTTTTTTGCAGTTGGTGGACTAACTGTTGGATACTTGGTTTTGACAAATTTATCTGGTTATAGGGCTGATAGAATAGAAAACTTTTTAAATCCTACAAGGGACACTTCTGGTTCTAACTGGCAACAACAACAAGGTATGATTGCAATTGGATCTGGTATGTTAAATGGTCGTGGATATTTAAACGGTACTCAATCCCAATATGGATATGTTCCAGAAAAAGAAACTGACTTTATTTTTTCAGTTTTGGCTGAAGAATTAGGATTCATAGGAGCAATATTTTTAGTATTGTTATTTACAATTATTATTCTAAGACTAGCTAGACTTGCTAAAAAATCTAATAATACTTTTATTTCATTAATGGTAACAGGCATCGCAGCCATGCTATTTATCCATATTTTTGAAAATATTGGTATGACAATTGGCCTTATGCCAGTAACTGGTATTCCCCTTCCATTCTTATCAGCTGGGGGTACTTTCCAGTTAATATGCTTATCGATGGTAGGACTTGCCCTATCAGCATCTATGCAAAAATCTTACAAAGACGATGATGTTTTAGACTATGAAACTATAAAAGTTATCGATCCAAATAAATTACGAGCATCTAAAAAAAGAGAAATTAAAAACACCGCAACAAATTAATTTGCGGTGTTTTTTTCGTCTCGAATTTTTTTATCCTTAACCATCTTTGTTTTAGAAAATTCTTCTCTTTCCTTTTCTTCTATCAAGGATGATATTGTTTTTATTCTCTCCTCAGTTTTTGGTATCTGAACTTTTTCTAGAGAATTTACTTTTTTGCTAGTTTTTTTAATTTGCCTATCAAGGTTGTTAATTGTAGTATCTAGCTCAGCCAGTTTATAAATTTTATATTTTAATTCATTAAATGATAGCAATGCAATGTCAAATGCTTCGTTTGTTTCATAAAATGAATAAGAAAGATTTAGCATTGTTGGTACAAAATTTATATCATAAACCTTTGTTTGCATGAATTCATTTTCTTTTAGCTCAATGCTATTATCGACGGGTACAATTCTTGAAATGTCATCAAGCTTTGACTCTCCCATAGTAATCATGGCCTTTTTAAAGTTTTTTGACACTTTTTTTATTGTATCATTAACATCATCATTTAATTCATCTCTTTGTTTGATTTTGCTATCGTGAGCTTGGATTAGTGCTTTTCTTGATTTATCAAGGATATCAAGACCACCATTTAATAATTTTAGGTGGTCTTTAGCTGCAATTAAATTTGCCTTGGTAGGAGCAGTTGATTTAATTTCCATCTTTATTTCCTATGAATTTATCAAGATTTTCAGGACTTACTCTGTGTAACTCTGTTCTAGGTAAGATATTTAAAATCTCCCAACCTAAATCTAAAGACTCATCAAGCTCTCTATTTTCAGTTGGATCTTGAGATAAGAATTTTTTTTCGAATTCATCCCCAAATTCTAGATATTTTTTATCAATATCAGATAAGTCATCTTCTCCAACGATTTGGGCAATATTTCTTACTTCACCAACATGAGAATATGATTCATAAATTTGGTTCATCAAGTCTTCGTGGTCAGCTCGTGTATATCCTTCACCAATACCATCTTTCATAAGACGGGATAATGAAGGTAGTACATTGATTGGTGGATAGATTCCTTTATTAAATAATCCCCTATCAATTACAATTTGCCCCTCTGTGATATAACCAGTCAAGTCAGGAACTGGATGAGTAATATCATCATTTGGCATTGTTAAAATCGGAATAAGGGTTACAGATCCATTTGTTCCACGAATCATACCGGCCCTCTCATATAAAGTAGCTAAGTCAGAATATAAGTATCCAGGATAACCCTTACGTGATGGAACTTCTTGTCTGATAGATGATACTTCACGCAAAGCCTCTGAATAAGAAGTCATATCTGTGATAATTACTAAAACGTGATAGCCTTTTTCATACGCCAAGTATTCTGCTGCAGTTAGTGCACATTTTGGTGCTATTAGCCTTTCCATAATTGGGCTATCAGCTAAGTTTTGATACATTACAACCTTATCGCGGACTCCTGCTTTATTAAAGGCATCTTCAAAAAACATAGCTTCATCTTTTTTTATCCCCATAGCTGCAAAGACAAAGGCAAAGTCTTCGTCTGTTTTAAGTTTTGCTTGTCTAACTATTTGAGCTGCAATTTGATTATGAGATAAACCATAACCTGAAAAAATAGGTAATTTTTGCCCACGTATTAATGTTGTAAGTGTATCAATGGCTGATATTCCTGTTTGGATAAAGTCCCTTGGATACTCACGAGCCACAGGATTTAGCGGTTCACCTTCAACTGAATATGATTTTTCTGCATATATTTCACCACCATTATCGATTGGCCTGGCAAGCCCATCAAAGCTACGACCAAGAATTTTTTCGCTTAAAGGGATTGCAAGTGGTTTTTCTTCAAATGAAATTACTATATCATCTAAAGAAAAATCTTGGGTATTACCGAAAACTTCTATAGATATAGTTTCATCATCTATTTTTACAACTTGTCCTACAAAATCCATTCCTAGGGTATGGACAGAAACTACGGCGTTGTATGTTACATCTGCTACATTTTCTATTTCTATAATTGAGGATTCGATTCTTTTAACTTTTGTATATTCTTTACGCATTAATATTCGCCTCCTCTAAGTCCTAAGAAATGAGATTCTAGTTTGTTATTTAAAATAGTAAATTTATCTAGTTCATCATTTTTTATGGTGTATTTCATTTGTGTAATGTCATTTATAAGTTCTGAGTTATAGGCCTTGTTATATGGCACACCATCTACAATTGCTTCTGCTGATTTATGATAATAATTTCTAATTATATTTAGCATTTCAATTTGCTTTTCTAATGGTACGTACTTATCAGTATCGTTATAGGCATTTTGTTGTAAAAATCCTACTCTAATCAGTTCTGATACATCTAAAATATTTCTTTGAGCATCTGATAGAGCATCCTTACCTACAAGCATAAGTATAGAACGCACCTCATCTTCTTGTAATAGAACATTCATAAGTTCATTACGAACTGCAATGATATCTTCTCCAGTTTTTTCTTGGTAGTAAGATCTCATAGTATCAACGTAGTTTGAGTATGATGTTAGCCAGTTAATCGCTGGGTAATGGCGTGAGTAAGCCAGTTTCCTATCAAGCCCTAAGAATACATTTACAGATCTTCTTGTATTTTCAGTAACTGGTTCTGAGAAGTCCCCACCTGATGGAGAAACTGCACCGATAAGAGTAACTGATCCTTCAGATCCATTTAAGTTTGTAAAGTATCCTGCTCTTTCATAAAATTGAGATAGTCTTGATCCAAGATATGCTGGATATCCTTCTTCAGCTGGGATTTCTTCCAAACGACCAGAAATCTCTCTTAAGGCCTCTGCCCATCTAGATGTAGAGTCAGCCATTAGGGCTACGTGATAGCCCATATCTCTAAAATATTCTGCAATTGTAATTCCAGTATAAATTGAAGCTTCACGAGCAGCCACTGGCATGTTTGATGTATTTGCAATAAGAATTGTACGTTCCATCAAACCATAACCTGTATTTGGGTCAATAAGCTCTGGGAACTCTTCTAGTACTTGAGTCATTTCGTTTCCACGTTCACCACAACCGATATAGATAATGATATCAGCATCTGCGTATTGGGCAAATTGGTGTTGAAGCATAGTTTTTCCAGTACCAAATCCACCTGGGATTGCTACTGTACCACCCTTAGCTACTGGAAAAAAAACATCAAGGACTCTTTGTCCAGTGTTTAACAATAGCTCAAGTGGTCTAACCTTTTTAACTGGACGTGGATTTCTAACTGGCCAATATTGGTAAAGTTTTAATTCTTCTTCGCCCTTATTTGTTTTTACTTTTACAATTGTATCTTCTAATTTATATGTGCCTGATGGTTTTACTTCTGTAATTTCACCATCCACAGTAGACATTAGTCTATGTTCGATAGTTTTTGTTTCCATAATTGTGGCGTATATATCACCTACATTTATAGTATCACCCACCGCTACTTTTATATCTACTTCCCATGACTTTTCTTCATCCAGGTTTTCAAAACCGATCCCCGATGGAATAAAAGCACCATTTTCATCCATAATTTTTTTAAGTGGTCTTTCGATACCATCAAACATATTTTTAAGTAGTCCAGGCCCAAGTCTTACTGAAAGTGGTCTACCTGTTGAAATTATTTCTTCATTTGCAGCAAGTCCTGATGTATCTTCATAAACCTGGATAGTAGCATTTTCACCATCTACAGAAATGACTTCACCAATAAGTTTTAATTTTCCTACTGAGACCATTTCTCGGATTTTTAGCGAGCTTGCATTTTTTGCTACAACTACTGGACCATTTATTGTTTTAATTGTTGGATTCATTAAAACTCTCACTTTCAAACAGATTGTATAAGGTTTTTCCTATTTCATATTGTTTCTCTTCGATTTTTTTTAGATAAGTTTGGTTGTATTGAAATGATCCATCTTTTGCTTTTAAGATAAATCCACCAATATACTTATCATCTAAAGTTTTTATATTAGGATAGTTTACTAAATCCTTATCAGTTTCTCTTAATAAAATATCAAAATTATCTGCACTTTCATTTAATTCACTAAGCGCATTCTCAATCTTTTCTCCTAGAGAATTTTTATATCCATCTGTTTTTGTATAATCATTAAGCTTATCTTTAATTTCTCCTACTAGGTCATTTAGTAAGAGTTCTTTGTGAGCATAAAAATTTGTTTTCTGTTCTTCTTCAAGTTTTGATACTCTTTCATTGCTACGAATAGTTGCAAAACTTTTACGGTTTTCTAAAGTTGATTTTAGCTCTTTTTCCAGACTAGCTTTTTTTTCATCAATTTGTTCACTATTTATATTTGTAGAATTATATAATTCTTCGTTACTTCTTGCTTTTTCTTCATCCCAAACCATTTTTCTAAAGGTTGTTAGTTTTTGATTTATATCAAGCATAATACCTCCAATTAACCATCAATGACTACAATTAAAGGAGTTGCCTCAGCTTCCCTATGAGTTCTGACTTCTTCCTCAATCCAAGATTCTACTGTTTTAGTCAAAATTAGAACCGCAAGATTATTATCTTTTAATGAATCCTTAAAATCTTCATCGGCCTCATCAGGGTCAGCAACTAGCTTTCCTTCAATAGACCCAAGTCTAAACATTACAATAAGACTTGGGTCATTAGTTAATATTCTTGCTTTCATATTAAGCGTTTAGGATCATGATTGAGATGATAACACCAAAGATAGCGATACCTTCTGCAAGACCTACAAAGATAATTGTACGACCTAAGATAGATTGGTCTTCAGAAATTGCTCCAAGTGCTGCAGAACCTACATTACCTACTGCAAAGCCTGTACCAATAGTAGCAAGACCAGTTGATAATGCAGCACCAATGTATTTTAGGCCTTCAGCATTACTTGCTGCAGTACCAGCTACTTCAGCAGCTGCTCTTGAGTTTGCTGGTAATAGTAATACTATTATCATAGCCATTATTGGAACAAATGTGAACAAATTAATTTTAAGTGCTTTTCTAATCTTATCTTTTGAAGAATCTTCGTTATTTTTTAATAAATATAATCCTGAGTAAATTGTAATTACTACAACAGCTAGTGCTAAAAATCCAATATTTTTTATCATAATTTTTCCTTTCCAATTTAGTTATTTGATTTTTTTCCGATTGGTTTAAATAATCGACCGTTACCTTCATAATACTTGCTAAACATTTCGTAAAATTCAAGCCTTAATCCTTGGATACCTACAATCATACCTTCTAAGCCGATTATAAAAATATTTCCAATGACTAATATTATAAAGCCCTTGATGCCACCACCAATAAGTTTTGCCATAACTTCAAAAGCCATATACAAACCTACGTGGTTTATTGCAAAGGCTCCAACCCTTGTAAATGATACAAGATTTGAAAATACTGAAAGTAGGGCTTCTATCACTGAAAACGAACCTTCAAGATAATAATCTCCCTTTGCTTGGTCGTATAGTCTCTTATTTCCCTCTAACTTTCTTGCTATAGGTTGCTTAAATATCATCATTACTATTGAAAGTATAAGCAAGATTATGCCAATATTTTTGGGAACTGGACCTACGTTTACAAGTGCAAGGACAATAATTATAAATGAAGTCATCATCATAAGTCCTGCAAGACCCTCTTTACCGAAAATTCCTTCTTCGATATTTTTTTGAAGGTGGACTTTATTATAAATACCAATAATATATGAAATCACCATTAAACTTACACCAAATGCAACTGATGCTATTAGGACTGTCATGATGTTATCAAATGGTTTTATAAGCAAGGCAGGAATCAAATCTTCTCTACCAAAGAAAGATCCATACATAAGTCCAAAAATTGATGCAGAAATGCCTATTCTTTTTATCAATCCACCAAATATTTTATTTTTCTTTGACAACCAGAAACCTATAGCTATAAATACTAAACCTTGTCCCAAATCCCCAAACATTAATCCATATAAAAGTAAATAGGTAATTGCAAAAAACGGAGTTGGATCAATCTCATCATAGTTTGGAGCACCATACATATTGACCAAATATTCAAAAGGTCTAAATAATGAATTATTTTTCAGTCTCGTAGGTGGTGCTTGTCTAATACTTTCAACTTCTTTTGTATTTAAAATTGTATTATCATATTTGTTTTCTAGAGCCTTAAATTTGTTAACTTCAGATTCTGGAACCCAGCCTGATAGGTAAAAGTATTTATCCCCTTGAGCCATTGTAGTTTTCAATTCTTCTGACTTTCGCGCATAATTTAGTGAATAAGAAATATTATCCATTACATCTTCATATTGTCTGTTAATTTCGTTAATTTGATGATTGATGCTCAAAAGCTCTCTATTTACATTTTCATATTCTTTATTAATAGTATTTATATTGGCATTTTCGGGTATTTCATTATCAACAAATCCCAAGGTATTTATAGAACGAGATACGTCTTTTTTTACCTTTTCTGGATAAACAAGCAAATAACTTTCTTCATTTTTATTTGTTTGCTTATTATCATTCTTTTTGTCATCATTTTTTTTCTTAGAGAAATCATTCATTAAGTCTTTTGAAATAATATTTGTGTCTGAATATTTTTTCTCAATAGCTTCCATATTTTTAATTTTGGATTGTCCGACCATGGCAGAAAAATAAAAATATTTTTCACCAAAAGCCATGCTATTTTGATAGTCACTAGCTTCTTTTTCGTAAGCTATATTATAAGTTATTGAATCAATCAGATTCTTATTATCGGCCATTAAATTATTTATTTCATCATTTATTTGCTCAATTTTATTTTTTGTATTATCTATTTCAATGTCTATATTGTCTAGATTAGTTTCTCTTGGTACTTGGTTATCTACAAAACCTAAAGTATTTATTGTTCTAGTTAAATCTTTATTAACTTTTTTAGGATATACTAATAAATAGCTTTGATTATCCAGTAAATCATAATTATTAATTCTTGGATCATGAGATTTTTTTGAATGATTATTATTTATAGAATTTGATTTCTTATCATTATCAATCAATTCAGCATCTATGTAACTACTCTTACTTGTATTTTCTAAAGATTTACTCAGGTGTATCTTAGATTTTTCGTATATTTTAAAATTTTCTTTGATATTTTTAGCCCTATTCTGTAGATAATCTTTACCATTCGCTAATTTAATGTTATTAAATTTTTGATTACCTTCCATTTTCATTCCTTTTGATTAACTCTCAGTATCTACTAAAAAATCAACTATTTTATCTACAACTTGGTCTTTATATTTGCTATAGATCTTATCCATATTATTAATTCTAGATTGATAATCTACATTGATTTTATTTTCTCTTTCTGAAGCAGCTTGCATAATTTCGTTATAAATGTGATTTGATTCATTTTTTGTTTTTAATGAGTACTCTTGATCTAGTTTTAGCGAAACATTTCGAGTGTTTTCTCTCTCATTTTCTAAAATTGCATTGGTTTTCTCATTTAAACTAAAGGTTGCTTCATCTATTGCGTAGATTTCATTTAGTGCATTCAAACTTGCTTGATCAACATCTTCATCTAAATGGATGATTAAAGATGGGATATTTTCGTAATTATTTTTTAATATGAAACGTCCATCTTCAGTAACTTCTCCAAATCTATACTCAAAATATTTAAGATTTTGAATTTTTTCTATATCAATATTGTGCTTTTTAAGTGTATCTAGATTTCTCTTATAAACTTCAAGTTGTTTTGATTTTTCTTCTAGTTCTGCTTTTCTGTCTGATAAAACCTTAAGTTTGTTATAAAGTTCATCGACTCTGTCATGGTCAAGCAATTGGCCATTTTTTGGATTATCATCAAGACCTAAAGTATTTTTGATTTCTTCAAGTTTTGCTGTATATCCATCATCATCTCTACTAAATCCTGATAATTTATTAATATCTTCGGTTATTCCAACATTTTCAGCGCTTGCTTTTATGTTAAAAGTTCTGTTTGTAATTTGGTTAAATGAATCAAGTGGCTCAATATCACCAATATTAATTACATCTTCCAAAAAACTGTCCAGATTTTTTTTATCGGATATCATATTTACCAGGTACATTTTTTCTACTGCCATTATTACCTCACTATTAGATATTCCATAGCTTCCTCAACTGTGAAAGACTCATCAACTTCCAAAAGTGCATCGATGTTTTCATCACTTATAAACAATATATTCATTGCAGAAATCACATAAAGGATGTCAGACTCTTGCTTGGTTATTTCACCATAATAAAGTTTTAATTCCCTCTTTCTAATTTCTTTATGAGTATGAGTATATTCAATGAATATATTTTTATATTTACTAGCACTCATTTTCTCAAGGAAATCTATCTTGGGCATTTCAGCCAATTCTTTTAGCCTCTGCCCGTTAAATTTATTTCCTCCTTCAATAAGGTAGTTAAAAACATCTCCATCATTTCTATTATAATAGGATTTTAGTCTGTAAAGCATCTCAAAATTGAGTAAATTAATTTCTTCACCCAAAAATTTCTCTATTTGCTTGCGCTCTTTACTATTAAATTTTTTTGCTAGTTTTAGTAAACTACGATAATAAAATTTGATTAAAGCGTTTGAAGACAAAAATATTATAGACTCTGCTTCCATATTTTCATTTAAAAATGCAAGCAGCACTCTATAATATTTACTAGCTTTATTTGCAATTACAAAAGATTCTAAGTCCATATCCTCATCTAGAATAAAGTTTTTAGATAGAGGGTTAACTTTAAAACTTTGATAATTTCTTTTGTAATTTTTATTTACAAGTGATTCAATAACTTCTTGCAAAAATAATATTTCATATTTTGAAAAGTATAAATTAAAAAATTCACTTTCAATTCCATGCAAGAAATAGTCAATGCTTTTTAATTCACCAAAAATCCAGTTAAAATTTTCAACTTCCAGGGATCTTTTATCTTTCCTATTGTCAACTTCAGGATAAGCTTTTGAAAGAATATCAATTTTTTTGTCTATGTCACCTTCATTTGCTAAGGCTAGATATAAATCATTATCTGGCATTCTGCCCATCTTTGCCTTGGCTTTTACTAATACATCTCTCATTTATCGCCTCTTTTCTCCCTACAGAAAAATAATATCACTTATAACCTTTCTTTAAAAGGATAATAAATAGTTTGTATTATCCATAGTTGATTTGATAATTAATTTACCAAGTCTCCTGATATAGTAAATGATGTATGGTCGGTGATTTTTACATTTACAAATTCACCAATTAATTCTTTTGGTGCTTTTACGTGAACTAATTTAAATGTATCGGTCCTTCCGGTTAAGATTTCAGGATTATTTTTTGATTCTGATTCTAATAATACTTCTACAGTTTTACCTACATATTCAGCATTTTTTTCATTAAACATTGGGTAGAGCTCATCTAAAAGTCTTTGGAATCTGTCTTGGACTATATCATCATCTATTGTTGGGTATTTTGCTGCAACTGTTTTTGGTCTAGGTGAGTATTTAAAGGTGTAAGCTGAGTCAAAACCAACTTTCTTACATGCTTCAACTGTTTTTTGGAAATCTTCTTCTGTTTCTGTAGGAAAACCTACTATAATATCTGTAGAAAGGGCAATGCCTGGAATTTCTTCTTTTAATTTATTTGCTCTTTCCAAATATTTTTCTATTGTATAATGACGGTTCATTTTCTTTAATACTTCATCTGAACCTGATTGCATAGGTAAGTGGAAGTAGTTACAAATGTTGTCATTATCACGCATAACTTCGATTAGTTCATCAGATAAATCTTTTGGATGGCTAGATGTAAATCTTAGTCTTTTTACACCTGTAATTTTAGCAACTCTTGTTAATAGTTCTGGGAAAGTAAAATCATAGTTTGTGTTATTTCCATATGAGTTTACATTTTGTCCAAGCAAGGTAAATTCTTTAAATCCTTTAGAAACTAAATATTCTACTTCTTCAATAATTGAGTATGGACGTCTAGATTCTTCACGCCCACGTGATTCTGGTACTATACAATAAGTACAATAATTATCGCATCCTCGCATGATATTTACATAGGCTTGGAAATCATTTGTGGAATTGTATTTTTCAAAATCATCCTTTACTGCATCTGTAGAAATATCAATAACCCTTTCACCCGTTTCTAGATATCTAAATATCAAATCTCCTAGGGAGTTTATATTTTTTGTTCCAAATATTATGTCAACTTCAGGATGCTTATCGATTATTACCTGACGAGCTTCGCTTGTTTGCATCATGCAGCCAGATACAGAAATAATTTTTTCCGGATGTTCTTTCTTAAGTTTTTTTAAGGATGAAACTTGACCATATAGTTTTAATTCCGCATTTTCTCTAACCAAGCAGGTATTAAATATAATAAAGTCAGCTTCTTCTCTATTGCTTGTGTAAGTGTATCCCAAATCCTCTAGTATATAAGAAATACGTTCAGAATCATGTTCATTCATCTGGCAACCAAATGTGGTTATATTGTAAGTTTTACCTTCAAAATAATCTTTATATTTTTCTTTTTGTAAATTTTGCATTGTATCCTCATTTAAAAAAGAAGATGACCGAAATCATCTTCTTTAGTTTTTAATTTTATTTTATAGATTAATATTCTATTTCTTCTTCATCTGAATCAACATCGTCGATTTCTTCAACTGGTTGATCAAGGTTTTCTTCATCTTCAAGTGTTACGATATCTTCATCAGCTACTTCATTGTCAAGTTTTTCAGCTTCTGTAGCTAATTCTTCGTTAACTTCTTGGTCTAAATTTTCTTCTGGAGCTTCAGCTGAATCAAAATCATCGATTACATTATCAACTTCTGATTCTTCTCCGATTAGATCAGATGAACCTTGTGCAAATAGAGCTTGTTCTAATAGGTTACCAAGGTTGTTGTTTAAGTCAGCATCTGAGCTAAAGTTATCTGTTTGTGCTCTTTCTGCTTTTCTTCTTGGTCTATTATTATTTGTATTTTCTCTTTTTTCGCGTCTTGGTTTTCTTTCTGGTCTTTCTGGAGCTTCTTCTAATTGTTTGATTGATAGACCAATTTTTTCTTCTTCATTGTCTAATGAAATAATTTTAACTTGGATATCATCTCCAACATTTAATTCATCAGATGGTTTTTCAACGTGATCCCAAGAAATTTCTGAAACGTGTACTAGTCCTTCCACACCATCAGCAACTTCTACGAAAGCACCAAAATCAAGTAAGTTTACAACTTTACCTGTAACTACATCACCAACTTCGTGTTCATTTACAAATGAATCGAATGGTTTGTCAAGAAGTTGTTTACGACCAAGAGAAATTCTATTTTTTTCTTTATTTAGTTTTAAAATTTTAACTTCGATAGTATCTCCAACGTTTAATACATCAGATGGAACTTCTACTCTTGTCCATGCAATGTCTGATACGTGTAGTAAACCATCAAGCCCATTTACTTCTACGAAAGCACCAAAGTCTGTAAGTCTTGCTACTTCACCTTCAAGTACTTGGCCTTCTTCTAGTTCATCCCATCTTTCATCTAATTCTTCTTCAAGAACATCTTTACGAGATAAAACTAATCTATTTTTTCTTTCATCGATTGAAACAATTTTTAAATCCCATGTTTCACCAACGAATTTTTTGAAATTTTTAACAAAGTATGTTGCAACTTGGCTTGCTGGTACAAAACCGCTTATTCCTTCAACATCAACTGTAAGTCCACCTTTGTTATAGCCTGAAACTGTACCTGTAACTAATTCTTCGTTTTCGAATTTTTCAGCAAGGTCTTTCCAAACTTTCATTCCTTGAACTCTTCTTGTTGATAGAGCTACGTTTCCTTCACCATCATCTAGTTTGATAACATAAACATCGATGTCTGTACCAACTTCAAAATGATCTTTAGGATTTTCTTGTTCTTCTTCTGTCATTTCGTCAAGTTTTATGATACCATCTGCACGGTATTGGATATCAACAAAAACTTCATCATCTTTCACATCGATAACTGTTCCTGTGATAACATCTTTTGGATATACCTTTTTTAAACTATCCTCAAGACTATTCATAAAATCTTCTTTTGTAAATTCGTCCATTTTACTAACTACCTCCTCAATAATCTCATCAGGTGTGGATGCACCTGCGATTATTCCAATTTTTTTAAATTCCGAGAGCTTTTGCAAAGGTAGATCTTTAACAGTCTCAATCCTAAAAACATTTTTGTTATACAAACTCACTACTTGAAATAGCTTGTTAGTATTAGAACTATTAAAACCACCAACTACAATCATACAGTCAACCTCTTTAGACAATTCTGCTGCTGATTCTTGTCTAAGCTTAGTTGCATTGCAGATTGTGTTTTCTATCACAACACTACCATTATTTTCTTTGAGCGTATTTGCAATATCATAGTAAAAATCAGCTCTATTTGTAGTTTGACTTACAATATAGAGAGGTTTCTCACATTTAATATTTTTTGCTTCAGTCTCATCACTTACTATTATACCATTTTTTAAATAAGAGTCCATAGCAATTATCTCAGGATGATTAGGATCTCCCACAATAATTACTTGGTATCCTTCCTCTTCTTTTGCAATTATTTTTTTATATATATTTGATAGGACTGGACAAGTTGCATCCAGTATTTCATTTCC
Source organism: Anaerococcus martiniensis (assembly GCF_043187485.1). GTDB lineage: Bacteria > Bacillota > Clostridia > Tissierellales > Peptoniphilaceae > Anaerococcus > Anaerococcus martiniensis. The sequence goes on from NZ_CP171106.1 coordinate 236,706, forward strand.
ATTTTCTAGTAAGGCTTGTTTAAATTCAGCACTTTCTCCATGGGCACGGATCACTATTAATGAATCCTTTATTTTAAGAGCTTGCTTTTTTGTTAATACTTTTAAGCCCTGTTCTTCTAATTTTTTTACCAATTGTGGATTGTGAATTAAGGGACCTACTGTATATTTTTCCTTATCACTGTCTAGGGCTTCGTGGGCAAGGTCAACAGATCTTTTTACCCCAAAGCAAAATCCAGAATTTTCAGCTATTATAATTTCCATTTTATCTCTTTCTTTTATTTTAATTGATTTTTGTAAATATGTAGATATATTTCATCAGTCATTTTTACCATGGCTTGTCTAGACTTCATATTCGAATATTTATCTACGTTTATTATTTCATTTATATAAATATAAGTTTTTCTAAAAGGCTTAAAAGTAGATACAATCTCTACAGGCAATATATCTTTTTTGGCCTTTAAAGCAATATAGGCAACGCCATCTTTCATATTTTCACGGGCAATATTTTGGGTTCTAGTTCCTTCAGGAAAAATCCCTAAAGTTTTTTCATCTTTAAGTAACTTTATGGATTTTTTTAAGCTAGCTAAATCTCTGCTTTCACGATCGACTGGAAAAGCTCCAAGTGCATTTAGAAGCCCTCCTAATAGCTTGTTGTTAAATAATTCTTTTTTTCCCATGAATCTTATATGTGATGGAAAGGCAATTGCAAGAAAAATTGGGTCTAGCATAGATTTATGATTGGCACATAAAATGTAACCATCATCTTGTGGAATATTTTCTATGCCAACTACATGAACTCTATAAAGTGGCCAAATAATTATTTTGGCAATTATTCTAAAAATCTTATAAAACATCTATCTTTTCCATATTTTCAAGTATTAGATTGATAGTCTGATCTATATTTAAATTTGAATTATCAATCTCTATTGCATCATCTGCTTTTTTTAAAGGTGAAATCTCACGTGTAGAGTCATAATTATCTCGGTCTATAATGGCCTGTTCAATTTCTTCAACTGTTAGTTTTGATTCATTTTGTTCAAACCTTCTTATGGCCCTCTGCCTAGCGTTGGCAGTTAAATAAAATTTGTACTTAGCATTTGGAAATACAACTGTGCCTATATCTCGTCCATCAAGTACATATGATTTTTCTTTTGCAATTTCTCTTTGCATATTTACTAATCTTTCACGTACTAGACTATTTGCAGAAACCCAAGACACATTTTTTGTCACAATATCTGACCTTATTTCCTTTTCTACATTTACCCCATTTAAAAATATTTCGTTATCCCTAAAATCAATTTTGATATCATCTAGGGCCTTTTTAATTTCTTCTATTCTAGAATCTTCATTTAAGAGATGTTCTAAAAAGTAGAGGGTTGCTGCCCTATACATGGCTCCAGTGTTCAGGTATTCAATATTTAAAACTCTTGCCAATCTTTTTGATATGGTAGATTTGCCAGAACCACTAGGCCCATCAATGGCAATTATATATGTCATATTTTCTCCTTTATAGCACTTGCTGCAGCAAATGCACTTGTAAATGCTATTTGCAAATTAAATCCTCCTGTTAGACCGTCTAAATCAAGGACTTCTCCAACAAAATACAAATCAGAAACTAGTTTAGATTCCATAGTCTTAGGGTCAATATCTCTGACATCAACCCCACCCTTGGTAATGACAGCAGTATTAAATCCGCCAAATTTTCCAAAGTCCAAGGTGAAATTTTTAATATTTTTTACTATCCTAGTTCTCTCTTCTTTTCTTATTTGATTACATTTTTTATCTAGCTTTATGTCCGATCTTTTTATGATTACTGGAACTAAAATATTTGGAATAATTTGGTCTAAGACATTTGATATATCCTTATTAGGATTTTTATCAAATATATCTATAAAATTTTGATCAAGTTCTTTCTCATCATCTTTAGACAAATTTAGTGAGACATTTTTTATATCTTTTCCAACTACAAACGATGATAAACTTAAAGTACTGGGTCCTGATATAAAGTTTTTTGTTAATAAAACTGGTCCTCTTTGATAAAAAACACCTTGATTCGTTTCTATTTTTATATCTATATTTTCAAGTGACAAGGCCTTTATATGTGATAAGTCCTTATCCTTAAAGAAAATTGGTACTAAAGAAGGGAGGGTTTTTGTTACTTTATGTCCAAAGTTTTTTGCAAATTTATAACCATCTCCAGTCGATCCAGTATTTGGGTATGATAATCCACCTGTTGCTATGATTAGATAGTCAAATTCGTAATCTTTTCTAGCAGTTTTAACTTCAAACTTTTCATCCATTTTTATACTCAACACGTTAGCATTGGTGACAAGTTTTATGTTATTTTTTATAATTTCATCCTCAAAAAATTTTATAACATCACTACTTTTTTGAGATTTTGGAAATACTCTATGGTATCCTTCGGTGACTAATTCTAAGCCCTTACTTTGAAAAAAATCCATACTGGCATAGTTGTCGTGAAGGTTAAATGAAGAATATAAAAACTTTTGATTGGTCACAATATTTTCTAAAAATTCATCATAATATTTTGCATTTGTTATATTGCATCTACCATTGCCGGTCATGAGAATCTTTTTACCAATCCTATCGTTTTTCTCAAGGATAGTCACATCTGTATTTTTATTTTTTAAATTGATTGCAGCATAAAGCCCACTTGCTCCTGCTCCAATGATTCCTATTTTTTTCATATACTATAAAAATTTTACCATAAAAAAAAGAAATAGATAACTATTCCTTCATTAAAGAAACAAATTCTATTTCTTTTTTATCAAATTTCTTGTATTGACCTGCTATTAAGTCATTAAGATGAATTGCTCCAATTCTTGTACGTTTTAGGTCTATTACAGTTGAGTCAAACACATTAAACATCCTTCTAATTTGGCGGTTGTATCCTTGGCGGATAGCAACAATATATGTGTTATTTTTTATATAACGAATAGCTGCATCTGATGTCAGCTCACCATTGCCGATATCAAGACCACTTTTAAATTTTTCGATTTGATTTTGATTGAGCAATTTATCAACTTTTACTATATATTCTTTGCTAATCCCAGATGAAGGATGGATTAGAGAGTTTGTAAAATCTCCATCATTTGTAATTATTAAAAGTCCGTGGCTATCCTTATCAAGCCTACCAGCTGCAAAAAATCTTTCGTCAATATCTATTAGATTATTTAAATCTTTGTCATTATGAGGGTCAAAATTACTTGTGATATACCCAACTGGTTTGTTAAGCTTATAATAAAAATACTCTTCTAATTGAAGTATTTCCCCATCTATGCTTACAATATCATCATCCTTGACATCATAACCCATTTCTTTTAGGATTTTCCCATTTACTTTAACTTTTTCATCTCTAATCAAATCATCAGCTTTTCTTCGAGAAGTATATCCTGCTTGGGCGATAAATTTATTAATCCTCATAAATTTCCTCTTCTAATTCTTTTATCTCTGGCAATTCTTCTAAAGAAGATATATTAAAATATTGTAAAAATAAGGTCGTTGTAACATAAATAATTGGCTTGCCAATTTTATCCAAACGGCCATTCTCTTTTATAAGTCCACGATCCAAAAGATTATCAATTGTGGTTTGAGAATTTATCCCACGGATCTTATCAACTTCTGCTCGAGTTATAGGTTGTTTATAGGCAATAATTGATAGTGTTTCAAGAGCTGATGATGTTAGCTTTTTCTCGGTTTTCTTTACTAGAGAAGAAAAATATTTATCGTGTTTTACCCTAGTTACAAACTGGTACTCTCCATCGAAGTTATTAATCAAAAGCCCACTTTGATTTTGTTTTCTTTCAGCTACCATTTCATCCATTGCTATTTTTATTTGTTTTTTATCTGCGTCGGTAATTATTGCTGAAAGGTCATTTATATTGATTGGCTCTCCCCAAATGTATAAAACCTCTTCAATAAGTCCCTTAAGATAAATTTTTTCCATCTTTTCCTACATTCTTTTTTTTATATGAAATTTGTTACCTTGATTTTGCTCTAGATAAATTTCTTTTAGTTTGCAAAGTTCCAATAGTGCTAAAAAGCTTGCTATACACTCTGCCTTTGTGTGAATTTCATTGATTATTAAATCAAGTTTCAAATCATTTCTAATCTCCAAGGCTCTTCTATAACTTGATAAATAATCATTTACATCCGGCATTTTAACTTTAGAAATAATATTATGAGGCTTTTCTTCTTTTTCTAGTCTTTTTAGAAGTTTTTGAAATTGATTGGCTAGAATTTTCACATCTTTGGTAATTATTTCTTCTTCAGCTTCAAATTTTGCCAGGTCTTCTCCATATTTACTGTGGATTTTCCTTGCTTCCTCTTCTAATAATTTTAAATCATTTTGGACAGATTTTATTTTTTTATACTCGATTAAGTAGGCGATAAAATCTTCTTCCAAATTTTCATCTTTTTCTTTTGGTAAAAGTTTATTTGATTTTATATTTAAAAGTACTGAAGCAATATAAATAAAGCTACTCAAATCTTCAATAGCTGGATCTAACTTTTCAACTTCTGATAGATAATCCTTGGTCAAATCCTCTAAGTTTATATCGTATATATCTATTTTTTTCTTTTCAATTAGTTTTAATAACAAATCAAAAGGGCCTGTAAAGCCCTCTAGTTCAATAGTAAATTCCATTAATTATTTCTATTCATCATTGCATATTGGATAGCAATTATTGTTTTAGCATCTGTGATTTCGCCGTTTTCGACCATATTATAAAGCTCATCAATTGGATATGAATTAGCTTCTAAGTTTTCGTCCTCATCTAGATCTAGTTTTGATTCTACTAAGTCTTTTGCTACAAAGAATAATAACTTATCATTTGTAAATCCAGGAGATGAGTGCATGGTAAATAAGAAATCTATTTGTTCTGGAAGAAATCCTATTTCTTCTTGTAATTCTCTTTTTGCAGCCTCTATTGGTGCTTCATTTGCATCAACTAGTCCCGCTGGGATTTCTAGCATAACTTTATCGACAGCAATCCTGTACTGGCTTACCATCCATAATTTGTCATCGCCATCATAGGCAATAATGCCTACTCCCTTTTGGTGGTCCACAATTTCTCTTTTTGAATATTTTTTATTTTGTAATTCAACTGTCTCTACTCTGAGTTTTAATATTTTGCCATCATAAATAGTATCTGATTTAATAGACGTTTCGTAAAATTTATTGTCGCTCATTTCTTAATTCCTCCGCCATTTCTAGCATTTCACCCGCTGAATTTATGGTTATATCTGTAATGTTTACTCCACCTATGAGTCTAGCTATTTCTGAAATACGTTTTTCGCCTTCAATTTTTTGAGTGGATGAAATAGTAAAGTCTCCAACATCTTCTTTGCTAATTAGTATATGGTTGCTAGCTAAAGATGCAATTTGTGGCAGGTGGCTTATAGCTATTACCTGTCTTTTATTTGATAAATCTAGGATTTTTTCTCCCACAATTTGGGCAGTTCGTCCTGATATTCCAGTATCAATCTCATCAAATATCATAGTATCTACATCATCAAAGTCAGCAAATATTTCCTTAAAAGCTAGCATGATTCTGGATATTTCACCGCCTGATGCAGTTTTGGTAAGTGACTTTAAATCCTCTCCCTTATTTGTCCTTATTAGGAAATCTAGCTCATCTGCACCAGTAGTATCAATGTTTTCTTTTTTACTAAATTCTATTTTAAATAAACCATTTTTGATATTTAAGTCTGCAATAGATTTATTTATATTTTCCTCTAGGATTTTACTTTTTTTAATCCTAATATCATGGAGCTTACTAGCATTTTCATTAAGTTTTTGGTCAATGTCAGATAAGATACTATCCAAATTATCTCTTAAGTCTTCAATCTCATCCAGTTCCTTAATCCTAGCCGAGATTTCATCATAATAGGAAATTATTTCATCTATATTTGAACCGTATTTTCTTTTTAAATTGTAAATGTGTTCTATAAGGTCCTCGAGTTCTTGAGCTCTTTCTGGATCTCCTGTTAATGATTCTTGGTAAATATCCATTTCTGAATATATATCATTTACCTCATCATTTAGGGCAGATAAGCGATCATAAAACTCACTTAGCCTACTATCGATATCAGAAAAAGAATTAATTTCACTTAATATTGCACCAAGCATTGAAGAAATAGAATTTACATCATAATCGCTGTTATCCAAAATACCCTTGGCTGCCTCTATTGACTCACGCATGGCATTGATATTATTTAGCTTTTTGTATTCCTCATCAATTTCTTCTTCATTTATAGAAAATAAATCTATTTTTTCAATTTCTTCGATTTGGTATTTTATCAAATCTCTTTCCCTACTTATTTCTTCATCCGATAAATTTAGATTGTTATATTTTACTAAATATTCGTTTTTTTGATTAACTAAGGCCTTAATCATTTTTCTAAGATCGATAGTTTCTTGGTCGTTAGAATAATTATCGATAAGGTAAATATAATTTGCCTTGTTCATAAAGGCATTTGAATCACCCTGATTGTAAATATCAATAAGTATCGGTGATATTTCTCTAAGTATAGTAAGGTTTGCAACTCTGCCATTGATACGCAAAGTAGATGACTTTTGAGAAATAGTTCTGTTAACTATTAATTTATTATCATCCTCATCAAAGATTACACCGTTATTTATTAATATATTTTTAGCTTTTTCATCTAGTTCAAAAACTCCTTCAATAACAGTTTTTGGCGCAAAACGACCTACTATGTCTTTATCAGCTCTTTTTCCTAAAAGCAAATTTATAGATTCGAGGATTAGTGATTTTCCTGAACCAGTTTCACCAGTCAGTACATTAAATCCCTCTTCAAAAAATATATGATTTCTTTTTATAATTACAAAATTATCTATAAATAGCTCAGAAAGCATTATCTAACCATATCCCTTATTTCTTCTATCAAATCATCGAGAGTATCAAAATCTCTTGGTGTTATAAACATGGTATCTATTCCTGTCACTATTCCCTGAATGTTTTCAAGTTTTGCGTTTGTAATATATTGACCACATACAGTTGCACAGTATGAAATAGTTTTAATTACGCAAAATTGCCCACTCTTTTCAACAGAAAGTACAGATTCCTTAAAAATCTTTTCCATACGTTCGTTTAAAGTGTCATAAACTGTATCAACGACTGTATATTTGTATTCATAATCATCAGTTTGAACTTTTGAAATACGAAGTTCCTTGATGTCCCTAGATATGGTAGCTTGTGTTGCATCAACCCCTTGGTCTCTTAACATTTGAGAAAGTTGGCTTTGAGTTTTTACTTCGTTATTCTGGATAATATCAAGAATCAATCTTTGTCTGGTATATTTTTTCATAATTTTTCCTTATTTCTCGCGCACTGATAGGTAATCTATCAAAAATAGTAAAAAATCGTTGTTAGTAAAATTTGATATAGCTGTCTTTGCTTTTTGATTTATCTGATTTAACAATTCTATAGCTGCATTTTTTTCTAAAACATTTAAAATATTTAGCTCATCAGCATATGTTTCTTCGAGTAAATCATCCTGAATTTGATAAGCTAGACCTAGATTATAAGCATATTCTTCTAGTTTCTTTATTCCCTCATTTGAACAACCACAAACAATTGCAGCACATATTATAGATGCCTTAAATAAATCAGAAGTTTTTTTATCGTAAACATTTAAAAGATAGTCTTTATCGTAAGCTTCTGGGCATCTTAAATCTAAAACTTGACCTTCTATCATGCCCTTGTACCCACTATGGTCAAAAAGATATTTTCCAGCCTCTGCATACATCGGATTTTTACAAGCTAGATTAAAAATAAGAGAGCTTGCTTCATTAAGGAGAGCATCTCCACTTAATATTGCAATATCTTCTCCAAACTTTTTATGTAAGGAAGGCTTTCCGCGTCTCATATCATCATCATCCATTGCTGGCAAATCATCATGGACTAAAGAATAAGCATGGACCATTTCTAAAGAAAGGGCAAAGTCAATATCAGTTTCTGTAATTTCTTTATCAAATAATTTCAAACTTTCTAAATATAGATTAGCCCTGATTCTTTTTCCTGAATCCATTGCATAGCTAAGAGCATGAGCTATCCTATAATTATTATCAAAATAAGTTTTTGCTTTTTGATCTATTAAATTTTTATTACTAGTTAATGTTTTTTCAAAAATTTCATTATTCATGGTTGCCTATTACTTCAATTTTTGCTTGATAGTCTGAAAGTTGGGATTTAAGCTCCTCGTAAAGACCGTTAGCTTCTTCGTAAATTTTTATACTCTCATCCAAATTTTCCTTATTTTCTTCTAATTTTTCTAAGAGTTCTTCAATTTTTTTATAATTTTCTTCAAATGATTTATCCATCAGTTACTACTGCTTTTATCCTTCCATCACTAAAGTTGATTTCTATCTCTTCTCCCACTTTTACTGAATATTTAGAAAATATTTGAGCATCGTCGACACTTTTTATAACAATATTTTCTTTTCTAGCCTCTATTAATGTTTTTGCCGCCTTAAGTCTTGTTTCTAATAAATTTATCTTGGATTTATTAAAAGCAAGATTGTTTTTTATCGCCTTATCAATTGTTAATTTAAGACTTTTGACATCCTTATTTTTTTGTTCAACACTATTTTTTGGATTAGTTGCTTTTAATTTTTGTTTTAGAATAGCTAGCTTATATTCATTTAGTCTAATCTGGCTTAGAATTATATCTTTCATTAGCGAGATGTTTTTCTTTATTTCGCTTTCTAGATTTGTATAATTCGCAATAATATATGATCCAGCCTCTGTTGGTGTTTGTAGTGATAAGTCAGCGACTAGATCCAATAATGTAGTATCAATTTTGTGTCCGATTGCTGAAATAATTGGTGTTTTCGCTTTAAAAACTCGCTCGATTATTTCTTTGTCGTTAAAGACTGATAAATCTTCGTTAGATCCTCCACCACGAGTTATTACTATTACATCAAGGTCCAATTTTTCCAAATCATCAAGGCCTTTTAAAATCAATTCCACTGCATCGTTTCCTTGAACCTTTACTGGAAATAACTTTATTTTGATGTCATTTGGTTTTTGGTTTATTACTGAAATAAAGTCGACTATGGCAGCCCCGTCTTTTGATGTTATTAGCCCCACATTTTTCGGAAGTTTTGGAATCTCTTTTTTATTTTCCAAGTCAAAGTATCCGCGATTTTTAAAGTCTTCTTTCATTTTGATAAACTTTAAATATTCCTCAGATACTCCATTTTTATTTATTTCATTTGTTATTATGACAACCCTTGATGAAAAATTATTGTAGGAAAAGTTACCACGAACTAGGACATCCATCCCTTCCTTAAAGTCAAAATCGATATCCTTATCTACGTAATAATATATTACACAGTCTATAATATCGTTTCCTTCTTTCAAAGAAAAATATAAATGGGCACCATTAAACCTTATATTGGCAAGGCTTCCATTTATATATACTCTTGTTAGGATGGGATCATGTTTTATGCTAGTTTTAAAATATTCGTTAAATTGTTTTACAGAAAGTGCCTTTAACATATTATTTTCTTACAATTTTCCCTAAAACTGAATTTATCATCTGATAGTCATTGTCATCAGCATAGGTTTTTGCAAGTTCAACAGCTTCATTTATAGAAACCGAAACTGGAATGTCCATATATTTCATCTCATTTAAACTTAGGAATAATATTGCTTTTTCAACTTTAGATAAGCGATTATATCTCTTTTTTAGAGATTCTTCTAAGGTTTTTTCTATATTTTCATAATTCTCATTATATGAAATGATAGAATCTTTTATAAATTCTTCATCAGCTATGCCGTGATTTGATAAAGTTTTTTCAACGTCAGATATTTTATTTATACTATCTTCATAGATGAGTTTAAAAACCCATTCTCTTTGCTCAGTGCGTTTCATTAGATTACTAATTTATCCACAGAAACGTTCACACGAGCTACACTTAGGCCTGTCATAGATTCAATAACCCTTACTACGTTTTCTTGAATGTCTTTTACAGTTTTTCTAACATTCACATTTTTATCAAGACTTACGTTTAAGTCTACTAGTAGTTTTCCATTTGCTTGAGTTACTGTACTTTTTGGACTATTTTGTGAAATATTTATTTTACTTTCATTTTCACCTTGAGCGCAAACTCCATTTATCTCTTCGCTAGCTCTTATTGCAAGCTGGTCTAAAATTTCATTTGCTATTTTCACTTGTCCATTTCTAAAATTATTAGCCATTATTTCTCCTTAAACTCTGGATAGGTAATCTCCAGTTCTTGTATCAATTTTAATTGTGTCCCCTTCATTTACGAAAACTGGAACGTTAATAATTGCGCCTGTTTCTACTGTAGCTGGTTTTGTAACGTTTGTTGCTGTATCACCTTTGATAGCTGGTTCTGTTTCTGTAACTTTAAGTTCAACAAAGTTTGGAGCATCAACGCTAAATGGATTTCCATCATAGAATTTGATTTGTACTGAGTCATTTTCTTTTACATATTGGATAGCTTCTTCTACAGCCTCGTATTCAATACCAATTTGTTCAAATGTTTCAGGATCCATAAAATAATAAAGTGTACCATCATTGTATAAATATTGCATTTCTTTAGTGGAAATAACAGCGTTTTCAAATTTTTCATTTGGGTTAAAAGTTACATCTTTTGTTCCTCCACCCATAACTGATCTTATCTTTGCACGAACAAATGCAGCACCCTTACCTGGTTTAACGTGTTGAAAATCAACTACTTGGTAAACATCATTGTCATATACAAAAGTAACACCTTTTCTTAAATCATTTGCAGAAATCATAATTCCTCCTATGTAAATTTAGTTTACATTATTATACCATATTCTGTATTTTTTTGGAAATTTAATTAGGATTATATTTCAAATATATATAAAATATTCCTTAATAATGAAATATAATTCAATAATGAAATATAATTCATTTGGGGTATAACGATTTTATGAAAACTTTAGCAATAATTTCCGAGTTTAATCCCTTCCACAAGGGACATAAGTATCTGCTTGACGAGGCAAAAAAGCAAACAAATGCAGAACTTTCTTTAAGTATTATGAGTGGTGACTACGTCCAAAGAGGAGAGCCTGCAATTATCGACAAATTTTCAAGGGCAGATAGTGCTATGAAAGCCGGTTTTGATATGGTTGTTGAAATGCCATCATTTATAAGCCTCCAATCTGCAGAATACTTTGCAATAGGATCTATTAAAATATTAGAAAAGATAGGTATAGATTACCTATGTTTTGGTATTGAAAAATTAAACCCAGATGAATTTTTAGAAAAAGTTGATATTTTAATTGAAAAATCTTACGAACTTGAAGAATTAACTAAAAATAATCTCCACAACTCATCCTTTACAAAGGCACGTTATGATGCCACCTGCCAATTGCTTGGGGAAAATAATTTTATTACTTCGAATAATATCTTAGCTCTTGAGTATATTAGAGCTATTAGAAAAATAGATTCAAAAATAAAACCTGTTCCTATAAAAAGAATTTCATCTTTAAATAAAGAAAGTGAATTAAAAAAAGAAAATATCTCATCTTCAACTGCCATTAGAAAAAATATTTTTAATGATTACAAAGACCATGTACCTAATTTTTCTTATGAAGTCATTGAAGAAAGTATACAAAAATTTGGAATTCCTAGTATGGATTATGAATATGAGATTTTTAAATATTTGCTCCTAATAGAGCAAAAGCCAATGGATAATATTTTGGGTTATGAAGATGGTATTGAAAACTATCTTTGGAAAATAGCAGTAAAAAACCAAAATTTTTCATCTTTTCTAGAAGAAGCTACTACAAAAAGATATACCTCTTCAAGGATTAAAAGACTTGTTTTAAATTTTATCCTGGATAATGAAAGTTATATGAATGACTTTGATATTGATTTTTACAAAGTCTTGGCCTTCAATAAAAATAGTGAGTATATATTTAGAAATTCAAAAAGTATGCCAGTACTTACAAAAAAAGATATGGATAGGTTAACTGGAACTGATAAAAAAGTTTTAACACAAATGCTTAAGGCCTCAAATTTATATAATATTTCTACGGGGCGAGATTTAAATCAAGATTTTACAAAAAAAATAAGACGCTATTAGAAAGCTAATGGCGTCTTTTTTATTTATCTTGATTCTAAAATAGATCTTCTATTTTTTTCTAATTGTTGAGCTAATTGGCTGAAGTTTTCAGATGATGATGAGAATAATTTATCGATATACTCATATGATTGTTGTCTAATTTTGTTTGCTTCTGTTGCTGCTTCTTGAAGGATTCTGTCAGCTTCTGTTCTTGCTTGTAGAGTAATTTCATGTTCTGAAATCATTTTTTGGTATTGAGTTTTTGCTTGTTCTTTAAAATTTTGAATTTCTTTGTCAGCTTGAGCTAATCTTTCATTTGCTTCTGCATTTGCTTCGCCGATAATTCTATCTTTTTCTTGGTAAGTCCATTCTGCTTGTTTGATTTCTTGTGGTAAAGAATCTTTCATTTCATTTAATATTTCATAAATTTCGTCTGGATCTACTGATACCTTTCTAGAAAATGGAACAGCACTTGCTTCATCCATTACATCTTCCATTTCATTAATTAATTCTGTGATTGTGCTTGCCATATGTTCCCCCTTAATAATTAAATTTTTCTTTCATTTTACATTCAACATCTTTGCTTACGAAGGAAGATATATCTCCCTCAAAACTTGCAACTTCTTTTACCATGCTTGAGCTAATGTGCGAATAATCAGGATTACTTAAAAGATATACTGTTTCTAGTCCCTTGTAAAGCGCTTCATTTACCCTAGCAAGATTTTTTTCATATTCATAGTCTGCCATGCCCCTAAGACCCCTTGCAATTATGTGTGCATCTTCCTCTTTTGCAAAGTTTACCATTAAACCATCAAAGGTTTTTATACTTACATTCTTAAGATTATGGTCATCCACTTCTGATTTTATCATTTCGATTCTTTCGTCAAGGGTAAAAATCGGATTTTTATTTCCATTTATCAAAAGTGCAACTACTACTTCATCAAACATTTGGCTAAGTCTTTTTATAATATCAAGATGGCCAAAGGTTGGTGGGTCAAAGGTTCCTGGATATATTACTTTCATTTTATATAAATTTTAACTATTTTCCTTCCATAATTTTTCTCTTTAATGAGATATAAATCATATGTATCAGAAAACTCAATGTTTCTATCTGATTCTGTTATTACTATACCATCGTCATTTAACAATTCATAATTTAAAATTAATTCCACCGATTCTGTGATGTATTCTTCATCATAGGGAGGGTCTAGGAAAATATAATCAAATTTTATGCCTTTATTTTTATAATTTTCCAAGGCAGCCTTATAGTCTAGCTTAGAAATTTCATAATTTGGAGCATTTATTTTATCCAAATTTTCCTTTAGAGATTTTAAACTTAGCCTATATATCTCATTAAAATAAACAAAGTCTAAGCCTCTTGATAAAAATTCTATACCCATTTGCCCACTTCCAGCAAACAAGTCTAGGGCATTACCATTTGTCTTCATTGGATAAAGCATATCAAAAATAGCTTCCTTGATTTTATTATCAGTAGGTCTAGTATTCTTATTTTTTGGTGCAATTAGGTTAAAACCCTTGTATTTTCCTGCTACAACTCTCATTAATTTAAAATTATCCTTTTGTCCATTTCAAAAAACTTTTCTATATAAGAAAAATTTACACCTTCAAAATTATTTGATTTTAGATAATCAAATATCTCAAAGCCTTTATCAATTTCTTCTTTTTCCATATTTAAAAACTCTATTTGGCTGATATTTCTTCCATGTTGGATGGATGATAAAATTTTGCCACCACCACGGAGGTCGAAGTCTTTCTTTGCAATATCAAATCCATTTTCATTATTCACTAAGATATTTAATTTTGTCATACTATCTGCATTTTTACTTACCAAATAACAAAATGAATCATATGGTCCCCTGCCAACTCTACCACGAAGTTGGTGGAGGGATGAGAGGCCAAAATGATTTGCATTATAAATCACCATAGTGTTTGCATTTGCTACATCAATACCAACTTCAATTACTGTTGTTGAAATTAAAATATCGGTCTTACCATCAGCAAAATCCTTTAGGGTCTTCTCCTTATCAATAGACTTCATATCACCGTGTAGTTTTTTTACTATGCGATATTTAAATTGTTTTTTATAACGCTTGTATAGGTTTTCTACACTGTTTTTATCATCGGCATCTATATTATTAGAAACTATATATATTTGCCTACCATCATCTAGATTTTTATTTATCTCATAAAATAAAGTTTCTTCCATTGGCTCAGTTATAACACTGGTTGCAATTGCTTTTCTGCCCTTAGGTAGTTCATTTATCATTGATAGGTCTAAAATCTTTGACAATCTTAAGGAAATTGTTCTTGGAATTGGTGTTGCAGTCATGGTAAGGTAATTAACTTTTTCACCTTTTTGACCAAGTGCTTGCCTTTGGCCAACACCAAATCTATGCTGCTCATCATTTACTACAAAACGCAAATCCTTAAAAACTACGTCTTCCTGTATGAGTGAATGAGTTCCAATTACAATGTCAATTTCACCATTGGCAAGTTTTTCCTTAATCTCATCTTTATTTTTTTGAGATCCTGTTAGCAATCCTAAATTTAAACCAAATTTTCTGATTAATTCTAAATTTTTTTCGTATTGTTGGATAGCTAAAACCTCTGTTGGTACCATCATGGCAGCTTGGTAGCCATTTAATGCAAAAATAATCATTGCAATAAGCGCAACAATGGTTTTTCCGGAGCCTACATCCCCAATTAAAAGCCTATTCATTAATTGGTTTTTGTTGGAATCCTGGAGAATTTCTTTTAAAGAAATTAATTGTGATCTAGTAAGTTTAAAATCTAAATTATTTAAAATGTAATCTAAATCATATTCTAAGTTCAAATTTTGCTTTCTTTGAAACCTTTTATTGATATAGTCAATATAAATTAGTTCTTTTACAAAATCCATAATTTTAATTTGTGATTTTGCTGCCATCAAATTTTCTTTTTTGCTAGGAAAATGAATTTGATTGAGATTTTCTAGTTTTTTATTAAAATAAAACTTTTTTAAAATATTATTATCAAATATTTCTTCATCATTGTCAAAATTTTTTAGACCTTCTTTAATAAATCCAGATAATTGTTTTTGGTTAATACCCTTAGCAAGTGGATAAATTGCAATTATATTTCCAATTTGACCATCATCTAGTTCACAAAAAAGAGGATTGATTGTCTCATACACTCCATTTTCATTATTCACCTTGCAATAAAACTTATAAGTCTCTCCCATTTTTAATTTCTGGTGGGAAAATCTATCATTAAACCAAATAATTTTTATTTTTTGATTGGTCGATTCTTCTAAGGCAAACAAGTAAGTTATCATCCCAACTCGTGTGCGATTTTGAAATGATTTACTTACTATCTTCCACTCAAAATAAGATTTTTTATTTGGATTTGCTTTTAAAACATTTATTTTACGACTCCTATCCTCAAAACTTGTAGGATAGTAATTGTACAAATCGGAAACAGTATAAATATCTAATTTTCTAAGAGTTTCTTTTTTCTTTTCTCCGATGCCTTTTAGGTCTAGTAGGTCCATTATTCTAGAGTGATTGTGTAATAATAAACTGGTTGTCCACCATATACTAGCTCAACATCCACATCTTTATGTTTTTTGCTGATTTTTTTGACCAAATCTTTAGCATCTTTTTTATCTACTTCCTCCCCATAATATAGGGTGATTAATGATAAATCTTCGTCATTTTCTAGGGCAGTTTCGATTGTTTTTAAGGCTGTATCAACAATCTTTGAATTTGATGTTACTATATTTCCATCTAATATTCCTAGATAATCATCTCTTAAAATTTCAATCCCATTGATAGATGTATCTCTGATAGAAATTGAAATTTCTGCCACGTGCATTTCTTTGATAGATTCATTCATATTTTCTAAATTTGTTTCAATATCGCTATCTTCATCAAATTCAAGCATTGCAGCAAATGTTTCAGGAATAGACCTTGTTTCTACAACCACTGCATTTTTTTCTGTAATCTGAGCTGCTTGTTTGGCGCTCATTATAATATTTTTATTATTTGGGAAAATAATTATATTTTCAGCATTTACACGATCTAGAGAATTAAAGATATCTTCTGTAGATGGGTTCATAGTTTGTCCACCTGAAATAATCTCATCTACATTCATTGATTCTAAAATCGCATCATAGCCTTCTCCACGGCTGACTGCTATAAAACCATATTTTTTGGCTTGACTAGCTTTTTTCTTAGCTATTTTTTCCAAATTTGGTTTTAAGTTTTTAAACTCAGCTTTTAAGATTTCACCATCTACTGTTAGCATTTGTAAAAGACCGTATGGATTATCTGTTTTTAAGCTAGCTTTTAAAATACCTTCTTCAAAAGATTCTTCTATTTCATCTGCTATTGTCCCAAGATTATTCAAAATAGTTTTATAAGACTCTTCTGTAGTTGCTATATCAAAACTTAATTCATATGGCAGGTCCTTTTTTTCTGCTTGGGATTTGCTATGGATATCTTCGATTTTTATATCACTATTTAATTCAGAAAAAGCACCTTTAAGTAGAGTAATTAATCCTTGACCACCAGAATCTACAACACCTGCTTCTTTTAATACTGGAAGTTGATTTGGTGTATTATCAAGGGCTATTTGTCCAGCGCTGATAATTTCAAATAAATATTGATCAATTTCAATGTCTTGGCTATAGATTTCATTTGCCTTATCAGTCATTTTTTGGCTAACTGTAAGAATTGTTCCTTCAGTTGGCTTCATTACCGCTTTATAGGCAGTTTGATTTGCTATTTGGAAAATTTCTTTTATATCTAAACTTTCAATTACATCTTTTCCTTTAATAGCCTTTGAAAAACCTCTTACAAGTTGGGATAAGATTACCCCTGAGTTACCACGTGCACCCATCAGAGTACCTTGGGATAAGGCTTTTGCAATTTCATAGCAGCTATTGCTATTTAATTGGTTAACCCTATCTACACCTGATTTCATAGTCATGGTCATATTTGTCCCAGTATCTCCATCTGGAACTGGAAAGACGTTTAATTGATTAACCATCTCTCTATTTTCATTTAACAATTCATAAGCTCCAATAATCATTTGTTGGAGTTTATTTGCATCAATTTCTCTCATATTCACCTACTGTCCTATTCCTTGCACCAAAATATTAACATCAGAAACTCTAACATTTAAAGATTTTTCGACTGTGTATTTTACATTATCGATTATATTTTGTGCTACAACTGAAATTCTTACTCCATAAAGTATAAATATTGAAATATTAATTGTAAGAGTTCCATCGTCTCTTCTATGTATTTCTACACCCTTGCTCATATTTTCTAGTTTTAATAATTGATAAATATCATCTTTTGCTGATTGTGATGCAAGGCCAACTACACCATATGATTGCATAACTGTGACAGCAACAATATTGCTTAGCACTGAATCATCTATAGTTACCTTACCTAAATTATTTACGTATTTTATAGACATTGTATCCTCCATCATTTGGACTAATTATATCATACATATTTGTTATATTATACTATAAGTGTTTTTGCTTTGCCTTATAATTATTGACAATAAATTAATTTATGATAGTATATTATACGAATATATGATAACAATTTCATAATTGCAATTGCAATAAGTACACTATGATGTTTGATTATATTAATAAGCTAAAATATTTATTTTAAGATAAGCATTTTGCTTTAGTACACACTTAAAATAGTAAAAAATTAGATAGGAAATGATATGGATTACCTAAAAATAGTTAAGGACAATTGTATTAAGTGCGGTTTATGTACTAAAGATTGTCCATTTTTGAGTAAGTATAATATAAATTTATTAGACTTTACGGAAAGAGAAGATTTAGCTTATTCTTGCTTTTTATGCAATAAGTGTAGCCATGTTTGCCCTAAAAATTTAAACGGCAAATATATCTCACTTTTATTTCGTAAAAATAATCCAAAATACAAACTTGTAAAACTAAACAAGGAGTCTTATCCTTTCAGAAACTTGCCTAAAAAAACTAAAAAATCAAGTGATCTTTTGTATTTAGGATGCAATTTTCCAGCCTTTTATCCGGAAACATCTAAGGCTTTGATTGACTTATTTAAGAAAAATGGATTTGTTTTTTCCATAGATTGCTGCAGGAATCCTGTTTCTAGTACTGGTTTTAACGAAAATCCTAGTACGCGTTTAGAAAATCAGATTAATAATCTTAAAATCAACAGAATAGTGACAGCTTGTCCTAATTGCTATCACCACTTAAAATATAAATATAAGATTGAAATAATTTCTGTATACAAATGGCTTGAAGAATATAATTATATAAAGGATATCGAAAAACCTTATAATGTATTTTTCCCATGTTCTGATAGGTACAACCGTGAAATTTTTAACGTTATTAAAAGGCATGCTCCAAATTGGAATGATAAGTTTAAAAACACCAATTGTTGCGGATCTGGGGGCCTGGCTGTAAAAAAAGAAAAAGATATTGCTGATACTATGACAGCTTCCATTCAAAATGAAGAAATATATAGCTATTGTGCAACATGCTCCATGCGTTTTTCTAAATACAATAAGGTCCACCACTTTGCCTCAGCATTCTTGGGCATTGATGAAGAGGTCAAAACGGATTATTTAAAAAATGCACTTAAAGCGAAATTTTTTAAATAAACAGGAGAATAAATGAAAAAATTAAATATTAATCAAATCATTAAAAAACTTGGCCTTTCATTTTTTACTTTGTTTTTTGTTTTAAGTATTACAGCTTGTTCAAATCAAAATGCAAATGAAAATACTGCAGAAAATGAAAAAGTAAGCGAAGAAACATCTGACAGCAAAGAAGTAGAAGAATCAAATGAAGAATCAAAAAATGATGAAAAAAAAGAAATTGCATCTGAAACTATCAAAGAATCTGATGACGGTGAAATACTTGATTGCTGTGGAAGGGCTAAAAACAAGGATATTTTTGTTACAGCTGACTATGTAAAAGATGTAATTGATGGCAAAGAAGATGTTGGTGATTATGTAATAGCAGAAGTTACTTGGGGTGAAGCTGATGCCAGCGAGGATTATTTAAAAAATCATATTCCAGGAGCTATTCATATAAATACTGATACTATCGAAGAGGGCCCAGTTTGGAATTTCAAAAGTGATGATGACATTGTAAAATCAATGCTAGATTACGGAATTGATAAAGATACAACAGTATTTTTATACGGTCCTGATTCTGGAGCACCAAGAGTAGCTTTAGCTTATCTGATAGAAGGTGTTGAAAATATAAAGCTAATTGATGGAGGCCTTAAAGTTTGGATGGATAAGGGTTATGAAACTGAAGAAGGGGAAAATAAAGCAGTTGCCAAAGATGATTTTAAAGGTGAATATCCTGCCCATCCAGAATTTATAGTGAGCCTAGAAGAAGCTAAAAAAGACATTGAAGATGAAAATGACGATGTTCAATACATTTCTACTAGAAGCTACGAAGAATATATCGGTGAAACCAGTGGATATTCCTATATTCCAAAGGCATGTGAACTGCCAGGTGCAATATACGGCCATGATGAAGCGGACTATAAAAATCCAGATGGAACATATATCAGATACACAGATATGATAAAAATGTTAGAGGCTGAAAGTGTAGACACCAGCAAAGAAATGGTATTTTACTGCGGAACTGGATGGAGAGCTGCCCTGCCAATCTTAAAATTCTACGAAAAAGGAATTACTGCAAAATTATTTGATGGTGGATGGAATGAGTGGCAAATGCATGATGACTTACCAGCACAACTTGGTGATCCAAAAGATGGCGCAGAAATAAAAAAAGTTGGCGAATTATCTAATGATAAAGCCACAGAATAGGAATAAGATTTTAAAAATCTTCCAAATTCTTTTCTTAGTGGGGATATTTTTAATCCAATACTATTCAAAGAAAAAAATGGGAGTCCAGAGAACATTAGTTTTTTATAATTACAATTTAGAAAATAATTATAATATTAAAACCATATTTAAACTAATTGCCCTAGTATTTTTTATTTTTATAATCTATAGTTTTATAAAATATAAAAATCTAAAGGCAATCAGTCTATTGTGTATACTAGCAATATTAATTTTAATGACTATTGATATTTCAATATTTAAGCTTACAAAGTATGCAATATCATTATTATTGCTAATAATAAATATTTTAGAATTTAACAAAATAGGAGAAAAAAATGAAAAGATCAAATAAATTACTTACACTTATGCTAATCGGTACATTCGCACTTACAGGTTGTGGAAATAACACAACAGCTCCAGAAGAAACAAAGACTGAAGAAGCTGCTAGTAATGAAGCAACCACTCCAGAAAATACAGAAAATACAGAAACTGAAGAAGGTTCAGAAGAAACTGCCGAAACTGAAGTTAAAACAATTGCAGGCGAAGAATTAGACAAAATCCAAGAAGACAACGACGAAAAAGAAAAATACCTAGTAATCGATACTAGAAAAGCTGATGATTACAAGGAAGGTCACGTAAAACACGCTATCACACTTCCAGCTGATGAATTAGCTGATAGAATTGACGAACTTGCTGATTTCAAAGACAAAAACGTAGTTGTTTATGGTGAAACTGCTGAAGAAGCTGAAGAAGCTTACAAAACACTAGTTGATAATGGATTTACAAATGTTCAATCTGCTGGTGGATACGCAGACTTTGATTATACAACAAAAACAAAGGTCACATCTGTACCAGGACCAGAATTTATAGAGTTAGTAAATACTGGAGATTATACAATCATCGATGTTAGAGATGAAAAAGACTATAACAAAGGTCACTTAGCAGGAGCTATCAATGTTCCAGTTGATCAAGCTGAATCATTAATCGAAACACTTCCACAAGATAAACCATTCCTAACTCACTGCTATTCAGGAAACAGATCATTTAAAGTAGCTGATATGCTTGCTGAACAAGGTCACGAAGTAATCAACGCCCTTGATGGTACAAAAGAATACGACGGTTACGACTTATCTGAAAAATAAGAGCAAATAAATGGATCAGAAAAATCTTGAGAAATCTCAGACTAATGAAAAAAGTCTAAATAAATCATCGAAACTTCTGATTTTACTACCACTTATAGGGCTAATTTTGGCATACTTCTTAATACCATCATTCAAAAGTGCTATTAGTAGTGCCATATCGGCATTAAGTACAGGAGGCCTAAGTGGGGTTATTGAATACATCCGTGGATATGGCAAACAAGCGGCTGTAATTTCATTTTTACTAATGATTTTACAGTCTATCATATCCCCTATCCCAGCTGTTATGATTACCCTAGCAAATGCTGTTATATTTGGCTGGGTAAAGGGAGCTATTTTATCATGGTCATCAGCTATGGTTGGTGCTGCGCTTTGCTTTTTTATTGCAAGAGCCCTAGGACGTGATGCAGTTATAAGACTATCTAGCCAGGGAGCCCTAGAAAATATCGAAGACTTTTTTGAAAAATATGGTAAACACACTATCCTTATAGCAAGATTGTTACCATTTATATCCTTTGATATTGTAAGCTATGCTGCAGGTCTTACATCAATGGGATTTTGGCCATTTTTCTTAGCTACAGGCCTCGGCCAGCTACCAGCTACAATCATATATTCCTACACAGGTGGTGAATTGGATGGTGGCGCACGTGGTATATTTATATTTGTAATCGCAATATCAATACTTGCAGTAGTTGTTGCATTTTTTAGGAAAAGATATAATGCAAAACACAAAACGAATTTTTAATGTATTAAAAGCTATCCTTGTGATAGCTTTTATAATTTGGATAAATAAATCTGTTAATATAGATATATTGCAAGAAAAAATATCATCTTATGGAGCCTTAGCACCATTGATATATATACTAGCTTTTACAATCCTACCTATTTTCCTATTCCCTACCCTAAGTATAGTAATCGTAGGAGGAACGTTATTTGGATTTGTAAATGGACTAGTATATACAACAATTGGCGTTGCAGCAAATACATCACTAATGTATCTAATCTCACACAAATATGCTAAAGATAAAGTCTACAATATCCTAAAAGATAGGTTGTCAGACCAGTATTTAAATTTGATTTATACCAAAGATCAAAAAAAGCTGATAACTACCTTTATTATATTTAGATTAGTTCCTGCAGTTCCCTACATTTTTGAAAACTATCTAGCTGGTTTAACTGAAATAAAGTTTGTACCTTATTTACTTACTACTATTGTATCTGTTATCCCTGGCACCTTGGTTTATCTTAATGTAGGTACTAACATAACTGATATTGGCAGCAAGGAATTTATTTTATCAGTGATAATTCTATTAGCCTTTACAGTATTGACACTATTAGCCAAAAAAATTTATGATAAAAAACATGGTAACCATAATAATTCCGACTTATAATGAAGTCAAAAATATAAAAAAATTTGAAAAAGTATTAGCGAATATAAAGGGAAATTTTGAAGTAATTTTTACCGACGGTTTTTCCAGGGATGGGACCTATGATTTAATCTCTTACCCAAAAATTAAGGAAGCAAAGTATAGGTCAAATCAGATGAATGCAGGAGCAAAGTACGCTAAGGGTGACTACTTGCTTTTTCTACACTGCGACTCATTTATAGGTTCGGATTGTGTAAATTTAATTGAAAGATCAAATCTTGATGCAGGGTGTTTTACTTTGAAATTCCACCCAAGCAACTCCAGCTTGAAATTCATAGAATTTTTCTCAAATCTAAGGGTAAAAAGAAAACATATCGCCTTTGGTGATCAGGGAATATTTATAAAAAGGGAAATTTTCGAAAAAATTGGTGGATATAAGGAAATTCCTCTGATGGAAGACTATCAATTATCCATGGATATTAAAGAAGCTGGATATAAACTAAAACAAATTGATTATCCAATATATACATCTTCCCGAAGATTAGAAAAACATCCTCTAACAACAGGTTTTTTAATGAAAATCTTGCAAAATTTATATAAGAGTGGATATAGTGTAGAAAAAATAGCTGAATATTATAAAAAGATTTAAAAAGACGAGGAGCAAACCTCGTCTCTTTTAATTATTATTTTCAATCACATCAACTATGTACTCCATAGCATTTATATTATCTTTTATTTCAGGCATATTTACTTTTTTATCATCTCCATCTACTAGATATCCCTTTAGTAAATGTTCATCTAGTACAATATTTTTTTCGTAATCTATGAAAAATTCAGGGTTTGTAATATAAAGGGCAGCTAAAGCATCCCAAACTACTAATTTACTCTCTCCAAACTCATCCAAAAACTCCTCCGTAACCCTTTTTAAAGAGGGTTTTAGATAGTTCATAAATTTACTTTTATAATCTGGATTTGTCGGCACTTGGTATTTGTGTTTCATACAATTATTTCCAGTTATTATATGAATATTATCTAGTTTTTCTAAGGCATAGATTGTTGATAGGTAATCAATGCTTAAATTTAACTCACGCATGATTTTTTTGTTAAATCTTAGCTTATCAGTTATTCCACCCATAGCTACAAAAGATTTTACTCTTTTAGGATTCATTCCCAATGCAAGGGCTTTTTGGGTGTTGGTTGTTGAACCTAGTGATAAAATAATTATATCTTCATTTTCCTCAACTTCTTTTTTTATAGCCTCTCCTGCATCATGGATGTATAAACCTCCCTTTACTAAAGTAATATCAAGATTTAAATCTTCAAGCATTTTTATTGTAGCATTGTAGGTTACTTCTTCGTTGTTGTTACCAAAAGTGGTTGTGATTAGTCTCACATCTATTTCTGGATGGGCTATTAAATAAAGTATTGCAAAGGCATCATCAAGGTCACAACCTTTTACATCTATTGTACAATCTGTATCAATTATTACTTTTTTCATCTTTTTCATCCATTATTTCTTCTGTAACCTCAATTGCATTTGTAATGCATTTGCCACATACCTTTGATAACAAATCATTTTCCACTGCATAATTAAATCCATCATCTGTATTTACATCTACTTTTAAAAGATTGGCACACTTGGTATGGCCCATTCTTTCTTCAAATTCTTTATCAAGTTTATAAATCATCTTAGCTAGTTCAATTTTTTCATAAGGATCTGTAGACCCATATTTAAGTCCCAAGGCCATATAAGATGCTGTTAATGCCCCGCAGATGTCAGATTTGTACATACCCATTTCAAAAGGGGTTGAGATTTTTACTGCTATTTCTTCATCTAAGCCCAAATCGTCTGCAAAATAAGCAAAAACTGTTTGAGAGCAATTGTATTCTTTTTTGCTTAATTCTTCTAGTTTTTCTATATCCATTTCATATCCTATAAAATTTTTCTAACATTTGTAAAAAATCTAAAGTCAAAAATTTATTTATCTTTTTTAAGGTATCTTCGTTACTTAAAAATCTTCCCTTATCATATTCTACCTTAGCCATAGAGCACCAAGTAATTCCCCTAAGTGAATTGAACATTAGGTATTTATAGAATTTATTATAGTTTATTTTCCTATATTGTTCATAAGTTTTTAAAAAATCAATCATTTCTTTTTCCGATAATATAATATCAGTTTTCCAATTTGTAGTAGTAGGAACCAAGAAATGCGCTAGGTCCTGCTCACATTCACCAATAATTGGTTTTTCCCAGTCGATTATTACTGGCTTATCCCCTATTATAAAGTTCCTATTATTAAGCTCAGTATTTATAATACAATGATTTTCTATGTCAGCATCCAGTCCAGATTTTTTAGCTATGTCTAAAAATTTCTCAATTTTAGCTTCTACTTTCTTATCCTTATTCTCATAGTTTTTATAATGAATAAACATAGACTCAAATTCTTTATACATGGCTAAGAAAGGTTTGTCAGCCCATATAAAATTAGAGAAATCTGCTTTAAAATTGTGGACTGAACTAAGCAGTTTAGCAGCTATATCCATATCTTTTTTATAGTTCAAAGGTCTGCCTTCCACATATTCCATAGTCATGAAACTTTTCGGCAAATACTTTCCATGGCCAAAGTACTTATAGGCTTTAGGAGTAACTTTTGATTTTTCAAGAGTTTTTAAAGCATCAAACTCGTATTTTAATTGCTTATCCCCTAGCCCTATTTGGGAATCGAGATTTATCCTAATTACTAGATTATTTAATCGATAGTTTAAATTATATTCACCATTGCCTAGCTCACTAAGCCTATCATCATCAAACTCAGCAATGACTAAGTCAAGAATATTATCTATATCTCTGATGGGATCTAGTAGATAATAGTTCTTACCTTGTTCTTCTATTTTTTTTATAGTATCTTTTAAAACTTCTGCTGTTGAATATCTAATATCTGAAAAAATATCTATCTTATCTTTCATAGCTACTAATCCATAGCCGCCATCTATAGATGGTGCTAGGACAATGTCGTAACTATCAAGCTTATTAAAGGCTTCTTCTATGTGATTCGGTTTGATATTTTCTAAGTCTGAACCCATTAAAACAACTTTTTGATTAGATTCTAGCTCGGCAAAGATAGCATTTTTCATCATTTCTCCAAGATCATCACCTTTTTGAGCTATTTTCTCTCCTTTTATAAAGTCAATATCAGATTTATTACCATTATAGTAAATTGCTGGGGCAAAATTTAATGATTTAATGATCTTATAATTTTTATTTATAAGTTTAACCATCAATTCTAATCGTTCTTTTTGGCTTAAAAAGTCTTTTAGCCTTGTTTTGCTATTTGTTAAATTGGGGGCTTTAGTAAATAGTATTACTTTATTCATTTAAGCTCCTAGTAATATATTGTTAAAATATTTATAAATATTCTTAAAAAAAATGCCATATGTACATATGGCATTTTTTGGTAATTAATTTTTAACCTTATTTACCAGCAAGTCTCTTATATGTTTCGTATCTTTCGTTAGCAGCTTTTTCTGCTTCAGCATATAATTCATCTGCTGTTTCAGGGAATGATCTCTTAAGTGATGAGTATCTTACTTCCCCTTGAAGGAATTCTTGGAATGACTCAGTAGGTTCTTTAGAGTCTAATTGGAATGGATTTTTACCCTCTTCTGCAAGTCTAGGGTCAAATCTCCATAAGTGCCAGTAACCAGCTTGAACAGCTTGTTTTTCTCTAAATTGTGATTTACCCATACCAACTCTGATTCCGTGGTTGATACATGGTGCGTAAGCGATGATTAATGATGGTCCATCGTAGCTTTCAGCTTCTTTGATAGCTTTTACTACTTGGTTTTGGTTAGCTCCCATAGCAACTTGTGCTACGTAGATGTATCCGTATGAAGTCATCATTAAACCAAGGTCTTTTTTACGTACTTTTTTACCAGATGCAGCAAATTGTGCTACTGCTGATAATGGTGTAGCTTTAGATGATTGTCCACCTGTGTTTGAGTAAACTTCTGTATCGAATACAAGGATGTTTACATTTTCTCCACTTGCTAATACGTGGTCAACACCACCAAATCCGATATCATAGCTCCATCCGTCACCACCGAAGATCCATAATGATTTTTTGATCATGTAGTCTTTTAGGTTGTAGATGTCTTTAAGAATTGCTTTTCCTTCTTCACTGTCAACTGTTTCATTTTCTAGTGTAAGAATTTTAGCTGTTGCTTCTTTAGATGCATTTACATCTTCTTTTCCTTCTAACCACATTTTGAATGCATCGTTTAATGGTGTATCAAGGTTTAGATCTAAGAATGAGTTCATTCTTGTTTCTAGTAATAATTTGTTTGATTCTGCAGCTAATTTAATACCATATCCGTATTCAGCAGCATCTTCGAATAATGAGTTACCCCAAGCTGGACCTTTACCTGATTCTTGGTTTATTGTGTATGACATAGCTGGTGCACTTGCTCCCCAGATTGATGAACAACCTGTAGCATTTGCAACATACATTCTGTCACCAAATAATTGTGTTACAAGTTTAGCGTATGGAGTTTCACCACAACCTGCACAAGCTCCTGAGAATTGTAGTAATGGTTGTTTGAATTGGCTTCCTTTAAGTGTTTTATCATCCATAACATCTTCTTTGTAGCCAACTTCTTCGTGAGCGTATTCCCAGTTTTCTTTTTGATTTTCAACTTGTTCTTCGAATGGTTTCATTAGAAGAGCTTTTTCTGGAGCTGGACAAATATCAGCACAGTTTCCACAACCTGTACAGTCTAATGGAGAAACTTGAATTCTGAATTCATATTGTTCCATTCCTTTACCGATAGCTTGTTTAGTCTCAAAGCCTTCAGGTGCATTAGCCTTTTCTTCTTCTGTTACTAGGAATGGTCTAATTACAGCGTGAGGACATACGAAAGAACATTGGTTACATTGGATACAATTTTCCATTTGCCATTCTGGTACATTTAGAGCAATACCACGTTTTTCGATTGCTGTTGTTCCTGATGGGAATTCTCCATTTTCTAAGTCAAGATCAACGAAAGCAGATACTGGAATATCATCTTCTTTTTGTTCGATCATTGGTTTAAGAATGTTTTTAACGAATTCTGGCATATCTTTTTGTTCAGCTTTTTCATCATCTTGAGCGTTTGCCCAATCAGCTGGAACTTCAATTTTTTTAGCTGCTTCTAAACCTGCATCTACTGCTGCATAGTTCATGTTTACAATGTCATCACCTTTGTGACCGTAAGCTTTAACTATAGAATCTTTTAAGTATCCAACAGCTTCATCAATTGGAAGTACTTTAGATAAGTTAAAGAATGCAGCTTGCATAATCATGTTTGTTCTTGAACCTAGTCCAATATCTTGAGCGATGTGGCTTGCATCGATAATGTAGAAGTTGATATTGTGTTCAGCTAAATATCTTTTTACTTTCGCTGGAAGGTGTTGTTCTAAGTCTTCTTCTTTCCATGTTGTGTTAAGAAGGAATGTACCACCATCTTTAAGTCCTTTTAGTACATCATATTGGTGTAGGTATGCTTGTTTTGAAAGTGACATAAAGTCAGCTTCGTCTAATAGGTAAGTTGATTTGATTGGTTCTTTACCAAATCTTAAGTGAGACATTGTAAGACCACCAGATTTTTTAGAATCGTAGTCGAAATATCCTTGTGCATACATATCTGTGTTATCACCAATGATTTTGATAGCTTGTTTGTTAGCACCAACAGTACCATCAGATCCGAATCCCCAGAATTTACATCTTGTAGTACCTTCGTGACGAACTTTGAAGTCTTCTCTTTCTAAAGATGTGTTTGTAACATCATCTGTGATTGAAAGTGTGAAGTTATCTTTTGGTTCATCTTTTTTAAGGTTTTCATAAACTGCTTTGATATCTCCAGGAACAGTATCTTTGCTTGAAAGTCCGTAGATACCGCCATAGATTTCTGGAGCATTTTCAACACCATAGAATGCTGATTTAACATCTAGGTATAATGGTTGTCCTTCAGCACCTTGTTCTTTTGTTCTATCAAGAACAGCAATTCTTTTAACTGTGTTTGGAATAGCTTTTAGTAAGTGTTCTTTTGAGAATGGTCTGTAAAGGTGAACTTCTACTAAACCAACTTTGTATCCGTCTTTTGAAAGTTCATCAATTGTTTCACGAATTGTTTGGTTTACAGAACCCATAGCTACTATGATTTCCTCAGCGTCTTCTTGTCCGTAGTAGTTGAATAGTCCGTAGTTTGTACCAATTAATTCGTTGATTTGGTTCATGTAATCTTCTACAACACCAACAATATTTGTGTATGCTTGGTTTCTAGATACTGTTCTTTGGAAGAAGATATTTTTCTCAGCTGTACCCATGTGTTTTGGTCTTTCTGGGTTAAGTGAGTTATTTTTAAATGCATCAACTGCATCGAAATCCACTAAATCTTTTAGTGTTTCGTAATCCCAAACATTAATTTTTTGGATTTCGTGGCTTGTTCTAAATCCGTCAAAGAAGTTAACAAATGGAACTCTTCCTTTAATAGCTGATAAGTGAGATACTGGAGATAAGTCCATAACTTCTTGAACAGAGTTTGAACATAGCATAGCTACACCTGTTTGTCTAGCTGCGTATATATCTGAGTGGTCTCCATAGATAGAAAGAGCATGTGTTGCTACTGTTCTAGCTGCAACATGGAATACACCTGGTAATCTTTCTCCAGCAACTTTATACATATTAGGTATCATTAATAATAAACCTTGACTTGCTGTGTATGTAGTAGTTAGTGCTCCTGCTGCAAGTGAACCGTGAAATGCTGCTGCTGCTCCTGCCTCAGATTGCATTTCTTTAACCATAACTTCTCTATCGAAAACATTTTTACGTCCATTTGATGACCATACATCAATAGATTCTGGCATTGGTGAAGATGGTGTGATTGGGTAAATGGTTGCAACGTCAGTATATGCGTATGATACGTGAGCTGCAGCGGTATTACCATCCATAGTCTTCATCGCTCTAGTAATTGTCATTTAGACCTCCTAAAATAATTAATAAGCAATTATCGTTAACACTAATTTAAGTATAGATAAGATGAAAGCGAATGTCAAGAGCCATTAGCAAATAATATCAAAATTATAAATAAACTTAAAATTTTTACCAATATTTCTGTAAACAAAATAAAAACGATAAACTTATAGGAAGTCATCGTTTTCATTAACTAGTTCTTTATGAAATATTTTATTAGTCATCACACGCGCTGCATTATATCCAAAGTTTTTCTCCCTTTGGTTCATAGCCGCTACTTCTACAATCATCGCAAGATTTCGTCCTGCCCTGACAGGCACTACTATATGAGGAAGTTTTACATCTAGCAACTCGATATAGTGATCATCTAGACCCAACCTATCATATTCATAATCTTCTTTCCATTGTTCTAGCTCAATAACTAGATCTACTTGAGAAGATTCTTTTACTGAACCAGTTCCGTAAAGTCTTCTTACATTTACAATTCCAAGTCCCCTAATTTCCATATAATGTCTTATATTATCTGGAGATTCGCCGATAACTTTATTATCAATAGCCATAATATCAACCATATCATCAGCAACAAGCCTATGACCACGATTGACTAAATCTAGGGCAGTTTCACTTTTTCCTACTGAAGATTTGCCCATAATCAAAACACCTATGCCAAAAACTTCCAAAAGTTCACCATGAACGTTACTTCTTGGTGCTAGTTGGTATTCTAGTTCATCTGAAATATCAGAAATTAATTTGGTTGTCTTTGCTGGAGATCTTAAGACAGTTTTATCATAATAATCAGCCAAATCCAAAATATCTTGGTTAATATCTACATTATAAGAAAAAATTACAGCAGGGATACTGTATGAAAGTATACCCCTAAATCGTTCATATTGGAGCTTGCTATCAAGTCCAGTCAGATAAGTGTATTCTACTGATCCTATAACTTGTAGCCTTTTGTAGGGAAAATCTTCCAAGTATCCCGCTAATTGCAAACCAGGCCTGTTTACATCAGCACTTAAAAGATTTATTTCGTGGTAATCAGAAGACTGATGGACAATTTCAAGACTCAATCTTTCTACAACTGTTTTAAGCTTAATAGTGTTTTTTTCCTGACCTAACTTAAGTTCTTCAGATATAATCTCCCTTTCAACTACCGACTCAGTTACTGCATCATCCATTATTTCTCTGTTTTCGTCCATTATCTACTCCTTTTAGCCTTTTAGCCTAAAATACTTATAAATTTCTAAGGCTTGGGCCTTTCCAACTAGGGGTACTTCCATTAATTCTTCTACACTTGCTTTTTTAATATTTGAAATGCTTTTAAAATGCTTGTATAAATTTGTTCTGGTTTTTACTCCTACACCCTTGATATTATCAAGTTCTGAAGTTTTCATAGTATTTTGCATTAATTTTCTATGGTAGTTTATGGCAAACCTATGGGCTTCTTCTTGGATTTCATAAATTAATTTATAAACTGGATCCCTGCGGTTAATAAATATTTCTTTTCCTTGGTAGACAATAGCACGGGTGGTATGCTTATCATCTTTTACAAGGCCTGCAATTTCTATATCTAATTTAAATTCTTCAAGAATTTCTAGAGCAGATGAAACCTGTCCCTTGCCCCCGTCCATTAAAATTAAATCTGGCATATTTCCAAAACCTGTTGTGGTATTGCCATTTTCCATTTCTTTAATGCCATTTTTAAATCTACGAGTTAAAACTTCTTTTAAAGAGCCATAGTCATTTGGTCCTTCAATAGTTTTTATTTTAAATTTACGATATTCTTTTGGATTTGGATGACCATCTTCAAAAACAACCATTGATCCAACAGATTGAACACCGGATGTATTTGAAATATCGTAGCATTCTATACGTTTTATCTCAGTCATTTCCAAAATTTCTTTAAGCTGATTAATGCCAGCGGATTTTTTACGGTCTTTTTTTTCTGCTTGTTTTTCGTATTTGATACGCATATCGTTGGCATTTGTAAGAGCCATATTTACCAAATCTCTTTTTTTACCTAGTTTTGGCTTGTGGATTACAACTTTACTTCCACGTTTTTGATTTAAGAATTCATTGATTGTACCTAAATCATCAGGATCGGTTTCTAATAAAATTTCTTTTGGTATATACATAATGTCTAGGTAAAATTGTTTGATAAAAGATCCCATTATGTCTTTATCACTTTCGGCATAGTCATTTTTAATAATAAAATGCTCCCTTTCTACAATTTTTCCCTTTCTCATTAGAAAAACTTGCATGACAATTGCTGTAGTTCCCTTACTCACAGCAATTATATCCATATCTTCGCCGCTAGCTTCGGTTACTTTTTGTCTTTCTGAAATGGTCGACAAGGCCCTATAAAAATCCCTGTATTTCATAGCCATTTCAAAATTTAGTTTATCACTTGATTCATTCATTTTTTCTAAAACCCACTCAGGGATTTTATCAGACCTATTTTCCAAAAAAAGTTTTACATCGTTTAAATGCTCCATGTAACGAGATTCATCCTCATCATGGATACATGGGCCATTACACTTTTTAATAAAATAATTTAGGCATGGCCTATCTAAAGTTTGCCCCTTTTCAAAATCTAAATTGCAAGTTCTAAAGGGATAATACATGTGGAATAAATCTATGGCATAATTTACTGCATAGGCATCTGGATAGGGTCCATAATATTTTGCTTTATCATTATAAATTTGCCTAACTTTTTGTATCCTAGGGAATTTCTCATTTGTAATTTTTATATAAGGGTATTGTTTATCATCTCTTAGGACGATATTATATTTTGGCCTGTTTTTCTTAATTAGATTTGATTCTAAAACCAAGGCTTCTACTTCATTTTCCACTATGATGTATTCAAAGTGGTCTATGTGGGAGACCATGGCCAAAACTTTGGCTCCCTTATTCTTATTGTTGTCAAAATATTGGCGGACTCTTTTTCTAAGAGAAATTGCCTTACCGACATAGATTATTTCATCATCGGCATTTCTCATTATATAAACCCCTGGTAAATCAGGTAGTTCTTTGAGTTTCGCCCTTAGTTCCTCTTTGCTCAAATTTGCCTACAACTCTCTTTCAAATACTCTAAATCTGCACCTTCTAGGTGTGGTGCTAAAACTTCTTGGCATTTTTTATTGTAATCATTTATCCAATTAATCTCATCATTTGTCAGCATATCAACATTTATTGGTCTAGTGTCAATTGGAACAAATGTCAGATTTTCAAACTCTAAGAATTTTCCAAATTCATTTTCTAATGCTTTTTGGACTACAGCTTGGTTTTCAATTCTTATTCCGTGACTGTCGGTAATATATAAACCTGGTTCAACTGATGTGAACATATGCTCTTTAAATTCTATTTCTGATCCAGGTCCCATACCTAATCTTTGTGGTCCTTCATGGACTGTTAATAAATATCCAACTCCGTGTCCTGTCCCGTGGAAAAAGTCTTTGCCAGCTTGCCACAATGGATATTTAGCAATTGCATCTAATCTTGCACCTGTTGTTTTTTCTTTAAATTTAGCTAAGAATAGGGCAATATGAGATTTTAATACTAGGGTATAGTCATCTTTTTCTGCTTGGCTAGTATTTCCAAGGGCTATAGTTCTAGTAATATCTGTGGTTCCTTCTTTGTAGTGGGCACCTGAATCTATTAAAATCATTCCTTCGGTAGTAATAGTCTTTGAACCAACATTTGCTGGTGCGTAGTGTACAATTGCAGCATTATCCTTAAATCCAATAATAGATTCAAATGATTCTTCTACAAAGCTTTCGTTTTCTGCTCTAAGTTCATGAAGTTTTTTGCTAGCTACATATTCGTTTAAAGTTCCAGTTGTAGCTCCTACTTCTAGCCAATTAAAGAATTTTACTAGAGTTACACCATCAATAATGTAAGCTTGTTTTGTATTTTCAATTTCTTTTTCACTTTTAATTGCCTTCATATTTGTAGTAATATTAGTACCTGTTGAAACTTTTACATTTGAGTTTATGGCATCATAGATCGCTACATTTGTGCGTGCTGGATCGAGGAATATACGATTTTTACCTGGTATATCTTTTAAAAGTGTAAAAATATAATCATAAGAATGAAGTTTTATTTTGTTGTTGTCTAAGTATTCTTTAACTTCCCCATCAAGCTTATCTTGATCAATGCATAGATATGCCCTATCTTTTGAAATTAGCATGTAAGAAAGTACAACTGGATTGTAATCAATATCGTTACCACGAATATTTAACAACCAGCAAATATCCTCAACTGCACCGATAAAATAATAATCGTATCCATTTTTATCCATATGTTCACGAACACGGTTTAATTTTGATTCAGCACTTTCTCCTGTGTATTCTTCACCAAGGACCCATACTTTATCTTTTCTTAATTCTGGGCGGTCTTTCCATAGATTTGAAATATAATCAATATCTGAAACAAGGGTACGAGATCCCATTGATTCACTGAGTTTTTTGTATTCTTTTACTGAAAATAGATTGCCGTTAAAGGCAATTTTTCCAAATTCATTGACATTTTCTTCTAGATATTCTTCAACTGTCGGATAATCTTCATCTCCCATTTTCATAAGTTCAAATTCGGATGAAGAAAGTTCCTTAGCCGCCTGTAGGAAATACCTGGAGTCTGTCCATACTTTTGCCTCATTTGGTGTAATGACTGCTGTTCCAGCTGAACCTGTAAAACCAGAAATAAATTGTCTTTCCTTATAATGATCAGGCAAGTATTCTGACTGGTGTGGGTCAGATGTTGGAATTATGTATGCGTCTATTTTTCTATCCGCCATCAATTTTCTTAAATTTTCTAATCTTTGATCAATATTCATATAAACTCCCTCAAATTTTTAAAAAATAACTTTATTAAATGTTAAAATTCCTTGATTTCTTACATTAACTATACCTTGTTGGACACTTTTTGGTAGCATATCAGTGATTGAATTTTTTGGCAAATCAATTATAATAAATACAATCGTGTAAAAATAATAGAGGGGTGATAAAATAAATGAAACTTGGAATTGTAGGTTTACCAAACGTTGGAAAATCAACTTTATTTAATGCTATTACAAAGGCTGGTGCTCTGATTGCAAATTATCCTTTTGCAACAATTGACCCAAATGTTGGACTTGTAAATGTACCTGATGATAGACTTGAAGTTTTATCAAAAATCAGCGAATCTAAAAAAATTGTTCCAGCTGTAATTGAATTTTATGATATAGCAGGACTTGTAAGAGGCGCTTCCAAAGGTGAGGGTCTTGGTAATCAATTTTTATCAAATATTAGAGAAACAGATGCTATTGTTGAGGTCTTAAGATGTTTTGATGATCCAAATGTTACACACGTTGATGGATCAGTTGACCCAATCCGTGACATCGAAACAATCAATTTAGAATTGATTTTTGCAGACCTTGATATGATTGAAAAAGTATTAGAAAAACGTAGAAAAGTTGCAAGAAATGACAAGGAAGTTGCAAAAGAAGTCGAAGTTTTAGATAAAGTTAAAGCTGTTCTTGAAGAAGGGAAATCAGCAAGAGTCCTAAATCTAACTGACGATGAGAAAAAATTGCTTCGTTCTTACCAACTGCTTTCAACAAAGCCTATCATCTATGTATGCAATGTAAATGAAGAAGATGCAGCAAATGATGGCGTAGACAATCCTTATGTTGCAAAAGTTCGTGAATTTGCTGCAAATGAAAATGCAGAAGTTTCTATAGTATCTGCTAAAATTGAGCAAGAAATCTCAGAGCTAGATACAGATGAAGAAAAGGCAGATTTTTTAGAAATGTTAGGTCTAAGCGAATCTGGTACTGACAAAGTTATCAAAGATAGTTACAAAACCCTAGATTTAATTTCATTCTTAACAACAGGTGAAATGGAAACCCGTGCCTGGACTATAAAAGATGGTACAAAAGCAGTTGATGCAGCTGGCAAAATCCACACTGACATATCCCGTGGATTTATCAAAGCAGAAATAGTTTCATATGATGATTTAGTAAACAGCGGATCAATCAATGCTGCTCGTGAAAAAGGCCTTTTAAGAATGGAAGGCAAGGACTATATCATGCAAGATGGTGATGTTGTAAACTTTAGATTTAATGTATAAGGGTAAAAAATGAAAAAACAAGGAAAACTAATAGTTCATACAGGATCAATGTTTTCAGGAAAAACCACTTCCCTATGGAGAGAGCTTTATAGGATGCGCATTGCAAATTATAAAATAGCTGCATTTAAACCAGCCATTGACAATCGTGATGATGATAAAAAAATAGTTTCCCACGATAACTTAGAACTTGATGCCATCAAGGTTGAAAATCTTAATGATGTCCTAGATTATGCTACTAAACACGAACTTGATGCTATCGGCATAGATGAAGTTCAATTTTTCCCAAATGACCCAACAGAAGTAATAGATATTTTTAATGAGTTAATGGCAAAAAATATTACAATTGTTGTTTCTGGCTTAGATATGGATTACAAAACCAGACCATTTGAAATAATAAAAGAAATAATGCCAATTGCAGATGAACTAACAAAACACCATGCCATTTGTGCATCATGTGGAGAGGATGCTTGGGCTTCATATAGAAAATCAACAGATGAATCAAGAATCCAAATCGGTTCAAAAGATAAATATGAACCACTATGCAGAGAATGCTACAATCAAATGATGAGTGAACGCGAAAATACCAAAAATCAAATCTCTCTTGAAGAATTGGGCGAATAAACCTAATTCTTTTTGTTTGTTAGCAAATAATTTATTATATTAACGTTATATAAAGGAAAAGTACATATGAAAGTTGCATTAGTATACGCAGAATACGAAAACATGACAGAAGAAATCAGACAAGTAAATCCAAATGCTGATAGGATTATGAAAAATATGCTATCATCAATCAAAGAGGCTTTGGAATTCAATAACCATGAGGTTTTTGAAGTACCAGCTAATATCGATATGATGAGAAATATTATGGAAATTGATGGATTGGATGTAATTTTTATCCACTATGATCCATTAGAAAACTTAAAATTGCAAGGAAATGTATTTGCAGCCTTAGAATTACTCGGAATTCCAATAGTTGGAAGTGGCATGCTTGCTCAGGCTACAGCCCTTTCAAAAGAAACAGCTAATCTTATTTTAGCCTCTCATGGTTTACCAATTGTTAAATCACAAATAATATTTTCAAAAGATGATGAGCTTAAGGAAGAGTTAAAAGAATCATTCCCACTATTTGTAAAACCAGAATCTGAAGCTGTATCAGTAGGTATCAGAAATGATTCTTTAGTTGAAAATGAAGAGCAATTAGAGAAAACTTTAGAAAGAATTTTCTCAGAAGTTAACCCACCTATTATCATAGAAGAATTCTTGCCAGGTAGAGAATTTACAGTTGGTGTTCTAGAAGATATGGGTGAAATAAAAGCATTGGAAGTAACAGAAATTACTTTTGATAAAGAAAGCGGAGTAAATTTTAGAACCAAAGATGTTGTTAAGAATAAATGGACCATCAAAACAACACCAGCAGAAATTGATGAAGAATTAGAACTAGAGATGAAATATTTAGCTATAAAATCATTTAAGTCTCTGAATTGCAATACTTATGCAAGAATAGATATAAGACTAAATGCCGATGGCGAGCCATATATTATGGAAATAAATACTATGCCAGGTTTATCAAAGACCTCTTCTCCTTATGTCTTAGAAGCAAATGCATCAGGTATTAGTTATGAAGAACTTATAGATATTTTAGTAAAATCAGCCTATCACAAGGGTGCTGATAAAAAAATGCTAGGTATCGGGAAATTTTAATGAATAAAGGCAGGCTTTTATTAGCCTGCTCTTTTTGTTTTAAATTATATATTTTTTAACTATAATAAATTTCTCTTAAAAATTCTTTAGGAGTAGCCTACTCCAAGGATCCTCCTCAGGAAGATCCCGCTCCTGCTGTACAACTATAACAATGATTAGCAGTAGCAATAGGCCTTTTTTCTAAATCTTTAGCAGTGATTTCAAAAATATTTTTATTTTTGGACCTTATCCCAACGTCTAGAGATAAGTTAAAATCACAATCATGCAAACTTCCGTCATAATCAACTGATAAGGTTGACCTGCACATGACATCCTCTACAATTTTATCATTAAATGTATTATAAAGCCTTTTCATATATCGGTCTAAATTATTAGACTTATCAAGCCACTTTCCAAAGTTTCCAATTGGTGAGTTTGTAATAACAAATAAATCATTAAAAACTATGCCATATTCTCTGAGCAATTTTGTTCTGTAAATAGCTTCAAGTTCTTCTTCTGCCTGAGGAATCATAGCTCCAGATGGATTGTAAACTAGGTTTAAATTTAAGTTTGGATCCCTACCATAGCCAAGTTTATTTAATATTTTTAAAACTCTTATAGAATCTTCAAAAACTCCTATGCCCCTCATTTTATCTGTCTTTTCTTTTTCATAAAAAGGAAGACTTGCTATTATATCTACCTTGTGATTTTTCAAAAAAATAGGTATATCTTTGTATTTTTCATCATTGTATATGGTTAGATTTGACCTAATCATAACATTTTTGCCGAGCTTACTGGACTCTTCTACTAGATATTTAAAAACTCCACTCATTTCAGGAGCCCCACCCGTGATATCTACAGTCTTAAAATTATAAGCCTTTAAAAGATCTATGCATTTTTCAGCTACTTCTTGGCTCATATCTTCAGTGCGATTTGGATGGCAAGATAGATGACAGTGTTTGCAGGATAGATTACAGTTTCTAGTTATATTTAATTGTAGGGTATCTATTTTATTCTTTGTTTTAAGTTCATATCCTACTCTCTCATCAAATCTAGCTACTGCTCTATTTACTTTTTTTAAATAGTCCACTTAAAATTCCAAATTATCTGTTATATTTTTCATCTGTACGCCTGTTACTAGGGTAATTCCCGCTTTCATAGCACTTGCTACATGAACTGCTTCCATCATCTCTTCTTTACTTAATCCTAAATCCAAGCAAGTTGTTGTATACGCATCAATACAATACGGACATTTTTCTGCATGAGCTACCGCTAGAGCTATAAGGGCTTTTGTTCTTACAGAAAGTTTACCTTCTGCCATTACATTTGCATAATAATTTAGGAAATTATCCCAATGTTCTTTGTGTAGTTGTCCTAGATCTCCATCATTAAATTTATCTAAGTCTGATTTTTTAAAGTATTCGCTCATCATAATCTCCTTATAAATTATATATTATAATAAAACTATACAATTTAGAAAACTTTTATCTAATAAACTATCTAATAAGATAGCAATAAAATAAACCCTAATAAAATTGCTAGGGTTTATTTTATATGTTTTATATTTTCATTTATGAAGTCTTCTTCAAATATATTTAAATAGGTATCAAAATATTCTTCTAGACCCGCATCTTTGGTGGTAGACATTAATTCCATCTCAATACCAAAATAATTTACACTTGCATCCAAAACCTGATATCCGTTTTTGATATAAAATGCTTTTCTTTTATTTCTTATAGCAAAATCATCAGCATCTTTAAACTTTGTACTTTCAATTTCAATTATCAAATCATCATATTTTTCTTTTAATATTCCTAAACCAGCACTTCCATATCCCTTTCCCCTACAAGATTTTTCGATAGCAAAATATGAAAGTAAGTGAATGTTGTGGTTTAGGTAGATAACAGCCAAACCAATATTTTTATCATTTTCTCTTAAAATATCAATTTCTATTAAATTTTCTTCTAAAAGATTATATAGGGTTGCTATCTCAATTCTTTCCTCAATTGGAAAGGCATTTTGATAAAGTGTTTCAAAGTAGTTTTTGTCTTCTAAGGTTTCGATTGAACTTAATTGCAAAACTAAACTCCACTAAAATTTGTAATTGTTGATAAATTCTAAATCTTCTTCAGTAAGCGAATATTTTCTTTGGTCAGTTATTACTTCTGGCCCATCTTCATGGATGATTAATTGGTGCTCAAATTGGCAAACATTTGATCCATCTTTTGTTTTTGCTACCCATCCATTATCCTCA
This sequence comes from Anaerococcus martiniensis, assembly GCF_043187485.1. GTDB lineage: Bacteria > Bacillota > Clostridia > Tissierellales > Peptoniphilaceae > Anaerococcus > Anaerococcus martiniensis. The sequence goes on from NZ_CP171106.1 coordinate 276,248, forward strand.
AGCTCCATTGGCCAGTTACCACTTGCAATCATTGGTTCAATTGTAAAAACCATACCTGCTTGGATGCGTGGTCCTCGTCTTGCTTGCCCGTAATGTGGGACTTGTGGGTCTTCGTGCATTTCTTTTCCAATACCATGGCCTATAAAATCACGAATAACTGAAAAATCATTTTCAACTTCGGCATATTCTTGAATTGCATGGCCAATATCACCTATTCTATTACCGACCTTAGCTTGATCAATTGCCCTTTCTAAGGACTCCAAAGTAACATCCATTAGTTTTTGATCTCGTTCTGCTAATTGGCCGATTGCATATGACCAACAAGAATCAGCTAGTCCTCCTTTATACTCAATAACATTATCGATGGAAACTATGTCTCCCTCTTTTAGAACGTAATCACTAGGAAAACCGTGACAAATTTCATCATTTACTGATATACAAAGTGTGTATGGAAATCCACCGTAGCCTAGCTGGGCTGGTATAGCTTTTTTGTGCTCTACTATAAATTTATTTGCAAAGTCATCTAATTGCTTTGTTGTCATTCCCTCTTTTATAACTGCTTGGATAGCTAGATGAGTTTGGCATAAAATTTCTGCTGCTGCTCTCATCTTTTCAAAATCATTTTCTGTGTATAATCTAATCATTTTTACCTTCCAATTAAAATAAAGCGACTAAAAGTCGCCCTATCTTTACATTTTCTTAGTAGCTATATATGTGTATTTATCAGATGAAATTTCTGGCTTAATATCCCAACCACTTGTCATAGCTAGTGATTTGCCTAGTTCATCTACATAATACATTATTATACCAGCATCTATTAGGTTTACATCTCCCTTATAGTTTTCGATGTATAGGTTGATTTCATCATCTACTATCACAAATCTCCAAGGTTGCTCATTTTGAGTTGATGGAGCAAATTTTGCATAGTCAAAGATATCATTTAGTCCTCTTTGTTCTAGGTCCTCATCTGTAGCTTGTGTATCAAAATCTCCTAGAAAAACTAGGTCTTCTGTTGGTTTTCTATCATCGAATCTTTGCTGACGAACTTCACCATCTAATGGATAGCCTACTGCTAATAATAAATTTACATCACCTTCTGTAAAGTTAAAAGCAGATTGTTTTACTGTTTTTTCTACATCAGAAACAGTAATCCAGCATGATCCCAGTCCTAGTTCATTTAGCTTAGTAATTATTTCTTCCATGCCGTAGGCACCTTTTACTATAGATGCTGGATTGTCATTTAAAGCGTTTAAGGCAATATATGCTGGAGCTTTTATCATGATTCCACGGTAGCCAGCTACACCTTCTAGGGCTTTATAAATAGACTCCCCATCAGTATTTACTAAAAAAGATAAATCATCTTTGCCAAGCTTTTCTGCCTCAGCATCTACGATTTCAAATAATTTCGTTCTAGTAGCTTCATCTATAGCTGTATCTTTATATTCTCTAGTTGATGTTCTTGATTTTAAAAAATTTGTTGTAAGCATTGTTACCCCCATTTATGTATTCTCTTATAATTTTACCATATTTTAATAAATTTTAATATGGTATGATATTTATATGAAACTTACAGAAAAACAAATTCAAGCTGCAAACCATAAAAATGGCCCCTGCTTGGTTCTTGCAGTGCCGGGAGCTGGCAAGACTACCATGCTTTTAGAAAGAATAAAAATCCTAGAAAAACAAGTAGATCCTGGGGAGATTTTATCACTTACTTTCTCCAGGACCCAGGCCCTTGATATGAAAAGTAGATTTGAATTAGAAAATGAAAATAAATCAAATTTCATGACCATTCACGCCTTTTGCTATTTAATCATTAGAAATTACTATAAAAAATCTAAAAGAGAATTAAAAATATTGGAAAGTGATGAGAGCTACAATAAATACAATCTCATACAAAAAATTTATTTTGATATAAGTGGCAAGTTAATGTCATCAGAAGATTTGCGAAATTTTTTTACAGAAGTCGGTTACATGAGAAATAGCATGGCAGATCTTTCTTATCTAAAAAAATCTCAGATAAAGAATGTTGAGAAAATTTATTATACTTACGAAAACTTCAAAAAAGATAATTCTTATATAGATTTTGATGATATGCAGACCATAGCCCTAAGACTTTTAAATGAGCATCCTAAACTTTTAAAGTCTGTAAAAAACAAATACAAATATATCCAACTAGACGAGGGCCAGGATACCTCTCTTCTTCAATTTAAAATCATAGAAAAAATTATATATCCAGAAAATAACCTTATGGTAGTTGCTGATGATGATCAGTCAATATATTCTTTTAGAGCTGCAGAACCTGATTATCTTTTAAATTTTAAATCAATATTTCCTGATTCCAAAATAATTACCATGGATGAAAATCACAGGTCACAAGCAAATATTGTAAAAGTTTCAAATGATTTTATAAGGCAAAATAAAAAAAGGTACGAAAAAAACTTATTTACAAATAAAAAAGCAACTAGCAAGGTTCATAAAAACTATGCCAAAGATAGCAAGGATGCCTTTTCTTATATATTAAAAAATATTGAAGCTAATAAAACAAATGCGATTCTTTATAGAAATAATATTTCCTCCCTTAATCTAGTAAGTTTTCTCATGGATGCTGAGATTGATTTTGCAATAAATAATGGATCTATTGATTTTTTTGATTCTAAAATTTTAAAAGATATGGTGAATATTATTAATTTTTCCAATGATTTTTATAATGTAGAGCTTTTTACAGAAATTTATTATATGGTAAAAACTTATTTATCACGTGAAGAAATTGAAAAGCTAGTATTAAAACCAAAAAATTATACAGTTTTTGACTACCTCCACGAATACATAGATGATGAAAAGGCCTATGGACTTTTAAGAAAAGAAAAAGAATTTAAAAACTTAAGAAATATGTCTTTAGACAAACAATTTGCTTATATTTATAAGACCATGGGTTATAGAGAGTATATCAAAATGTTTTCTAATAAATATTATGAAGTTGTGATAAATAAGGATTTGTATATTGAAAGTATGATTAATTTTTCCAAAGGATTAAAAAATTTGGATGAATTTTATAGCAAAATAGAAGTTTTTGAAAAGATATTAAACAAAAGAAATAAATCAAATATTATATTATCCACCATTCACAAGTCTAAGGGTCTTGAGTATGACAATGTTTTTATCGTTGACCTAGTAAAGGGTGAATTTCCAATGATTTTTGATTTTACTAGCAAAAACGATCAATTGGAGGAAGAACGCAGAATGTTTTATGTAGCAATGACTAGGGCACGTGAAAATCTTCATCTAATATCATTAAAATTTCGAAACGACCATAAGGTCGAGGCTTCAGAATTTTACGATTTTATTAAAAATATATAATTCGGGTAAATATACAATAACGTTGATTATAGAATTCTAAAAGGAGGCTTTAATGAAAAAAATAGCAATATTGGTTGAAAATAAATTTGAAGAAAGTGAATTAATTTACCCTTACCATAGATTTAGAGAAGATTATGAAGTCGTACTTGTAGGTACTGAAGCTGAAACAGAATACGAAGGAAAAGCAGGAGCATACAAGGTAAAATCTGAAATAGCAAGTTCTGATGCAAAAGCAGATGAATTTGATGCAGTTTATGTGCCAGGTGGATTTTCTCCAGATGCTATGAGAAAATGTGAAGCTACAGTTAATTTTGTAAAAGAAATGAATGAATCCGGAAAAATAATCGGTGCTATCTGCCACGGACCATGGGTATTAGTAGAAGCTAACATTTTAAAAGATATCAAAGCAACATCAGTTAAAACTATAAGTACAGATGTTAAAAATGCCGGAGCAAATTGGGTTGATGAAGAAACTGTAGTAGATGGAAACATTATTACAGCAAGAACACCAAAAGATTTGCCAGCTCACGTCACAACATTTGTAAAAGAACTTGAAAAATAAGATAAAATTTTAGCCCCTCTTAGGGGCTTTTTAATTTGCTAAATTTCACTTTCAAATATAATATTGTAGTAGTTTATCATAAATAAACCAGCTTTTTCTTTAGGAACAACTAAAACTTGGACCAATCTTCAACCATTCTTGGCATGATCTGCTATTGCTTTTTCTACTTGCTCCATATTATTATTTTGACTTTCTTTTAAACCATTGCTTATAACCACTTTTTCAAACTTATACTCAAACACAAGACCTCCTAGTATTATTTATGTTATAATATTAGAATGAAAAGAAATTATAATCTAGATAAGTGGCGTGGATTTACCATTATTTCCATGGTGCTTTTTCATTTAATGTATAACATAAATTATTACTGGCAAATTGATTGGTATGATGGAACTACTTTTAATAAAATTTGGCAATTATCAATTGCTTGTTCATTTTTTATCATATCAGGTATTACATCAAATTTCCTAAGTCCTGAAAAAAACATAAAACGTGGGATAAAAACGAGCTTAATTGGTTTTGCAATCACACTAATTACCTATGTTGCAGCACCAAATCAATTTATCCTTTGGGGAGTTTTAAATGGACTGGGGGCTTGCATGATAATTGTAGGGCTAATTGAAAATTATAAGGATATTTCCCCAAAGTGGGCCTTTATTTTTTTAATCTTTTTTATAATTTCATACAAAGTTCCAAGAGGAATCCTCTATGATAAGCAAGTTTTTAAAAATCTATATGACTTAAATTTTTTCTATCTTGGTTTTCCATCAAGTGATTTTCATTCAACCGATTATTTCCCTCTAATCCCTTGGGTTTTTATATACCTATTTGGTTTTTACTGGGGTAAGTCATTAAAAAACAAAAATTTTTATGATAAACATGGCAGGGATAGCACGCTCGCAAAAATTGGTAGATACGCCATGCCAATTTATCTAGCCCATCAAATAATTTTATATCCTCTTGTTACAATTATTTATAATTTTGCAAAATAAAACTAGGAGCATTTAACTCCTAGTTTTTATTTTACACTGACAGTGTAATCTTCTTCTATTATTGGATTTAGCAATAAAATATCTTTTACTGCCTTTAAGGTTTGTTCTTTTGCCTCATCAAGCAGACCCTTATCTATAGCTTCTTTTTCTACTTTTGCTTCTTCCTCTTTTCTAAAGTTTGAATAGTCTTTCATTTCTAGAGGATTAAAAATAGAATTTTTTTCATCATAAACCATTACACTATTTTCATCTATATCATGACTTAATATTTCTGTCTCTGGTAATGTAACATTTATGGTCTTAGCCTCTTCATTTATATTTACATTTGCCTGTTCAAGGTCAACTCCAGCATGGATTTCACCTTCATAGGTATATAAAAAGCTTTTTTTAGTAAATGGAATGGTCATTCCTTGAAATTGTTGGCTATTTTCAAATGAAGCAATATTTTTGTAATGGTATTTTAAAGTTGTCAGCTCTTTTGCTTCTTTAAGGGCTGATTCTACAGTTTCTGAAGATATTTTGGTTTCTTCTTCTACATCAAATATGCTTTTTGCATATAAAAAAGCAGCTATAATCAGTCCTGCAACAATCAAAGCACTGATTAATCCTTGCCAAAATTTATTTTTAGATTTATTCATATTAATTCCTTTATTTATTATTTAATAGTATTATACTACATCTTTTAATAAATTAAAGTTTAACTTTAATAATGTCAATATAAATTACTTAAATCTAGCTTTAGCATAATAAATAGGCTTTTGGCGGTCTCTCCATTTTCTTTCATATTCTGTGACTATAGATTCTTGTTCAGCTAAATCAAAATTTGATTCGAGGATTTCTAAGCCATAGTCTTCATAATATTTTAATGAGTCTTCAAAAAATGGCAAATCATCTGTCTTTTGTTCTATAATTCCTTGTTTTTTTATAATTTTTTTATATCTTTCAAGAAATCTCTCATGGCTTAAACGTCTTTTGTGGTGTTTTGTTTTTGGCCATGGGGTAGAAAAGTTGATATAAATATGATCTATTTCTCCTTCATCAAAGGTTTCTGTTAGTTCTTCTGCGTAGTCTACCAGGCCTATAACATTAGTAAGCTCTTCTTCCTCTATTTTCCTACTAGCTATCACAAAGGCATTGGTATTCATCTCAAGGGATATAAAGTTTATATCAGGATTTGCTTTGGCCATTTCTATTATAAAATCACCCTTGCCTGCTCCTATTTCTAAGTATATAGGATTGTCATTTTTAAAAACTTCTTTCCATTTACCCTTCATATCTCTTGGATAGAAAAATATCCTATCATTTTCTTTCATCTCTGGTATAGCATTTGGTTTAAATCTTAATCTCATATTCTCCTCACAAAAAAGGCAAGCCTTACTCCTAAGAGCTACTTGCCTGTAGTGTAAGTTATTTTACTTTTTTTTGTGTTTTTATCAATGATATATCCTATTATATAACCAATTGCTGCTGGTATTACCCATCCAAATCCTAATTCAAATCCTGGCAAAAATTTATTTGGCAGGCTTAGAATATTTGTTACAAAGGCACTATGTGATATGCTTTCTGGCAAATTAGCCAATAAATCAAAAAATGCCGCAACAGCTGTTAGTGCTAAAGTCCATTTATATATTATTTCCCTTTTGCCCGTTTTTATTGAAAGCATAGATAAAAATATTAGGGCGATTGAAAGGGGATATAAGAACATCAAAACTGGTATGGATAAGGAAATAATTTTACTTAATCCTAGGTTTGCTATTAAAAATGAAACTATGGAAAAGATTATGCAGTACTGTTTGTAAGTAACTTTAAATGATAGAATCTCACTAAACATCTCAGAACAAGCTGAAATCAATCCAATTGCAGTTTTTAAACACGCAAGAAATACTATTAGACTTAGTAAAATATGTCCTGCTGAACCTAGATAGTGGCTAGCTATTTTTGCTAAAATTATAGCTCCATTTTCTCCCCCATCCATAATATGGGCAGAACTAGATCCTAAAAATGCTAATGATGAATAAACGATACCCATACCTACCAAGCAAACCAAACCTGCCTTTAAGGTTTCGAGTCCAATATCAGCAGCTTCCTTTACTCCTAGGTCTTTGATAGCAGCTATAATTAAAACGGCAAATGCTAATGATGCTGGTGCATCTAAGGTATTATAACCATCTATGATTCCAACTGTAAAAGGATTAGATTGATATTTTTCAGTAGGATTTATGGCTGCTGCTGGCCCCAAAGGTTTTACTAGTGCTAATATTGCTATGATTGCAAGCAAAACTAAAAAAATTGGCGTCATATACTTGCCGATTATGTCTATCAAATTGCCTTTTTTTATTGCAAAATAATAAGCTAGTAAGAAAAATACTATTGAAAAGACCAGTAAATATATGGTATCATTGGCCCCAACCATTCCCTTAAGAGCTACCTCATAAGAGACTGTAGCAGTACGAGGAATGGCAAATCCAGGACCTATGGTTAAATATAGCAAAATAGTGAAAAAATATGCGAAAAAATCTCCAGCAGGTTTGGCTGAGTCAAATAATGAATCGCTATCACTAAGGCCTGTTGCGACAATCCCTAAGATAGGCAATCCAATTGCAGAAATCAAAAATCCAATTGTTACAGGACCAAGATTTACTCCAGATCTTTGACCCAATTCTAGTGGAAATATTAGGTTACCTGCCCCAAAAAATAATCCAAATAGCAGGGATCCAACTAGTATAACTTCTCTAAAACTTAACTTTTTTTTCATAAAATTCCTTCCTTTATCTGAATAATTATATCAAAAAAAGCAAAATTTTACAAAATATTTTTACACTTTAAACTGCCATTAGAATGGATATATTTTTTCTTCAATCATCTGTCCCATAATCTTAAATCCATCCACCTCTGTAGCTGTAAATCTATTTTTAATGGGACTATCCAAATCTAAAACTCCATAGACTTTACCTTGCTTAAAAAGTGGTATCACAAGTTCACTATTAGATGCACTATCACAAGCGATATGATCAGCAAACTCGTGAACATCATCTACATTTACAATTTTCTCATCTCTAAAAGATTTTGCACAAACACCCTTATCTAAGCTGAGTCTTGTACAGGCAGGTAATCCTTGAAAAGGCCCTAAAACTAATTCATTGTCTCTTAAAAAATAAAATCCAGACCAATTTAAGTCTTTTATACAAGCCATTATAAAACTTGAAATATTGCTCATCAATGCAAGTGGATCACTTTCATCATCAAGTTGGATTTTTACAAAATTAATTAGCTCATCCATACGTTCTTGGTCTGATAATTTATCCAATCCTTTTAGTTCAAAACTCATTTTTACTTCTTTCCAGTATTTAACTTATTAATTAATTTTTCATTTTCCTTTATTGTTTGCTCAATAATCCTATCCAAAAAATTATCAAAGGCATCTTGGCCATATGAATCAACCATGTAGGTTTTTAAGTCATGGATTAATTCATAGTTATTGGCTGCATTTGGATTTTTTGTAACTAGGACGTCATAAGTGATAGCTGCATTGTTTTTGCTATCTTCACTATCCCTAACTTTGGTATTTACAATTTCAAATTCATTGTCTTTATAGCTAATTTTGACAGGGTTGCCCTCTTGTTGCAAAAATATTTTTACATTATCACTTATTTTTAATTCCCTGTCGGCTGGATAAGTTTTTATTAGGCCTAGTATTTTTTCGCTTGTCTTTTGATTATAAAAAAAATTATTAATAGCTTCCTTATCTTGAGCAATTATATCTGATAATTCTTTGGTTGTATCTTCTAATGATTTTATATTTTCTGAGACCATGTCATTTCTGCTTTGCCTTTGTCTAAGGGGCAGAGTTTCTACAAAATAATATAAGATTAAAAGAATTATTAGATAAAAAATATATCTTTTAGTCTTATTTTCTATTTTAAATTTCATAGACTTTCTACATATTTTTTGACATCTGGTCCTACGAAAATTTCTCCATCATCTGTAAAAAGGATTGGTCTTTTTACAAGCATGCCATCTGTTGATAGTAAGTCATAAGCTTCTTCGTTAGTCATTTCTGGTAATTTATCTTTGATATTATTTTCCCTATAAATTTTGCCTGATGTATTAAAAAATCTTTTGATTGGCAATTGTGTTTTTTCGTGCCATTGTTTTAGTTCACTTGCATTTGGGTTTTCTTCTTTTATATCCCTATAATCATAAGAAATATTTTTTTCTTCTAGCATTTTTTCCACACCCTTGCAGGTTGTACATCTTTTATAACAAATTAATTTCATTTTTCCCTCCTAAAAATATAAGTATTTGATATCATCATACCCTTATAATCTAGATTCTTTCTATTGAGTAGTTGGTAACTTCTACTGGATAATTCTTTTCTATTCTTATTAGCAAGTTTTCTAAGATTTCCTTTGCCCTATCGTTTTGATTTGAGATAGTCACAAAGCCTAGGTGGGCAAAATTTTTAATATCATTTGCTGAAATTTCTGCTGATGATATTTTTAAGGTGTATCTTGCATAATCAATAATTGACTTTACAACCTTTCTCTTATCCTTTAGGCTTAAACTATCATAAATCTTAATTTCTATATCCAAAAGATAAATAAACATTAGTCTCCCTCCTTTTTTGCAAGAACTTTTTCTACAGAATTATAAGAAAACCACGCAAAGGGTAAGGCTAGTAAAGGAGCTCCCATAAATAAAATAAGAATTGGAAGTTTCATAAATATTATTTCTATTAAAACTAGGCTTGCAATTATAGAAAATAATTCTAAGGGACTGCTTAGGCTTAGGAAAAAAGCTTGCTTAAAATATTCTTTAATTTTTAAATCAAATCTTAAAATACTAATCGGTAAATGAGTTATTAGTATTAAGATAAAAATAATTAAAATAAGTAAAACAATTTTAAGCACACCATTTTGCAACAGTTGTTTGTTTATATAATAATCGTAGATTAATAATCCAAAAAATAATATAGTAGGCCAAGCAATTTGATTGGCTATCTTAAAATTTTCCCTATATGCATTTTGAAATTCGTATTTCATTACATCTGGATTTTCTTTATAAAATATTGATGTCAAAACTTTTACCACAGCTAAAAAAGAAGGGAAGACACCAAGAATGATGCCTCCCCTTAGTGAGTATCCTATAAAATAGGCTTGGAGGATAAACATATCCCCCAAAAAGTTTCCTATTTTAAATAATTTATTTTTATTATCCATTATTTAATAGCTTTCCATCTATCATAAGCTGCTTGATAGATTTCTATTAGTCTTTCAGCTCCAATTTTATTCATTGTATCTATATATTCTTGCCATGTTTGATCATTTATTTCTTTAGATCCGTTTATAAATTGAGCTTCGTTTTCTTTCATATATGTTTCTAGCTCAACAGTAATGTCACTAACTTCTTCGTTTTCTTCATTTGTAAGGTAGGTTAGTGGGAATATTTGCTCTCCGTTTGCTAGAATTTTTTCTTCAGTTTCTTTTTCAATAAAGTCATTGAATGGATTTTCTTTCTCACCACCAATTGGATCTAGTGGTACAGAGTAAGCTGGAACTGTGATTCCGTAAGATGGAGTTACAAATCCACGATATTTTTCTGGGTCATCAGAATTTTGTGCTGCTTCAGAGTATTCTTTTGCTGTTTTATCTTCATTCCATGTCCAAAATGAACCTTCTGGTCCATAATATAAATAATCAAAGCCATCTTTTGTGTAGAATGTATCTACCCAACGAAGGGATGCTTCAACTGATGGGTTTTTGCTAGAAATTGCAAACGAACCACGTTTGATACCAGGTCCTATTGGCATAAGTGGTGTTTTCTGATATTCACTTGTTAGTGGAGCAAACATCGGATCATTTACTGCATCTGCCTCTTCACGGCCTGTTATAAAGTATGAGAACCATTCTTGGAAAACTCCAACTTTATTTTCTTGACCCTTTGCTTGTAATTGCTCTTTTGATTGGGAGAAGATTTCTTGGTCGATTATTCCCTCTGCATAAAGATCATGCATATATTCCAAATATCCTCTAAATCCAGGGTCTGTAAATGAATATGAAACTTTGCCATCTTTTTCAAATGGACCCCAGCCTTTGATACCAAATGCTGGCAAGAACCAAGGACGTAGGCCTGAGAAGTTTACATCTGAGATAGGAATTTCGTCAGCTTCACCATTGCCATTTGGATCTTCATTTTTAAAACGCAGCATTAGTTCTTTAAATTCTTCAGTTGTTTCTGGTAGTTGTTCTACATTTAAAGCCTTTAGCCATTCACCATTATACCAAATTGGACCCATAACCCATTTTGAAGTAGGACCTTCAGTTATATATGGTAAGGCATATATGTGGCCATCTGTTGTTGTAATTGACTTTTTGATTTCTGGATTTTCTTCCATAAGCTTATTAAAGTTTGGAGCATATTCTGGAATTAAATCTTCTAAAGGAGCCAATAATCCTTGGCTACCATAGTCTACTTCTACAGCAGCATTTAAAGTATTTGGACCACCCGCATAAATAACGTCAGGTATATCCCTACTTGCAAAAGCAAGGTTTAGTTTCGTTTTAAACTCTGATTGTGGTGGTGTAGTAATATCTAGCTTAATATTTGTTTTATCTTCGTAGTCTTTGATAAAATCCATATCATTCCACTCATTGATTCCTAGACCTGGAGCTATCATCGACATTTCTATTTGATCATCTACTATTGGATAGCCTTCTTTATTTACTTCAATATTGCTAGTTTTTGCACCAGTATCGGCCTTTTCAGCTGGTGCATCTGAATTATTCCCACATCCTGCTAGGGCAAAGACCATTCCTGCTGCTAATAATATTTTTTTATACATTCTCTCTCCTTAACCTTTGACTGATCCAATCATGACACCCTTTACAAAATATTTTTGTAAGAATGGATAAATAATTATGATTGGAAGTGTTGAAACTATCATAACCCCATATTTTATAACTTGGGCTAATTGTTGTTGGCTATATAAAAACTTAGCCATCTCACCTGACATGGACATATTTGGATTTGAGCTCATATCCTGGATTACCAAAATCTCCCTTAGAATCATTTGAAGAGGATACTTGCTCCTATCATCTATATATAAAAGAGCTCCAAAATACTGGTTCCAATGGCCTATACCATAAAATAAAGCCATAACAGCTAGAATCGGTTTTGAAAGTGGCAATACTATTTCAAAAAATATCCTAAAAAAGCTAGCCCCGTCAATGACCGCTGATTCTATAAGCTCCTCTGGGATATTGGTCTGAAAATACGTCCTTACAACAATTAAGTTATAAACTGAGACTGCTCCAGGCAGTATTAATGCCCACATGGAGTTTTTAAGACCAAGTCCTGTAATTAATAAATATGACGGAATGAGTCCCCCGCTGATAAACATTGTTACTAGGATAAATTTCATAAAGAAATTGCGACCCGGTAGCTCGCGCCTTGCCAAGGCGTATCCTGCTGGAATAGTAAATAGAAGATTTACCAAAGTCCCCACCAATGTATAAATAATTGTATTGAGATATCCATTCCAAATATCTTTATTTCTAAAGATTATTTTGTATCCTTCCCATGTAATATCTTTAGGGAGTAAAAGCATTTTGCCAGAATTAACCGCAATTGGGGAAGAAATCGAAGCTGATACTATATATATAAGAGGGTACAAAACTACTATCAAAACTAATATGACAATAACATGGACTATGATATCAAAAATCTTATCCGAATTTTTCTTATTCATATGTCCTCCTACCACAAACCAATATTGGTGATTTTTCTAGTAATTTTATTTACTGTGAGTAACAAAATAGCATTGATTGCCGCATTGAATAATCCAACAGCTGCAGCATATGAGTAGTTAGCATCTATCAAACCCTGTTGGTAGGTAAATGTTGAGATTACATTGCTTGATGCAATATTTAACGGATTTTGCATAAGTAATATCTTTTCATAGCCCATGGACATTATTGATCCAAAATTCATGATTAATAATATAATCATAGTTGGAATCAATGCTGGTAAGTTGATATAAATTAATCTTTGAAGTCTACTTGCCCCATCTATTGCTGCTGCTTCATGCAGCTCTGGATTAACTCCAGCTAGGGCTGACATATAAATAATGGTATTCCAACCCGTATTTTGCCAAATACCTGATAAGACATAAATAGTTTTAAACCATTTTGGATCTTCTAAAAAAGCCTGACGATTGCCACCCAAGCCAGCAATTATATGGTTAATAACACCTGTGGATGGTGATAAAAAAGAAACCAGCATTCCGACTATTACTACAGTTGAAATAAAATGTGGTGCATAGGTTACTGTTTGTGCAAATTTCTTAAAAAAACCATTTTTAAGTTCATTAAAAACAAGGGCCAAAATTATTGGCATAGGGAAACCTAAAATTAGTTCATAAATGCTGATGCCCAAAGTATTTTTGATTAAATCTGTAAAGTAATAAGAATTAAAAAACTTTTTAAAATGAGTAAAACCAACCCATTGACTGCCTGTAATGCCAAGTGATGGCATATATTTTTTAAAGGCAATTTGTACCCCATACATAGGCCCATAGTGGAAAACTAAAAAGTAAATTAAGGCAGGCAAAAGAAAAATATATAACTGCCAGTATCTTTTTAGATAAAATTTTATTCGTTGACCAAAAGATAGGTCTGAAATTTTTGAAGACAATTTATTTTTTTGCTTAGATTTTGTCATAATTGCCTCCTAAAAATAAGAAATATCTTCAGTTTTTAAAATGTTAAGACCAGTTTCTTTATCAAAAATAATTATTTTTTCTAAATCGAAGTTTAGACCAATCTCCTCATTTATAGAAACATTGCGTGGCGGATTAAATCTTGCCACCGACTCATTTTTACTAGCTGGTGTATCAAAATAAACATAGGTGTCGCTACCTAATTGCTCTACTTTTTTTGCAATGACATTGATAGTGCTTTCACCCTTGCTATCGGCATAATAAATATTTTCAGACCTGATGCCCAAAACTATATCTTGGTTTGAATTTTTTAAATTCAGTCTATTTTTTATAGATTCCGGTAAATTTAAAACCTTATCCCAAAGATTAACAGAAAAATTATTGCCGTCATTGATTAAGCTTGCATTATAAAAATTCATCTGTGGTGATCCAATAAAGGCTGCCACAAAAAGATTTTTAGGATTGTGGTAAAGATTGCCTGGTGTGTCAAATTGTTCAACAATACCATCATTCATAACCGCTATCCTATCTCCCATGGTCATTGCTTCTGTCTGATCATGAGTTACATATATAAAGGTAGTTTCCAAATTTTTATGAAGGGCAACTATCTCTCCCCTCATGGCCACCCTTAATTTGGCATCTAGATTTGAAAGCGGCTCATCAAACAGAAAAACTTTTGGATCTCGGACCATAGCTCGACCAAGTGCCACCCTTTGCCTCTGTCCTCCAGAAAGAGTGCCAGGTTTTTTATTTAAAACAGGCTCAAGCTGAAGTATTTTTGCGACTTCATCTACCTTTTTGTATCGCTCATCCTTTTTTACCCTAGCAACCTTTAATGCAAAGGCAATATTATCTCTTACAGATAGATGAGGATATAAGGCATATGACTGAAAAACCATGGCTATGTCACGATTTTTTGGCTCTACTAAGTTCACTAATTCATCATCTATATAAAGTTCCCCATCAGATATTTCTTCAAGCCCAGCTATCATACGAAGCGTTGTTGACTTGCCACATCCTGAGGGACCAACTAAAACAATAAATTCTTTATCATTTATATCAAGATTTATCCCATCAACAGCCTTGAAACCGTTTGGATAAATTTTAGAAATATTTTCTAATTTTACATTAGACAAAATTCCCCTCCTTTTCTAGTTAAAAACACCCAAAAACTGAGAAGGAATCAGCCTTTGGGAGTGCCCAACAAAATTATATTATTATTCTGTTACTTATATTATATAATATTAAATAGTCATTGTAAAACAATCTTTAAATATAATAAACTAGTATTAAACAAAATTAATCTATCCCCCGGGGGCTTAATTAATATATTTTATTTAACTTTTCGTTTATTTAATCTTTTTAGTCTTTTTCGTTAATATAATTAATTATAAAATTATTTATTGATTATTATACAAATAAAATATTTTTGCTTAAATCTTCATATAATCCCTATCAATCTTATCTTTTAATTTCCAAGGTAATTTACCAAATAGTGAGAAGTTGCCATAGTTAGCCAAGGCTGTCCTATCTCCACAATTTATAATTTGCAGGTAATTTTTTTTGGGCTGATATGAAATAAAATTTCTTTGGTTCTTCATTAGTTTTAATAAATTTTGACACAAAACAGGTGCTTGGCGTATGGCAAAAACTCCAGCCTTGGTCATGGATGGATATTTTTTTAAATTTGCCACATCCCCCATGGCTAGAACGTTTTTATCAGCAAATAAATTCTCATCAACTGCTAAAAAATTACCGCACCCAGTATTAAATCCATCAAAATTTATATGTGGACCTACAAATCCTGTAGTCACAAAGGCAAAATCAAAATCATATATAAATTTATTTGTATATATTTTCTTATCTTTGATAAGACTTACCCTCTCACCTTTGATAATTTTTATTGATTTTTCTTTAAAAATATTTTCTAGTTTTGATTTTGTATGATTATTGAAATTTGACAAAATATCTTTTGAAGTAATTATTGAAATATCAGATTTTGGAAAGGCTGATCTAAAAGCTAGGGCAAGTTCTATGCCAGAAGCACCCCCACCTACAAATCTGATTTTTAAATTAGGATTTGTTTTTGCTAGACTGCTTATCTCTACCTTGGCATCCACCACATTTTTTATAGGCTTTACCAAACAAATATTTGGAGAATCAATTGGAAAATTAACCTTAGACGAGGATCCTAGATTTATGGATAAATAATCATAGGAGTACTCATTCACTTTTGTGACAACTTTTTGATTTGCCTTGTCAATAGCGGTAATTTTCTCCTCTATGTATCTAACATTTGCCATTTTACAAAGTTTTGCCACATCAAAGGATATGTCATCCTCGCTGTAAATCCCCTCTATAAAAGCTGCCAGCATTCCCGAATAATACTGTCTTTTATAGTCTGTTATCAAGATTATTTCAAAGTTATTGATTGGATTTTTTATCAAGTTTTTAAGAATATTTATGTGACCGTGGCCACCGCCTGCTAAGATAATTCGCTTCATAACTACCTACCTGATTATTGCTATATTCATTATACTAGTCTTAATTGATTAATAATTATAAATATTTTTATATCATAATACTAAAATATTTGACAAATTAAAATTGACCCCCTATAATGAACTTAGAAATAAAAACGTTGATGAGAAAAGTAGCTTTGCTAAGACCTACCCAGAGAGGCTAAGTTTGGTGAGATTAGTCTAGGGATGGCAAGGTGAAAATGGCCTCTAAGTTGGTTATCCGAATTTTTAAGATAATCCGTGTGCGCACGTTACAGCGCTAGGGTATAAATTTGTACCTGATGAGTTATTAATTGTGAGATTGATATAAAATTAAGGTGGTAACACGAGTGACCTCGTCCTTTTTAAGGACGGGGTCTTTTTTTATTTTGCTTTGGCGTTTTATTTCTAAATATTTTTAATAAAGGAGCTAACAATGAGCGAAAGATTTTTGACAGTAGGATCGTTACTAAGAGAAGAAGAGTTATTAAAATTCAAAAACGAAATAGAACACAGGGATGACATCACTTATCCATTTTACGATGACATCGATTGCTACAAAGAAACTGAGGATAAGGCTGTAAAAAATATAGTCGATGCACAAATTGACCATGGATTGCCACAAATAACTGATGGTGAATATTCCAAATCCCTATGGCATCTTGACTTTGTTTGGGGCCTACATGGAGTAAAAAGATATATCGATGAAAGTGGATATTTCTTTAGAGAAAAAGATAATGAAGAAAAATACGAAACCAGAAAAGATATAGGAATAAAATTAACTGATAAATTAAATGGCAAAAACCATCCATTTATTGATGACTTTAAAAGATTAAAAGAGCTAGCAGGCGATAAAGAAGTAAAACAATGCATCCCTTCCCCATCTCACATCTATGGAGAATTATCCCTATTTGGTAGACTAGATGATGGCTACTATGCTGGTAAGATTGACGAGTTCGAAAAAGATTTGAAAACATCCTACAAAGAATTTTTAGATGACTATAAAAAAGATGGCGGTGAAATTATCCAATTTGATGATTGCTTGTGGGAATTATTTGCAGAAGATAATGAAGATTCACCATTTTCAGCTGATTCTACAGAAGCAGAGAAAAAAGAACTAGCCTATAAATTTATAGAAATAAATAATGATGTGATAGACTATGCCCACAAACTTGGCCTAAAAGTCTACACCCACAATTGCAGGGGTAACTACGATTCTAGGTCTATGAGTGATGGATCTTATGAATCCATAGCAGACCTATTTTTAGAGAAACAAAATTACGATAGATTTTACCTGGAATGGGATGATGAACGTGCTGGATCTATAGATGCTCTAAAGGTTTTTAAAGATAAGGATAATGAGATAGTACTAGGTTTACTCTCTAGCAAAACTAACAGCTTTGATGACGAAAAAAGAGTAAAAGACCTGCTTGAAAAAGCCAGCCAAATCATAGATAAAGATAGACTATACCTCTCCCACCAATGTGGATTTGCATCTTGTGATGGAGGAAATGAGCTGACTATAGATGAGCAATGGCAAAAAATTGACCAAGGTCAAAAAATTGCTGAAGAGTTTTGGGGATAAAATAATATAAACCTTTGATAAACTTTTTAAATGTCTTATTTAGATAATAATATAAAATAAATGTATTTTCCATATTACAAGGGTATATTTTATTTAATACTCAAATTACAAATAAGACTTTATAGTTGTTAAAAAGGAGAAACAATGCAAGTAAGTTTTAATAATCATAAAAAAGCAAATCTAGTTAAATTTGCTTACAAAAACCAGAGTGATAACCCATACTTTAAGGCAGAGCTAGGAGAAATACTCCCAAATCCAAGCGAAAGCACCATTCTATTGGGACTAGGCGAAAAAGATAAACTAGACAAAGAAAGTTTTAAAAAAGCTATCTACAAACTAGCAAAATCAGCTATAAAACTAGACCTAAACGAGCTTAGCTTTGAAAAAGAAAACGTAGATATAGAAGATGAAGAATTTTTAAGCCAAATAATAGAAGCAGTAAGTCTAGCTTCCTATAGCTTTGACCACTACAAAGAAGAAAAATCTGCTAAGATAGAGAATATCAACTTCAAAGAAGACTTAGATGACGAAGACTTAGATGACGAAAACTCAAATGCCATCCCAGAACAACTAACAGTCCTAGACTCCCAAGCCTTCGCCCGTGATTTAGTAAACCTACGCTCAAATGACATCTACCCAGAAAGTCTAGCCCAAGCTACTAAAGAAAGACTAACAAGAAATGTAGAAGTTAAAATCTATGATGAAAAACAAATCAAAGACCTAGGCCTTACTGCATACCTAGAAGTAGGAAAAGGCTCAGACAATCCACCTAGACTTATCGTTATCGAATACCTAAACGGACCAAAAGAACAAAAACCATTAGTATTTGTAGGTAAGGGTATCACCTATGACTCAGGTGGATATTCTATAAAACCATCAAATGGTATGAAAACTATGAATTCTGACATGGGCGGAGCAGGAACAGTAATCGGCGCTATGGATGCAATTTCCTCAAATGAATTAAAAGTAAATGTTGTAGGAATAGTTGCAGCTTGTGAAAATAGTATCTCAGGCAGAGCTTACAAACCAGGAGATGTTATAAAAGCAAGAAATGGACTAACAATAGAAGTAGATAACACAGATGCCGAAGGAAGAATAACCCTTGCAGATGCAGTAAACTACGGGGCTACAGAATACGACCCAGAATTTATAGTAGATCTGGCAACACTTACAGGCGCATGCCTAGTAGCCCTTGCAGAAACCTACACAGGGGCTGTAACAAATGACCAAGAAACATTTGAAAAAGTATTAGCTGCAGCCAAAGAATCAAATGAAAAAATCTGGCAATTACCAAATGATGACACTATCAGAAAATACAACGAATCTGAAGTAGCAGATGTCAAAAACTCAGGCGGTAGACTAGGTGGTACAATTACAGCCGGCCAATTTATAGAAAACTTCATAGAAGAAAAACCATGGGTCCACCTAGACATAGCAGGCACAGCATATTTGTCTAAAGCCCAAGGCCTATACGAAAAAGGTGCAACAGGTGTCCATGTAAAAACACTTTATAATTTAGCAAAATCTTATAGTAAATAAAATTAAAGCTGCCAATAAGGCAGCTTTATTATATAGGATATTCTTCTAGTATTTATCTAATTGCGTCTATTAATGCGTAGTATAGATACTGGTCTGCAACCCTTGCTTCAGGATGTGAGAATGATACTATGATAGTATTATCAAGTATCATATATTCGATTCCTCTACTAGTCATTTGCCAAACTAAGTCAGACTCTAGACAATCCTTTACAAATAATCCTGAAGTTCCACAGCATACGATAATATTTGGCTGGTATATATCTACTTATTTTTTTATAATCTTTTTATTATTTTTAGCTGCCAACCTAATTTCGTTATATATAGAAGTATGTCTACCAGGCGTCTTTTTTAAATTGATAGAAGCTATTTTCTTAAGATATATACTTCTTCTTAGATCGTTATCTCTGCTTAGATACTCCCAATCAAAATCTTTTTCTAAATTAAGTATCCCCTAAGTCCATCTTGCTACATTATCCCATGTCTGGGGAATAGCTCCATTTGATATAAACTCTGTCAAGCTCCATCCACCTTTTTGATAAGAGTTTACTTCTTTCATAATATAAAGAATTTTATATTTTGAATCTAAATATTCTTTTTCATTGATCACTCCATCTGTTACAATAGATGGAGTATTTATTTTAAGCTGGTTAAATAATTTAGTTTCTGAATCTTTCATACTCATAAGCATCTCCTTAGCTACTCAAAATAAGGCCTAATCTTCTGCTTTATAAAATTATGGGTGTCTTTTCTAAGCATAGATTTAAATTTTAATAAGCTTAGGTCTTTACCATTTGCCTCGTTGTATAGGTCTTTATCAGCATTTTTGATTAACTTATCCTCGCCTAGTGGTTTTTTGACTTCTTTTTTGTCTATTGGGTAATTTGCTATTAGAAATTCTAGGTCTTCTTTGTTTACCTTATATATGTCTGCAAATTCGTCTATATTGGCTTGAATAATAGTGTTAAATTTGTCCTTGGCTACTTCATCTATGATAGCATTTTGGTATTTATCTGGGTTTTGGTCTATTTCTTCTATAATTTGGCGATATACCTCTGCCTTGGCTGGGTTTTGTTTGATAAGCTCTGCTAGAGTTTTTTCTATTTCATCATCGTTTTTATGGTTCATCTCTCCCCTGCTATTGGCCTTTTCTTGGATAAGGCTGGTTAGGTAGGAATAGTCTATGATGTTGGTGCTAATAGAAATAGGTTGGTAGTTGATATCTAATAGGTCAAGTTCATCATCTGATTGGTCCCCATCAGGGCCTATAAGAGCTTTTACATATTCATAGTACTCCATGTATTCTTTTAGCTGGTCCTCACCTATTAAATTTTTAAAATAACTTTCTTCATCAGTATAGTCACTATAAACCATCACAGCTGCATTGGCTTTATCAAACTTTTGAAAGGCTTTCAAAAACTCTTTCATGCTCTCATAGCCCACCTCTAGCTCTGGATTATCTACTATTTGAAATTGTAATAATCCAGCTGCTGCATCTTCAAATCTGCGTTTGGCTTCCTTGTAATCAGGTGCAGTTACAAAATTGCCCCCACCATTGGAGTAAAGGCTAAAGGCATCTCTTATAGCCTCTTGAAAGGCAAAGGGAGTTCTAAATGTTACTACCTGCCCATAAGTTTTTCTATCATCGTATGTTGAGTCTCTTTTATTTTCCTTTTTCTCATATCTTTCTATGGCCTTTTTAAAGGCTAGATCTACTGCCTTTGTATCTTTTGCCTGGAAGAATACTGAATATAAGCCTGATTCCTTATCTTTCATTACAGAAAAGTTTACTCCATATCGGTTAAGTTGGTTTTTAAGTTCCTTGACTTCACCCTTTTGTAAATCAATATTTTCCAGCTGACCTTTCTTTACCATATCCTTAAATTTCCTTGAATTAGTTTTTCCTTTTTCATAGCTTTTAAAATAGCCTTTGCTGAATACTGAGCCACTTTTATCTCAATATTTATAGCCTTATTATTAACTTCATCATTTACCATATAGGTGACCTCCTTTCCGGGGAAAATAAAAAAGCGGCCCAGATTTTTACATCTGAACCGCTAAAATTTTAATTCTATAGTTTTTTATTATTTTTAATTTTATTACTGTTGTGACGTACTTTATAAATTATGTGTCGCAAACTATTCTTTGCTATTTAATGCTTTATTGATGGTTTCCTGAATAAAAGGACTACAGCATCTACCCAAAGGATTGTTAATTTCGCACTTTCCATTTTTCATTGACCCTGTAAGTCTAATAATATCTTTAATATTCTTTGCACCATCATCTAAAACAGCGTTTATAATTTGTTGCTCTGTAACTTGGTTGCAATAGCATATATATTTGGGATTTGCATTCTTTTTTAACCATATAGGAACTTTTACTTCTTCCTTATAAAAAACTCTTTCATTGTTTAAGTTATAATACACGACATCACAATCTTCATTCATACATAAATAGTAAGTTTCTTCATCTACAACCTTTCCCATAAGGTTTTCTGATACCATATGCTTTACAGTTATATTCTTAACCTTTTCTCCTATTTCGTAACATTTGGGGCAATTTTCTTTTTCTTCCACGGTACCAATGGTTTTTTGTATTGAACCACAGCAAGATTGATTTATCTTATTTTCTTGACTCACTTTAATTCCTCCTGTCTAAATAAATATTATTTCTATAGTTAATCAGGATATCTAATACCTCTTTCAATGTATCTACAATATATTCTCCCTGTCGGTATCTCCTTTTCTCTACTATAACTCGAACTAGGTCCTTAGATTCAACCACATCTATTATTCTTTTAGGATATATCTTTTTTAGTTGTTTGTCTGATAAGTATTTATAAAAAATGATCCCTAGTAGATAATTTTTGTACTCATTGGCATCCATAAAGTTACGCAAATCATCCGATGCGGACCAGAGTTTTTGGTACAGGTTGTTTGTTGTCTCCATTGTCATCTCCTTATGTATATATTATAACATAGGCTCTATATCTATTTGATTGACTTCTTAGTATGGCATTTATAATTTCTAAATTTATTTTTCTTACTACATTCGCCTTTATCTAAGTCTCTAAGAAAAAGTAGGCATAAAAAAACTATCGTTTTCGTCTGAGAACGTAAACACGCAATAACATAATAATATTTTAACTAGTAAATTTGTTATATATATTTTGAAATTAAAAAACCCCAAAATCCATATTACAGATTTTGGGGTTGGGTCATGAAGAACTTGACACATTTTCAATTTTTTAATCTAGACCTATGCTTCTTAAAGATTGGTCTTTGCTTGCTTCTTTAATAAGTCTACTGTAAGTATCTTAGAAATTATATATCTATTTTTCTCTTACTATTTCTTTGGCCATTTCTCTCATTTCTTTTGTCCATCCAAAAATTCCTCCTGTATGGATAAATAAATGATTGCCATTTTTATCGAACTTGTTTTCAATATTAGAAATAAATCCTTCAAATGCTTTTCCTGTGTAACATGGATCAAATAATATGCCTGTTTTTCTTGCTATATCTAGATAAAATTCTATATCTTCTTTTCTATATTTAGCATAGCCCGGACCTATAAACTTATCATTTATATAGATTTTTGAAGTATCAATTTCATCTTTGCTGTCCTTTAAAATTTCTCTTACTTTTTTTATAAAAAATTCTTCGCTATTATTAACAGATATGCCATGGATTTGCTTTTTGCCAGCTGATAATTTTTCATTGGCATGATAAATACCTGCATATGTTCCAGCTGAACCTATTGCAAAAGTAATAGTATCAAACTTTATATTATTTTCATTTTCGTAAGATAAAATTTCTTTGTATTGATCAAAGTATCCTCTTGATCCTATATAATTGGATCCTCCCATAGGAATTATATATGGTTTTTTTCCTATGTCATAAAGCTTAGCTTCAAGTTCCTCTATTGAATCTTTTACATTGTTTGTAAATATAATTTTTGCTCCAAAGGCCTTATCCAAAAATAAATTGCCTTCAAATTCTTTTTCCGCGCCTTCAAGTACTAAATAACAATCTAGTCCATACATGGCAGAAACTGCAGCAGTAGCCCTGGCATGATTTGATTGAACTCCTCCACTTGTAATCAAAACATCACATTCTTTATCAATTGCATCATATACCAAATATTCCAATTTTCTTATTTTGTTTCCCGAAACTTCTAAACCAGAAAAATCATCTCTTTTTATGTAAATATTTGTCCCATAATAATCAGACAAGCTATCTATTTTATAAACTGGTGTCGGAAAGTTTCCTATTTTCAATTTATTCATTTTTTAATTCACCTTTCTCTATCCAACCTTTTCCTTAAACTTTTCTTGCAAGCATCTTAGATGATATAGTATCTTAAGATACATTTAACATTGTCGTTCCTGCACCTAGCAAAAATCCAATCATATATATAAAGTCATTATTAATATAATTATAACAAAAATGTTGCGAAATAGACAGTTAAATATGGCCCGGACTTAATTGATAGTATTAGAATATAATTAGATATATAAGACCAATGAATAAATTTATTAATAAAAACTTATAAAGATAAAATTGACTAGGTAAATCTACTTTTATTTAGTATATTTTCCTAGTCAATATTTTTATCTTTCTTTCTTAAAAATATAATAAAAGACTATAAAGGGTGATATTATAAAAATCACTGGCAATATCAATTTTGAAAATGTGAAATAGTCTGTATCTTCTAATTTGTTTCCCATATTTTTCACTGCTTGTGGGAAAGCTATTACTGAGATTATTAGAAAAATGGTTAATATTAAAAATGGCATTTGTTTTGGATCTTTGTTTAAGGCTCCCTCTACTATGCCAAAGTAATATATCAAATAGAAAATAAGTCCTATAGCTGCATACAAAATATCCCAAAATATTCTTGAAGCTTGGGAGGTATTTTCTTCTTGATCACTATCTTTTTTAAAATAGCCTATATCAACTCCGAATATTTCAGATAGTTTAACAAGATTATCCATAGATGGTTCACTAATTCCTTTTTCCCACTTTGATACTGCTTGTCTTGAAATATTTAATTCTTTTGCTAAATATTCCTGAGTTAAGTTCAATTCTTTTCTTTTATTTTTAATTTTTTCTCCAATCATAAAATCTCCTTTTTTCTATTGTAAGGGGATTTTTTAAAAAAAGCTAGCAACTATAGGGCAACTTGGGCACTTTTTCCTGTAATTTTTAGTTTTTTATTTATATTTTGCTTATTTACCTGATTTTTTTACTCATTTCATACAATCTAGATCGATGATTAATTCTTTTAAATAAAATGTTAAAGTCAAATAGTAGTCCTACTACTATCCCAGCTGGTATTGATGCAAAGTTTGCTGATTGGTCAAATACTCCTAAAAATCTCCCAAACATACAGAAAGGGCCAGCAGATTTTACTGCTAGCCCTTTTAAATCGCAAGTTTTCAAATATTATCTTTCTATAATCTCAATCTTGTATCCATCTGGATCTGTTGCAAAAAAGTACTTGTCTGAATTATCACTTAGACCTCTAAGTTCTGTAACTTCATAGCCTTTGTTGCTTAACTCTTCCCTAAAGGATTTGATATCTGGGTTAGAAATTGCTATATGTCCGTAGCCATCTCCTAGATCATAATCTTCTTCTTGGTCGTAATTATAGGTTAATTCCAATTCATAATCGGAAGACTCAGGAAGTTTTAGGTATATGAGGTCGAATTTCTTGTCTGGAAATTCCTTTCTTCTACTTTCAACAAAGCCCAGCTCTTCTGTATAAAACTTATAGGACTTATCAAGGTCCTTAACTCTAATCATTGTGTGTAAAAATTTCATATACCCTCCTAATTTATTTATAAGCAAATGAGTTTTTTTATTTATTTAGCTTATTTTTGAATTTACTTTACATAAGGGTCTTGATCTCTTTTTCTATCCAGTTTGAGTCTTTAAATACAGCTCTACCAACACCTACTAGGTCACATACTTCACGATTTAAAATATCTTCTACATCTTGGCCAGTTTTTACTCCACCTGTAAGGATAACTGGTATATCTACTTCTTCATAGATAGGTTTGGATAGGTAGTCGAAAAATCCTGCCCTATCATCATCTGTAAAGAACATGCACATACCACCTGAGATATCTAGGACATCGACACCTGCTTTTTCAAATTCCTTTGCTGCATACACTGCATCTTCTTGGCTAAGTCCTCCATCCATATTATCACCTGCACCTAGCCTTAAAAAGATTGGATAGTCTGATCCAACTTTTTCCCTTACTTTTTTGATAATTTCTAGGTGGATTTTTATTCTACCATCTATATCCCCACCATATTGGTCAGTTCTTTTGTTAGTAAGGGGTGATAAAAATTGGTCTAGAAAATATCCATGGGCTGAGTGGATTTCAACTCCATCAAAACCTGATTTTTTGACTCTAAGGGCAGCATCTGCAAATTTATCTTCTATTTCTTTTATTTCATTAACAGTGAGTTCTCTTGGTAATTCCCCATCTTTTTTTGAAGGATTTTTAACACTAGATGGAGCTAGTGGACTTTCTCCTATGACATCCTTACTTGCAGAACTACCTGCATGAGATATTTGTACTACAGCTTGGGCATCGTTATTTTTTATAACTTTTGCAAGTTTTTTAAGACCGTCAATATCGGAATCATCTGCTATTGACATTTGATTATGGCTTGCCTTTCCAAGTGGGTCAACAAAATTATGTTCTACAATTACGGTTGAGAAAAGTTTATCTTTAGTCTTTTCATCATAATAATCAAGTATGTCTTGGGACACATGACCATTTTCATCAGCCTTGGCAGTAGCCATAGGCGGCATAATAATTCTATTTTTAAAGCTTATATTTTTAGCATTTAATTTTTCAAATAATTTCATTTGTACCTATTTATTGCTGCATCAATAATTGACTAGTCAATTATATAAGTAAAAATATTTGAGATTGTCATTTACAAAACAATCTCCTAGTATTACCTTACTGTTTCCATCGTTATTTCAAGTAGGCTTATAATTTTTATTAAAAAAGTGATATGCTGGTATAACATATCACTTTTAAGGTAGATTTTATTATTTGTCAGTGTAATCAATATTTGGAAAGGCCTCGATATTATAGTCTGGGAAGTGATTTTTTACATCTGTTACTACATCTTTTAATACTTTAAGCCTATCTTTAGCATCGAGGCTTATAATAACATCAAATCTTATCTCTTTATCAACTTCATCTACGTAGAGACCGTGGAGACCAATTATATATTCGTGAGAAGATATTATTTCTTTAATTTCATCTTTAGTATTTATAATCTCACGGTTGCTTGGATTTATAGGATAGATACCAACAGCGGTCAATTTTATTCTATATTTGTAGTATATGTCTAGTTGTATATCTCTAATTATCTCATCTAATTGTTCAGCTCTATAATCATCTGGCACTCCTATGTCTATAGATCCATTCCAATCATTTGGCCCATAGTTATTTAGTACAAGGGCGCTGGCTCCTTCTACTCCTGGAAATTTTTCTACTGTCGCTATAACTTCTTTTGCAAGATCTGGGTCAATTTTTTCTCCAAGAATTTGGGAGATAGTTTTGCTTAGCATATCTATGGCTGATTTTATAATAATAATGGATATTCCACCGCCAAGATAGGCTTCAAGAGAAATCCCAAACCAAACGTAGAGCCCTGCAGCTAGTAAAATAGATAAGGAAACGACAGAATCTAGTTTTGCATCCTTGCCTGAGTTTATTAAAGCATCAGAGTCTACATCTTTACCTACTTTATTAAAATAATAAGCTATAACTAATTTTACTATTACAGATAAGATAACTACTATGATTGTTATATAACTATAGGATGGATTAGTAGGATTTATAATTTTTTTAAAAGCTTCAACTAACGATGAGATACCCACATAAAGAATAATTACAGAAATGACCATAGCACTTAGATATTCTATTCTCCCGTAGCCAAAGGGGTGGTCTTTATCAGGATCCTTGCCATCAAGTTTTGTACCAATTATGGTAATAACAGAGCTTAGAGCGTCTGATAAGTTACTGACTGCATCAACTAATATAGCAATAGAATTTGCGCCATACCAATAATTACTTTAAATAGAGCTAGCAGACTATTGCCAACTATTCCAAGTATGCTTGTTTTTATTATTTTATTTTCACGTTCTTTTTGTAATTTGTCTAATTTTCTAAAATCTTCAAATTGCTTCAAAATCTTCAACTCTCTTCTTTGCTTAAGAGTATCATCTATATAATAATAAATTTTTACAGCTAAAAATCGCAGTACAATATTCTGCGATTTTTTATCTAATTATTGATTCAAATTTTCTAATCCTTATTAACTAGGGCTTAGAATCTTAATTTTTATTTTATATTATAGATATAATTCTCTTTTCTTTAAATCTTTTATAAGTTCTCTTGCTACTGCCTTACCTGACATTGGATTTTGGCCAGTGATTAGTCTGCCGCATTTTACTGCATTTGGTGTATATGGGAGAGTTTTTAGAAATTCTGCTCCCCTAAGTTTTGCTTCTTGTTCGGCACTATATGGAACTTTTTCTTTTTTGCCACCTAGAGTTTCTTCTTCATCCGTAAATCCTGTTATATATCTGCCATCTAATAAGTAATTTTCGTTTCTATCTTTTATATTTAGTAGTCCTACTACACCATGGCATACTGAACATATATATCCATCTTTATTATAAATATTTTGTGCTATTTCTATAAGTTCACGATTTTTTGGAAAATCCCATAGTACCCCATGTCCTCCAGTATAGTAAATTGCAAAATATTCTTCTGGATTTATATCTGCTGGTTTTAGGGAATTTTTGATAGCTCTATTTTTAAAGTCTAAGGAGTTTAAGATAGCATAATCTTTTTTGCTAGCATAAGGCTTTTGCATAGACCTTGGATCTAGGGGTACTTGTCCACCCTTAGGACTTACATAGTCTACACCTATACCGTTTCTTTTGACTTTATCTACAAATTCTGTTGCTTCTGCTAGCCAGAGTCCAGTTTTTTCACCATCATCTCCATAATGATCGGTATTTGTCATTACTACTAAAACTTTTTTGTCCATTTTTTACCTAATTTCTTCGTATTTAAGTATTTACCCAAAATTTTAGACAAACAAAAAACCGCAAACAAAAGTTTACGGTCATTCTTTAAATATTGTAGATTTCTGTAAATAATCGCTAGGATATTTTCCTAGTAGTATTTTAAATAATCTAGTACTTCTTCTTTAGCGATTATATCATCTCAGTATTGGTCTATGAGGTATAAGAACTCTTCTTTCTCACCTAGTATAGCATCATATATGAAATAGCCTCATATATATGAGTAAGCATTTACAATGTCTTTAGGACTTTCTTCTAAGTCCTTGGCATTTTTTATGAGTCTTTTTAGCTCAGCTAAGCTTACTTGGTCATTTTTAAGATATTCTCGTATATCAAGGTATATCTTATGTGATTTGCTAAGAACTAAGTATTTGTTCTTAGCCCAATGCTTTTCACATGCATTCCTCTGATTTTTATCAGTCACTTAAATCATCCAATATATCTATGACTTTGGCCAAATCATGGATGCTATAATCTATGCTGACATCTTTTTCATTTATTTTATGCTTTGGGTTAAACCAAATGCACTTTATACCAGCGTTGTTTGCACCTTTAATATCTGATGTCAGTGAGTCACCAATAACTATATATTCTCTTGGGTCTTTTGAGCCTACTTGCTTTAAAACTATGTCAAAAAATTCCTTGTTTGGCTTATCTACTCCAAGGTCTTCTGATATGAAAACTCCATCTAGTATTTTATCTAGGCCAGAGTTTTTTATCTTAGCTTCTTGGGCAACTTTGGTGCCATTTGTTATGGCATATTGCTTATAGTCTTTTTTAAGTTTTTCTAGAACATTTTTAGCATTTTTGTAAAAGGCTACATTTATTCCCAAGTCTTTTTGAAAGTTCTCATTAAAGATTTCTACAATGTCCTGGTCGTAGTCAATGCCTTCTTGGTCAAAAAATTCATTGAAGCGACCTAAGAGAACTTCTTTTCTTGTAATCTCGCCCTTTTCTAGTTTTTTCCAATATTTGTCATTAATTTTCTTGTAGTCTTCTAGGCTGTCCTTACTGACTTTATCAATGCCTAGCCTTTTTAGTCCACTTATCATGGAGGCTTTTTCTGCCATATCAAAATCTAGCAAGGTGTTGTCTATGTCCCAAAGAATATATTTAATCATTATAATTCGCTGTTACTAATGATTTCTTTAAGTGTTTTTACAGAGTGGTCAAGTTTTTCTTTTTCTTCATCTGAAAGTGGAACTTCAATGATGTGTTTTGCTCCTGTTTTACCAATTACTGTTGGCACACCAACATATATATCTTCTTGTCCAAATTGCCCATCTAGATATGATGATGTTAGGAAAACTGCGTCTTCATCATTTATGATAGCTCTTACAATAGCTGTTAAAGCTGTACCTATTCCGTAGAATGTAGCTCCTTTTCTGTTGATGATTTCGTAAGCTGCATTTACTGTTTGATCAAATGCTTTATCTAAAGCTTCCTCTGTTACTTCTGGATGTGTTTTTCTCCATTCTTCAATGTTTAGTCCACCAACATTTGCATTTGACCATACTGGGAATTCTGTATCTCCGTGTTCTCCCATTATATAGGCATTTACAGATCTATAATCTACTCCTAATAGGTTACCAAGTCTTTTTTGGAATCTTGATGTATCTAGTGTTGTACCAGATCCTATAACTTTGTGAGCTGGGAAGCCTGAGAATTTAAGTGTAGCATATGTAGTAATATCTACTGGGTTTGATGCGATTACAAATATTCCATCAAAACCGCTATCTACAACTTTACCAATCATATCTTTAAAGATTGCTAGGTTTTTATCTACTAATTGTAGGCGTGTTTCACCTGGTTTTTGTGGAATACCAGCTGTAATTACTACTACTTCTGCATCTTTACAGTCTGAGTAATCAGCTTTGTATATTTGCTTTGGATATGCGAAGCTTAGTGCATCTGTAATGTCTAATACGTCACCTTCTACTCTTTCTTCGTTAATATCGATAATTCCTAGTTCACGGCCAACTCCTAATAGTGCTGATGAATAAGCAAATGAAGAACCTACTGCACCGTCACCGATTAATATAATTTTACTGTCTTTCATTATTACTCCCTTCATAAATAAGTTATTAATATTTTTGTTAATTTAATAACTGTATTTACTATAACATTTAAAAAATTTAAAGCAAATATTAAAATGATATTTTAAATATTAGGGCAAGGAAAGTAAGAACTATTGCAAGTGGAACATAGACAAATTTGCCTATTTTATGCCATTTGTTTCCATATTTATTCTTACTAGAAAGATTAATTTCATTAAGTAGCATATCTTTTTTAAGAACATAAAACCAAGTAATAGCTCCAATTGATGCACCTATTGGGATAATATAGATCGAAATAATATCCATGTATGGACCAAATGAATCAATAGTTTCAAGATTGACCCCTAGTACAAAAACTATAATCCCCAAGGCTAAGAAAACAGATTTTCTGGATAGGTTTTTAAACCTTGCTGTAATTGACTCTGTTATAACTTCAAACATATTTTGTAAGGAAGAAATGCCAGCACAAATTACTGCAAAATATAAAAATATGGCAAATATTCTACCAAATCTAACATTTTTTAAAATTGTAGGCAAGGTTACAAAAAGTAATGATGGACCTCCTACTTGTTGCATATTAAATACGCTTACTGCTGGGATAATAACAAATGATGCTATAAGTCCTGATAGTGTATCTAATATTCCCGCGTGAACTGATGAGCTAACTATATCTTCTTTTTTGCTAATATATGCACCCACAACTATCATTCCAGATCCTGTAATGGATAAAGAGAAAAATGCTTGGCCCATAGCCGTTACAATAGTATTTATATTTAGGGTTTCTGGATTATATTTAAACATATTTGCATAACCTGCACTTGCATTTGGCAGTGTTGCTACCTTTATTGCAAGGACAACAAATAAGATAAAAAACGCAGGCATCATAATTTTATTTGATTTTTCGATAGATGATGCTCCTCCAAGACAGGTAATTATTGTAAGGATGATTGCAATAGCATGGAAGCTAATTACAGAATATTTCTCCATTGCAAAGGAGTTAAACCAGTTTTGTGCATCCATAGCAAATATCTGACCTGTCAGAGAATCTACAAATCCTTTTAAAATGTAGGCCACTATTACACAATAGCCAACTGCTATCAAAAATGTACCTATAAGAGGTATAAAACCAATATAGCGTCCTAGTTTTGAATTATTTTTTCTGGACTCATAGGCATATTCATAGGCTCCCAAAGTTCCAGTTTGAGCAAGTCTTCCTACTGCAAATTCACTAGATAAGCCAACATAGGAAAAAATCGATGCAAATAATATATAAAAAATTAAAAAAACGAGTCCGCCCGCCTGAAATTTGTATGGAAAGCCCCATATGTTTGCCATACCAACTGCTGATCCAACAGCTGAAAGTACAATACCTAATTTGGACGAAAATTCTTTTTTCATACTTTACCCCTTTAAAGCGTGATTGGTTATAAAAAGATTATAACACTATTTGAAATTGATGTAAAGGTAACTGGGATTTTAAATATTTGATATTTATTTATATCAAAAAATTTAGGATAAAATTTCATTTATCAATTGCCTTAATTCTCCTATGGCCTCTTCTTCAAACCAAGGGTTTTTCTTTAGCCAACCTATATTTAAGGGACTAGGGTGAACAATTGGGAAAAACTCAGGCAAATACTCCCTATAATTTTTTACAGTTTCGGTTAAATTTTTCTTGCGATTTTTACCCAGATAATATTTTTGT
This sequence comes from Anaerococcus martiniensis, assembly GCF_043187485.1. Classification (GTDB taxonomy): domain Bacteria; phylum Bacillota; class Clostridia; order Tissierellales; family Peptoniphilaceae; genus Anaerococcus; species Anaerococcus martiniensis. The sequence continues at coordinate 308,388 of NZ_CP171106.1, forward strand.
GAATAAGCTCCTATTAATATAGTAAGCTTGATATTTGGCATTTGCTTTAATATTTTTTCATGATAGTCTTCTGCTATAAATTTTCTAGGTGGCAAATCTCCTTGCTTGGCCTTGCCTGGATAATAAAAATCCATTGGTAGAATTGCTATTTCTTTTGAGTAAAATTGCTCTCTTTCGATTCCCATCCATTTTCTTAATTTATCTCCTGATTTGTCATTAAAGGGAATCCCTGTTTCTTCTACCACCCTACCTGGGGCTTGGCCTATAAGCAGGATTTTGGCATTTTTATCTACTTGAAAGATTGGGTCAATACCATGTTTTGTATATTCTTCATTTCTAGGATCATCTTTAATTTCTTTTATAATATAATCTAAAGTCATTTTTCCCTCCAAAAAAACCACCAAGAATTGGTGGCTTCTCTTATTTGTATTTTTCTTTTATTTCATCTAAAAATCTATTGTCAGAAAAATAATCTATGCCCATAGCTTTTTTAACTTCTTCTACTTTTGCACGGCCTACTTTTTTGGCATTATCTGTTCCTTTTTCTAGGATTTCTAAAACTTGGTCTAGATTTTTTTCATAATAGGCTCTTCTTTCTCTGATAGGCTCTAGCTCTTCTTCTAAAACTTTTATCAAGAATTTTTTAACCTTTACATCACCCAGTCCACCGCGTTTGTAGTGGTCTTTTAGTTCATCTAAGTTATTATAATCTGGCAAATATTTTTCAAAGTGTTCTTGATTTGAAAATACATCTAGGTAAGTAAATACTATATTGCCCCCCACTTTTCCTGGATCATCTATATTTATGTGGTCAGGGTCAGTGTACATAGACATTACTTTTTTCTTAACAGTTGCCGCATCATCTGCTAGGTAAATTCCATTTCCAAGTGTTTTGGACATTTTTGCTGCCCCATCTATACCTGGTAGCCTTCTTGCTACTTTGTTTTCTGGTAAAACTGCCTGTGGTTCTTTAAATAATTCTCCATAGATATTGTTAAATGATCTTACTATTTCTCTAGTTTGCTCTATCATCGGCTCTTGATCAACTCCAACTGGGATGACATTTGCATCAAAGAGCAAAATATCCGCAGCTTGGCTTACTGGATAGATTAAAAATCCTGCTGGCAAGCTTGTTTCAAAATTTTTTTGCTTGATTTCTGTTTTTACTGTTGGGTTTCTCTCTAGTCTTGATAGAGTAACTAAATTTAAAAAGTAAAATGTAAGTTCGGTTAGTTCCTCAACCTGAGATTGGATAAATATTGTCACTTTTTCAGGATCAAGACCCACACTTAGATAATCAAGGGCAACTTCGATTAGGTTTTCACGGATTTTTTCTGGATTTTCAAAATTATCTGTTAGGGCTTGGCTGTCGGCAATCATTACATACATTTTTTCAAAATTGCCTTCATTTTGCATTTTGACCCTATTTCTCAAACTACCCACATAATGGCCTAGGTGAAGTCTACCTGTTGGCCTATCTCCTGTTAAAATTATATTTTTTTCTTGCAAAATTATTCTCCTTTAAAAAAAGAGAGGATAAAATCCTCCCTAATTAATTTTCCTTGTGACTTTCTGCTAGATATGCATCGATAAATCCTTGTATATCTCCATCCATAACTGACTCTACATTTCCTACTTCATAATTTGTTCTGTGGTCTTTGACTAAGGTATATGGTTGGAAAACATAGGATCTAATTTGGCTACCCCAGGCAATTTGTGTGTATTTGCCTTGGATGTCTGATATTTTTTCTCTTTGCTCTTCTTCTTTTATTTGTATAAGTTTTGATAAAAGAAGTTTCATAGCAGTTTCTCTATTTAAAATCTGGCTGCGTTCTGCTTGGGAGCTTGCAACAACACCTGTTGGTATATGAGTAATTCTTACTGCAGAATCAGTTTTATTTACGTGCTGTCCACCTGCACCACTTGCCCTATATGTGTCAATCCTTAAATCATTTGAATCAATTTCTACATCGGTGTTATCAGGTAGTTCTGGGAAAATATCTACAGATACAAATGATGTATGGCGGCGCGCTCCACTATCAAATGGTGAAATTCGTACTAGTCTGTGGACTCCCTTTTCACCTTTTAAATAGCCGTAGGCATAGGGTCCACTTACTTTTAAGGTTGCAGATTTAATTCCGCCTGCTTCTTCGTTATTTATATCTGTAAGTTCAAATTTAAATCCATTGTGATCAAAGTATCTAGTGTACATACGAAGGAGCATTTCTGCCCAGTCTGTCGCTTCCAGTCCACCAGCCCCAGCGTTTATAGCCATAAAAGCGTTATTTTTGTCATATTCCCCATCAAGCTGGGTTTTTAGTTTCATTGTAGAAACTTCTTTTTTTAGCTTTTCTAAATCATTTTCTATTTGATCTAGGGTGGCAGACTCTGGATTTTCACTCATTTCTACAAGGTCTATTAAATCTGTATTATCTGCCAAAGAACTTGTTATTTCTTGATATTTTTCTAAATCTTCTCTTTTGGCTGACAGGTCTGCCATAATATTTTGTGCCTTGTCGCTATCATCCCAAAAATCAGGAGCAAAGGTCTGTTTTTCTAGGTCTTTTACTTCATTTTCTAGATTTTCTGGGTCAAAGAGAGTCTCCGATTAGTTTCATAGTATCGGTTAATTCTTCAATTGTTTCTCTTAATTGATATATTTCTGCCATATTATTTCTTTACATTAGATTTTTTGCTTTCGCGTTCTAGTCTTCTGCGTTCAGCTCTATTAAGTCCTTCTGTTTGATCGGCTTCATCGCTTAATCCATCTGCTTGTTTAGATTTCTCATTGCTATCTCCATCAATTTCTGGACCAAGTTCTGTTGTTGGAGTCATAACTTGTTTTCTTTGGATATTTTGTCTCATTTCTACATTCATCATGTATCTAACAGTTTCTTCTTGGATTGATCTGGTCATTTCTTCATACATATCAAAACCTGTGTTTGTATATGCACGTACTGGATCTTCGTTACCCATTGCACGAACACCGATTTCTTTTCTCATTTGATCCATTGCATCGATATGATCCATCCATTTTTGATCGATAACTCTAAGCATGATTACACGTTCTACTTCTCTCATGTTTTCAGAACCAAATTGTGCTTCTTTGTCTTCATATTTTGCAAGAGTAGCTTCTGTGATGTAGTCAATTAGATCTTGTTGGCTATAATCATTTATATTTTCAAAATGTAATTGAGTTACTGGTATCCCTAAAGCATTTAAGTGGTTTAATAGGGCCACAATTTCCCAATTTTCTGGTTTGATTTGTGGATTTGTAAAGTTATAAACACTATCTGTAATAACTTCTTTAATCATACCAATAATGGTTTCTTTCATGTCATGGCCATAAAGAACATCTTGTCTTTCATTGTAGATAATTGTTCTTTGTTTATTCATAACATCATCGTATTGTAAAACTCTTTTACGTGTTGCAAAGTTGTTTGCTTCTACACGAGTTTGTGCTTTTTCTACTGATCTACTTACCATTCTTGATACGATTGGTTCGTCTTCATCAAAATTTGCATTTTCAATGAATTTTGCTACTTGTTCCCCACCATTTAATCTGATTAGGTCATCTTCAAGTGAGATAAAGAATCTAGAGTGTCCTGGGTCTCCTTGACGACCTGAACGTCCTCTTAACTGGTTATCGATACGACGAGATTCGTGACGTTCTGAACCAATGATATATAGTCCACCTGCTTCTTTTACTTTTTCGGCTTCTTCTTTTACACCAGGTCTAATTAAATCTTTGTAATGTCTAAATTTCTTACGGGCTTCTAGGATTTCTTGATCATCTGTTTCTGCATATGAATCTACTTCTTCAATAAGTTCATCGCTCATGCCTTCTCTTTTAAGTCTTTGTTTAGCCATATCATCAACATTACCACCTAGCATAATGTCAGTACCACGACCTGCCATGTTTGTTGCAATTGTTACTGCACCAAGGCGGCCTGCTTCTGCTACGATAGCAGCTTCTCTTTCGTGGTTTTTAGCATTTAGAACTGTATGTTTGATGCCTGCTTTTTTAAGGGCATTTGATAATCTTTCACTGGCTTCAATTGAAATTGTACCGATAAGGATTGGTTGGCCAGTTGGGTGTACTCTGTTAATTTCATCAATAATTGCTCTGTATTTTCCATTTTCATTGATGTAAACATAGTCAACATCATCTACCCTTTGGATAGGTCTATTTGTTGGGATTTCTACAACGTCTAAGTTGTAAATTTCGTCAAACTCTTCTTCCTCAGTTTTTGCTGTACCAGTCATCCCTGAAAGCTTATCATACATTCTAAAGTAGTTTTGGAAGGTAACTGTAGCTAGAGTTTTAGATTCTGCTTTTACTTCTACACCTTCTTTAGCTTCTATAGCTTGGTGTAATCCATCTGAGAATCTTCTACCTTGCATGATACGACCTGTAAACTCATCTACAATTTCTACTTCGCCATTATTTACTACATAGTCGATGTCACGATGCATGGTTGTATTTGCTTTTAAGGCATTGTTGATATAGTGAGAAAGCTCTAAGTTTTCTGGATCAGATAAGTTTTCAATTCCAAAAAATCTTTCTGCTTTTTCTGTACCTTTTTCTGTAAGGTTTGATGTTTTTCTTTTTTCATCTACTAGAAAATCTACATCCTCTACCTTAAATTCACGGTCAAATGGATCTATGTCTGCATCTTCATTTGGGTCTAAGATTCTACCTTCAAGTGTTTGGATAAATTCATTTGCGCTTGTATAAGTATCTGTAGATTCATCACCTTGACCAGAAATGATAAGTGGTGTACGTGCTTCATCGATTAAGATTGAGTCAACCTCGTCAACGATAGCATAATTTAGGCCACGTTGTACCATATCTTCTTTGTAGATAACCATGTTGTCTCTTAAATAGTCGAAACCAAATTGGTTATTTGTACCATAAGTGATGTCTGCAGCGTAGTTTTCTTGTCTTTCACTATTTGTAAGTCCATAAACAATACATCCTACAGTCATACCTAGGAAAGTAAATATTTTACCCATCCATTCTTGGTCACGTTTTGCAAGATAGTCATTAACTGTAACTACGTGCACACCCTTGCCTGTAAGTGCGTTTAAATATGCTGGACAAGTTTCAACTAAAGTTTTACCCTCACCAGTTCTCATTTCGGCAATCTGACCATTGTGTAAAACAATCCCACCAAGTAATTGGACTGGGTAGTGTTTCATACCTAAAACCCTATCACTTGCTTCACGTACAGTAGCAAATGCTTCTGGTAATAGGTCATCTAAACTCTCGCCATTTTTTAATCTTTCTCTAAATTCTATAGTTTTGTGTTGTAATTGTTCATCAGTCAATTTTTGCATAGATTCATCTAGGCTAAGGATTTTGTCAACAATTTTTTGGTTGTTATCAATTTCTTTTTGACTAAATGACTTAAATAAATTAAATATCGCCAAATTATTCACTCTCCAATTCTCTTAATTATTTATGTAAATGGTTAAAATAATTAAGTTTTACCACTATTATATTAAAGTATATTATGATTTTTGTAAACTGCAATATAAGTGGATTTTTTATAAATCTTATTTACTTAACATATAAAAAACGCAGTAGACTTAGTCACTTAAGACCCTGCGTTTAAAACTTAAGTATTTTTATAACTTTCTGTTAATAATAGTACCTTTTTAGGGGGAATTTTTCAAACAAAAAAGGTGCAAGTTAAACAAATTATATTTAAATAATTTATTTAAGTCTGCACCCTAGTTTTATCTAGCTGGAACGATTAATCCATAATCTCCCTTGCGTCTTTTATAAACAACCCTTACATCCATTTCTTCTTGGTCATAGAATACAAAAAAGTCATGGCCCAATAGCTCCATTTGCATTACAGCTTCTTCTGTATTCATTGGTTTAAGTGGGATATTTTTTGTCCTAGCTATATTTATCTCATCATCATATGATTGGTCAATTTTATATTCATCATCAAAAGTTTCATCGAAATTTTCAAATCTTATTGAATCATGATGGCGATTTTTAGTAAGTCTTGTTTTGTGTTTTCTAATTTGCCTTACCAAAGCATCAATTGTTTGATCGATTGCATTTTGATAAGTTTCATCATCTGCCTCAGCACGAAGGATAGGTCCCTTATCCAAAAACATGGTTGCTTCAGCCTTAAAGCCATTGCCCTCTTTTGAAATTAGAAGATTTATTTCCTCCTCCTTAGAAAAGTATTTATCAAGTCTGTCATACTTTCTTTCTGCTTCGTATCTAATATCGTCAGTGATATTAATATCTTTGCCTGTTAAATTAATCTTCATAACATCATCTCCTCTTTCCTTTTTATATACTTACCCAATTCACAAATATGCAAACGTTTGTAATTTAAAAAATATTAAAATTAATGTATAATTAAATTAATAATTGGAGGAATTTATGACCAAGACAAAAATAAAAGATATACTAGACTACGAATTTTTATCTGGCCTTGAAATTTCAAAGGATGGATCAAAATTAGTCTACAAAAAAACCAAAGCTGATTATGATGAAAATAAATACCAAACAGATTTATGGATTTATGATACAAAAGAAAATAAAAATTATCCTATTACAGATAATGAAAAAATTTCAACATACACTTTTGATGAAGATTCATATTTAATCTATAAATCAAACTCAGGTATTAAGAAAGACAGCTTCAAATCCTATAATGGCTATGGCATAGGCAAAAAAATCTTCGACTTAGATCTTGATGTAAAAGAAATAAAGTGGCTAAAAGATGAACTTTTTTTAATCAATGCCAGTGAAAAGGAAGATAAGAAAGCTAAGGATAAGAAAGAAAAAAATAAATATTTTGAAAAACTAGACACCCTTCCATTTTGGTTTAATGGCCAAGGTTATCTAGAAAAAAATTCAAGTGCTTATTATTTTTACGATGCAGATGACGAAAAATTAACAAAAATAGTAGATTCAAAATTTCCAAACGAAATCCAATACCTAGCCTTAAATGAGGATTTAACAAAAGCAGTCTATATAAAAGCAAATTATGATGATAACAATGTCTATGAAAAGCTAGATAGCCTAGTACTTTTAGATGTTGAAACCAAGACTGAAAAAGTTTTAATTGATAAAGTTTTTTCTTTTTATACTGCTGAATTCTTAGATGATAAAATTATATTTGTAGGTACAGATATGAAAAAAGGAGGAATTAACGAAGATTCTTTCATTTTCACTTGCGATTTTGAAGGTAATTACGAAAAAATTACTGATAGTAATTTCGATATGTCCTTTGGAAACTCACTAGGAACTGACGCAAGATTTGGGTCAGGTAAATCTTTCTTAAAAGCTAATGATAAGTTATATTTCATTGTGACCCAAAAAGAAACTACAAAACTTTATTCAATTGATAAAAAAGGCAATGTAAATCTTGAAATAGATGATCAAGTAGAAGATTTTGCTATCAATGGTGATGAAATTTATTATCTATCCATGGGTAGAGAAAGCTTATCTGAGCTTAAGAAAAAGGGACATGACCGCATACTTGTAAAAAATAAAGTCAAATCAAATGTCGGAGAAGCTGAAAGATTTGAATTTGAATCTAACGGAGATACACTCACTGGTTTTGTAGTATTGCCTCCAAAATTTAACAAAAATAAAAAATACCCTACCCTATTAAGTATCCACGGTGGACCAAAAACAGAATTTGGCGACATCTTCCACCACGAACACCAAGTTTTTGCAAGTAATGATTACATTATAATTTATACAAATCCACATGGTGCAAGTGGTAATGGAGTGAAATTCTCTGATATTCGTGGTAAGTATGGAGATATTGATTATTCAGATTTGATGACATTTTTAGACCTAGCAATTGAAAAATATCCACAAATTGATACTGAAAATCTTGGTGTATACGGTGGATCTTATGGTGGTTTTATGACAAATTGGATAATTGGTCACAATGACAGATTTAAGACTGCTTGCTCTCAAAGATCTATTTCAAATTGGACAAGTTTTTATGGGGTTTCTGACATCGGATATTATTTTGGATCTGATCAAACTGATTCAAATCCTTGGGATAGCTTAGATAAAATGTGGGAACAATCACCAATAAAATATGCAGATAATGCAAAAACTCCAACCCTATTTATCCACGCTGATGAAGACTACCGTTGTCCTCTAGAACAAGGTTTACAAATGTATACCAAATTAAAATTAAATGGTGTTGATACAAAAATGTATGTTTTCCATGGTGAAAACCACGAATTATCAAGATCAGGTAAACCTCACGGCAGAATAAAAAGACTCAAAGAAATTAAAAAATGGTTTGATGGGCACTTAAAATAATGAAAACAGAAACAAAAGTAAAATTAAAAAAAACCACAGCAGATATGGTTTATAGGTTTAAAAATCACGAAATTGCTAACAATTCTGCAGCCCTGTCCTTTTACTTTTTACAAGCATCCATCCCACTTTTGATGGTCCTTGTATCAGTAGTTTCAAAAGTTTTAGAAAATAATGTAGATGCTATTTATTCTCTAATAGACTTTTTGCCATCAGCTTCTCAAGACATGGTCAAATGGGTAATTGATACCATGTTTGTAAATACTGGATCCGCTTCAGTTACAATCATAACAATTTTATTTGCCCTTTGGTCGGCTACAAAGGGGATGAATAATCTAATTACCTCTATAAATAAGGCCTATAGTTTAGAAGGAGAAAATAAATTTATAAAACAAAGGTTACTCTCCCTCCTATATACAATTATTTTTATAATATTTATAGTATTTATCTTAGTTTCACAAATCTATGGGCCAAGCATTTTAAATTTTATAAATGACCAAGTTTTAACACGTATTTCTGATAGAGCTTTTGGCGGAATTTTTGATAGAGTAATCCAAACTTTATCATCTCCATTATTTAGACTAACAGTAATACTAATTCCAATCTTTATTATATCGGCTGTATTTGGAATTTTTTATAAATTTGCTCCAAATAATAAAGAAGACCGAGTGCCATTTAAGGATTCGCTTTTAGGTGGGGTCTTTGCAACAGTAACTATTTATATAGCAACATTCATCTACTCATTCTTTTTGACAAATTTTTCAAAACAATCAGTGGTTTATGGAGCCCTTGCTGGTATATTGGCCCTCTTCATCTGGTTAAACCTTGTTTCCACAATTTTGATAACTGGTGCAGAGTTAATAGATGCAGCTAGAGAAAATTATAAAATTAAGTCAGAAGAAGAGATAAATAGATTTGCACAAGAAAATAAAACATTTAAACAAACCTTAGAATCAACACTAGCTAGTTCAAAAAATGATCAAAACAATGAAAGTAAAAAGGAAGGTCATAATATGAATAAAAGATCATTACGCAAAAGATTTAGAGACATCAGATACCATATGGACTATAATCAAAAAAATATGATTGACTATAGCATCTATACCAAATTTTTAAACTCAGAATTATTCCACAATGCACAATCAATCTTTATCTACGTATCAGTGGCTGATGAAGTTGATACTTATGAAATCATCAAAAAATCTCTAGAACTTGGTAAGGATGTATATGTGCCATATATCACAGATGCGGATAATGCACTTATGACAGCGGTAAGAGTTTATTCCTTAGATGATTTAGGGGTTGGAGAATTTAATATCCCAACATCAAGAAATGTAAGATTTATCGAAAATCCAGACCTAACAATTGTCCCTGGCCTTGGTTTTGATAGAAATAAACACCGTTTGGGCTATGGTGGTGGTTATTATGACAGGTATCTAAACACTAACAAAACAACATCCATAGGATTTTTTGCAAGTGATGTTGAAGTAGACCAAATACCAACTAATGAATTTGACCACAAACTAGATTATATAATTACAGAAAAAGAAATTTTTTAAGGGGCTTATATAGCCCCTTTTTTTGGAGGCGAAATGAAGAAAGTATTTGCTATATTGCTAATGATTTTATTTATTACAGGATGTAATAAAAATACTAATACAGCAATTCCTCAAAATGATGGAAATAAACTTGTCTATAACAATCTATTAAATAAAAAATCAAAAGAAGACCTAAAAAGTATAATGAAAGCAAGTGACTTAGATTCTAAAAACATCAATAGGTTTTTTAAACAAGTTGATTTCTTTAACAAAAATGTAAGCAAGGACCTTTTAATAGATAGGGACTACGAAAAGGCAGATAATATAAAAGAATATGATGTGTATGCCATGCAAGATGATCTTTTTAAAAAGCACCCAGAATTTACTGGTACAAATTGCAGAATAACTACTTTTGGTCTTATAGGTGATAAAATAATTATAGAAAATACGAAAGACCCAAATCTTTCTGTAGTAGAAATAGACAATACAAGTTTTTCAAGTGATTTAGTTCCTACTTTAGAAAAGAATGAGATAGAAAAATTTAACAAATTTTACTCAGCCATCCCAACTGAAAATAAAAATGACCAGAATTTTCAAATCAAAAAAATAAAGGATTTTTGGAAAGAAAATGGAATTACATTTCCTAATAATAAAAATTATAGTGTAATTTCTGTTTTTGTATTTTCAAATATTGACGAAAATACCAACGAACTTTTTATAGGCCATACTGGTGTATTATTCCATATGAATGATAGCAGATATATGCTAGTAGAAAAATTAGCCTTCACAGCTCCCTATCAAGTGATCATTTTTGAAAGCAAGGATGATTTATATGATTATCTGATGAAACTTTATGATTCATCTAATGAAGAATACCCAATAAAACCCATCATTTTTGAAGATGATAAAGTTTTATAAAAAAATAATTCCCCTAGCTAGGGGAATTTTTATATTTCAGTAATTGCAAAAGTTTCTTTGCTAAGCTTATCTAAATATTTTTTCATCTTTAATCTTCTGCTAATTTTTAAATCCTTTTTGTAAATTAGAGGATTTTCTGAATTTTTCTTTCTATCCTCATCTTCAAAGTCTTTTCTAAACTCGGGATCAAGATTATCTATAGTTTGTTTTAAATCTAGGTTGTAATATCTAAATTTCTTGTCCCCTATTATCTCTTCTTGCTTATCAAAAATCAAATCATCAATGGCAAGTTTTGATGTATTTACTCCATTTAGGCTAGCAAAATAATGGCTGCGCCCTTGGCGAAGATTTATTTCAAAGGCATAAAATTTGCCTGTTTTTGTGTCTTTTTTGAAATCAATATTAAATAAGCCATAGACACCAAGTTTTTCAACAATATCTCTTGCGTAATCAAAAAGGACTTTCTCATCAGAGTCTATTTTTGCAACAAAGTTTCCAATCCATTCTACACGTTTATCTAAAAGAATATTTCTTGAAATTGCCATAGAAACGGTAGATTTTGATCTGTAGCCTTCGATTGTGTACTCAGACCCATCTCCTCCAGCTACAAATTCTTGGACTAGGATATTATAGTCATAGCCATTATTAAAAATATTTGCCAAAATTTGATGAGTTTCTTCTAATGATTTAGAATGATAACCCTTTTGCCAGCCTTCAAAGTCTAAAGTTTTGTAAAATACATCATTATCTGCTTTAATAAAAACTTCTTCTGGATAATCCAAATCCAAATAATTTTGCCTATTTGCAACAAAGGTTTTTGGTGCAAGATCTAAGTCATTTATTTTTTCATAAAAGTCGTTTTTTGTGGCAAGTCCTTTTATAACTTTAATATCTGCATATGGCATAAGAGGTTTGAACTTTAGTTTTTCAATATTTTTCAGGGCAAAGGTCCTCATCACATCATCTGGTGCAAAGATTATAAAGTTTTCATACTTATCTTGATAGTCATCATAAATACCATTTATGACTTCTTTAAAAACTTCTGGATCCTTAGAAAAATTCTCTTTTTTATAAAAATTTATTATTTTAGAGTCCACACATGGAAGCAAGATCATAGATGTTGCTACAACTGGATTTATATTATAAGCTTCGTGGATTTCTCTAGCTATTGAATATGTATTTAGGTCTGACCCTAAGATTATTGGTAAAAATTTGTTCATAAAAACTCCTATTATTTGAAAAACGGGCTAATAGTGATATATATTATATAATCGTATAATATAAAAAGCAAATCATACATGTAAGGAGAAGATAATGAAAAAATTAGGAGTTTTAGGTGGCATGGGCCCTTTATGTACTGCAAATTTTTATCAAAAAATTGTTAAAAATACCAAGGCGGACAAAGACCAAGACCATATACCAACCATAATAATTTCAGATCCTCAAATCCCAGATAGGACAGCAGCAATTTTGACTGGAAAGGATGAAGAAATTCTGCTTCAAAAAATAAAAGAAGACCTAGAAAACTTAGAAAAGCAAGCTGTGGATAACATAGCAATTCCATGTAATACCATGCATTATTATTACGATACCTTTAAAAATTACACAAATATAAATATTATCAATATGGTTGAAGAAACACTTTTATATTGCAAAAAGAATAATGATTTAAACATTGGTGTTTTAGGTACAAAAGCAACTATGTCTTGTGGTATATATGAAAAATATGCTGAGAACCTTGGTATAAATATTATCCCGATGGATGATCATATCAAAGAATTCACCATGGATACTATTTATAAAATAAAAGAAACAAATGATACTTCACATCCTGAATTTTTGAAAATGATAAAAAAGTTAAAAAATACAAGGGTAGATGCAATAATTTTAGCTTGTACTGAGCTATCTTTAATTGATAATATAACCTCATATGATTTTGTAATAGATGCCATGGATATTTTGGCTTATGAATCTATAAAAAAATCCGGATTTGAAATCAAAAATAAGAAATAAATTACAAACTTCATAATATCTTAATAAAATCTTAATGCCAACTTTGTTATAATTGTTCTGTTAACGAGGTGGCATTATGAAGAAAAGAACTAAACTTAATAAAAAATATAATTATCTGACCATCCTAAGAGCAGTTGCTTTTTTTGGAGTCTCTCTATTTCACACCTATTCACATTTTGTGCCGGGTGGTTACTTAGCAGTTATTATATTTTTAGTATTATCAGGGTTTTTGACATTAAAAACTGCTGATAATAAAACTTATGACATAAAAACAAAATTAAAAGTAAAATTTATTAATATTTTATCTCCAGTTTACCTAATAATGGCAACATCCCTCATATTTTCCTTTACTTTTGCGAGGACCATTTTTGATGATAGTATTAAATCTGCCCTACCAGTTGCATTAAACTTTGAAAATATCAGGAGAATCATAGCTGGAGATGACTATTTTAACCAACTTGGCAATTTTAATATGTTTTTGCATATGTGGTATGTTTCCCTATATATGCAATTTATAGCGATATTTTTAATTATAGACCAGTTTTTAAACAATCCCAAAAAAAATAATAAGAGAATACTTGTTTATAGTATTCTAACTATAATAAGTTTTGTATCGATCTTTTTATTTGGAAAATCACCAGATGATATTACAAGGATATACTATGCCATTGATACTAGATTTTCTGCATTTGGCATAGGTATACTGGCTTATTTGATTAACGAAAAATTTGGAAAAAGCAAGCAAATTTCAGAATCTACTTACAAAATTGCAATATTAATTCTAGGACTTGTGATTGTAATTCCATTTTTTCTAGTCAATGGGAAAAATATATCATCATACCATGCAGTTTTTGTTATATATACAATAGCAGTTGGTATTTTGATAGCTTTTTTATACAACTATGAACGTCTAAATATAATTAACCATCGAAAACATACTTTTTTATATAATTTTTTAATTTATATTGGAGATAGGTCTTTTCACTTATACTTGTGGCAATATATAGTGCAAATTTTTGTAGTATATCTTGCACCGAGCTTAATGGATAATATTTTATTAAATCTATTGGCCCAATTTTTGATTGTAATAGTTTTAAGTGAAATAAGCTTCCAATTGTTAAAGTCAAAAAATTTAAGAAAATATATACTAATGGCATCACTTATTGTTTTTGTGATTTTATCAATAACTTCTCTTGTGTTAGGAAATAGCAAAAATGATGAGATAGACAATTTGCGAAATGATATAAAAGCAAGCCAAGAAAAAATTGACCAAGCTAATAAAGAAATCCTTGAGAAAAATAAAAAAGAAAACGCTGATAAATTTAAGAGAAAAGAAGCTAAACCATTACCGGAGACTAAGAAATTAGATGATAATTTTAAAGAAAAATCCTATGATGATTTTGATTTTAGCGAAAAGGAATTAGAATATTTAAGTAATCTCAATGTAACAGCTGTTGGTGACTCAGTAATTATTAATGCTGACTCTTACATTAGAAAATTTATTCCAAACTTTTACTTGGATGGTGAAGTTGGTAGAGATATGGTCTCTGGTCCTGATATCCTATCTCAAATCAAAAATAACTATGGATTAGGAGATATAATATTAGTTTCACTCGGATCAAATGGGTCAGCAAACCAAGCAGACCTTGAAAAAATAATGCAAATTGCAGACGGCCGTGATGTATATTTTGTAAATACATCTCACACCCAGTCCTATATGGACTATGTAAATAAGAATTTAGAAAGCTTTACAGAAAAAAACGACAAAGCTCACTTAGTGGATTGGCGAAGTTTTGTGAAAGATAGACCAGATCTCTTAGCTCCAGATAGGACCCATCCAAATGTAGAGGGATCAGATGATTTTGCAAAACTAATAATGAGAAAAATCCTTAATGTAAATAAAGTTTCTGAATAAAAAATCCAAGCAATAAAGCTTGGATTTTTTTATTTATTTTTCAACTGGCTCGATTTTTTCTTTACCACCCATATACATTCTAAGTGGTTCTGGAATTTTTACGCTGCCGTCTGCTTGAAGTAGATTTTCTAAAAATGCTATTAGCATTCTTGGTGGTGCTACTACTGTATTGTTTAATGTGTGGGCAAAGTATGTGCCATCTTCTCCACGAAGTTTGATGCCTAGTCTTCTTGCTTGAGCATCTCCTAGGTTTGAGCAAGATCCTACTTCGAAATATTTTTGTTGACGTGGGCTCCATGCTTCAACGTCCACTGATTTTACTTTTAGATCTGCTAGGTCTCCTGAACAACATTCTAGGGTTCTTACTGGAATTTCTAGGCTTCTAAAGAAGTCAACAGTATTATTCCACAATTCTTCGTAAAATGTCATTGAGTCTTCTGGTTTACAAATTATAACCATTTCTTGTTTTTCAAATTGGTGGATACGGTATACTCCACGTTCTTCGATTCCGTGAGCACCTACTTCTTTTCTAAAACATGGAGAGTAGGATGTCATTTTTAGTGGCATATCATCTTCATCTGTGATTGTATTAATAAATTTACCAATCATTGAGTGTTCAGATGTACCTATTAGGTATAAATCTTCTCCCTCAATCTTATACATCATATTCTCCATTTCTTCAAAGCTCATAACACCTGTTACTACTTCACTTCTTATCATAAATGGAGGGATGTAATATGTGTAGCCACGGTCAATCATAAAGTCTCTAGCATATGAAAGAATGCCTGATTGGAGTCTTGCTATATCACCCTTTAGATAGTAAAAACCAGAACCAGAAGTTTCACGAGCTGCATCTAATTCTATACCATCAAAACTTTCCATAATATCAACATGGTATGGTACTTCAAAATCTGGCACTACTGGCTCACCATACCTATCATTTTCCACATTTTCGCTATCATCTTTGCCTAGAGGTACAGATTCGTCAATGATTTGTGGAATTTTTTGCATTCTCGTTTTGATTTCTTCTTCAAATTTTCTAGTTTCTTCTTCGATGTGAGTCAATCTGTCGTTGATTTCTCCTACATGGGCTTTTGCAGCTTCTGCTTCATCTTTTTTTCCTTGGCCCATAAGAGCACCGATTTCTTTTGAAACTTTATTTCTTTCAGCTCTTAGATTATCTCCCTCAGTTTTTACAGATCTTCCTTTTTCATCAAGTTCTAGAACTTCATCAACTAGGTGTAATTTTTCTTCTTGAAATTTCTTTTTGATATTTTCTTTTACTAGCTCAGGGTTTTCTCTAACTAATCTTATATCTAACATTTTTTCTCCTTTTTTGCATAAAAATAGACCATCATCCTACATGGGACGAAGGTCTCGTGGTGCCACCCAATTTTTATGTATAGTACATACTCAAATTTAAAAAGCTAAAGGTAGATTCACTACTAACCACCAAAGATTTTCACCAACCATCTTCTCTCTAAAGGCTTTATAATAGTTACTAAGTCTTATCATAGCTCATATTTACTTAAGTATAGTATATAATAAAAATATATTTTATTCAATCCCTTTTTGTTTTTTTGAAATTAAAAGTCCAAATAAAAGGGAGATTAAAAAGATAAATACAAAGGCAAATCCAGCATCTGCCATAGGTAATTTATTGATACCATTTACATAAAAATTATTGCTAAAACCAAGGGCGCTAAGAGCATCTGCAAAACTTACAAGAGCCACAGCTCCTATTGAGATTTTATAAGCTAAGGGGCTAATATTCCCCCTATCAATTAAATTTAAAATATAAAGGCTTATTACAATAGGATATACAAAGAGCAATATTGGGATAGATATTTCCATTATTTTGTCTACTCCAAGGATTGAAAGTACAAATGATATTACTACCCCTAGTCTTACAAAAAATCTGTATGATAACTTTTTGAAATTTTCTGCAAAAATAGATGCAAAAGCTGAAACTAGCCCTATGGCTGTAGATAGGCATGCAAAACCTACTACTAGGCTTAAAGCAATTTGAACATTGCGACCTAAAAGATTTTCTGATATAGCTATTAAAAGACTAGTCCTATTTAAATCTGGATCAGCAAAGGCAATTGATTTTGCACCTACATAAGTAAGACCAGTATAGACTATTACCAATCCAAAAACAGCAATTAGTCCTGAATAAATAGTTGCCCTTATCAAATCATTTTTTTCACTTATTCCCTTATTTTTTAAATCTTCGAGGATAATTCCTGTTAAAAATATAGGGCCTAGAGAGTCCATGGTCTGGTAGCCTTCTATAAATCCAGCTGAAAACTTGTTGCCAGCTGTTGACTCTAAAACTACATCTGGGTAAAAAATTCCTTTTATAATCAAAATAGCTAATATTATTAATAATGTGGGTGTCAAATATTTTCCCACCCTATCTACTACCTTTGAACCATTTATGGTTAAAATATAAACTAGGGCAAAAAATAAAAATGAAAATAATATCTTATTAATATTTGGATAAAAAGGGCTCAATGCAACTTCATAAGTTGTCGCTCCAGTTCTGGGAATAGATAGTAGCGGACCCACTAAAGTTATACAAACTAGACTTAGAATACTTCCAAAATTATTGCTAAGTTTACCACCAAAAGACTTTAAATTCGCTGATCTAAAACTTAGTGCCAATATACCTAGTAAAATTAACAAGGAATCCGATAAGTTAAAGCCAAGGGATGCCAAAAACCAATCTTTTCCTGAATTCAATCCCAAAAATGGAGGAAAAATTAAATTGCCCGCACCAAAAAATATGGCGAAAAGGGCAAGTCCTGAAATAATTATTTGTTTTGTATCTAATTTTTTTTGCTTCATCGCTTTTACCTGCTTAAGTGTTTTACTTTTTATTATACAAGTTTTATTTAAAAATAAAATAGCTTATAGAATTTAATTTTTACTTTCATAATAATTCTCCATAAGCATCTCCAAAAATATTTTTACTTTTATATTTTATCCTCTTTTGTAAAAAAAATAAAGATGGCTAGTTTGCCATCTTATCTAATACATGATTTATTGCTTTTTGAGGAATTCCAATATCTTCTACAATACATTTGTTTTTATAAATTGATCTCTCATACACACCTTTTTTCATCAGCTGCATAGAAACTATCAAATCACAATCAACAATTTCACCCCAGCTGTCTCCACTTGTAGTGTCAAGACCTGAAGGTACATCAATGGAAATAATGTATTTTAAAGAACGATTTATAAGTGAAATTACGTAGGCGTAAGTTCCAGATATTGTGCGATCAAGGCCCGTTCCAAGTATTCCTTCAATAATTGTAGAAATATTTGAAAGATTTTTTTCCATAAATTCTAAGTCTGCAATGGTTTCTAGGCTATAAAGATTATCTGTTAGATTTTTTACAGCTTCATAATTTATTAAAAATTCACTGCTTGCCTTTGCTATATCTCCAACAATATATATATCTACATAATATTCACGAGCTAGCAGGTTTCTAGCAATAGCAAGCCCATCTGCCCCATTGTTACCAATGCCAACTACTATAGCAAAAGTTTTTCGAACTTCTAGATTGATATTTTTTATAACAGCAAGGGCAGCTCTTTCAACCAAGGCTAGGGCAGGAATTTTTAGTTCACTTATGGCGTACTTATCAATTTCTATCATCTGTTTTTTATCTACAACTAGCATTGTCACCTCAAAAATTTCTTGTTTTAAGTCTCAAATCTTCCCCAAATATCTCAAAAACTTCACTATTTCCTATAATTCTAGAAAAAATCCTATCTCCATAAGTTTCTAATAAAGTAGATTCATCAAAATTTGTAGAAAAAATAATTGGCTTGCCGGCAATCATTCTATTGTTAACAACTTCAAATAAATTTGCGGTATCATTTTTGCTGGAAGCTTCACTTCCTAGGTCATCTATAATTAGTAAATCACATTCTAGGATAAAATCAAATTGGTCTTGGTGTTTGGCCCTGGCTTCTTCAAATGCCCAGTTGTAGTCGTTTAAAAACTTAAAAAGTCTTGATGAGGTCATATAAAGTACAGAATAATTGCGATCAAGAATCTCTTTTGCAATTGCATTTAGTAAATAAGTTTTGCCACGGCCCACTTCTCCAAAAATATATAAATTATCAGTTTGTTTGTCAAAATTATTTATAAATCCATACAAGGATTTTTTTATAAGCTGGATATTTTTGTAAGGCGTTATGGGGTAATCTTTGTAAGGGTTATCAGAAAATAAAGAATCATCAAAATTTCTAAAGTTTTCTATAGAAATTAAATTCCTGATATTTGATTGGTTGTAGTTTTCATCTATTATAAGCTGCTTGCGACAAGAACACATTTGTGTACCTACAAATCCAGTATCCTTGCAAATTGGGTGATGGTACCTTATTTCCATATAATCTTTGGCAAAACCATTTTGCTCTAGGATATTAATTTTTTGCAATCTCAGATTTTTAAGGTCATTTTCCTTTTCTTCTGTACTTAGTCCTCTTAATCCATCTTGGATTATAGAATATCCTAGTTCTTTTATATTTTTATCCAATGACTCCATGCTAGGAATTTTACTATATACCTCACTGATGCGTTTTTGTTGGTCGATTAGATTTTTCTCACGCCTTTGGGCTAGGATATTTGTCACCTTACCATTAGTTTCCATTCAAATCCTCCCCTAGCATTTTTTTAAAACGTTCCTCACGGGCTTTTTGGGCATAATCTTTTGCATCGTCATTTGTAGAAGCTTTTTTTCTATACTGGCGTGGAGAATTTTTGCAGGCTAGTTTTTGCCTTTCTTCACGCATTTTTAAGTCATTTAGGGTAAAAATTCCTTGGTCACGCCATGTTTTTATGTAACCTAGGACATATTTTACATCCATATTGCCATTTACTTTTCCCTGGCGAAATGCTTCTGTTACTAGTTCTGGATCTGCCTTATAATCTGCTAAAGTTTCTTGGATCCTAGTGATATCTGCTGTTGTTAGATTTCTATCAATTATTCTTTCGATGTTATCAAACATAATTGATTTTCTGCCAGCAATATCGTAGCTAATTTCATTATCTGATTTTGAATTATCCCCATAATACATTTGCCTTATAGATATAATCTCTATATATTTTTGACCTGTTGAATCTTTTTTCTCGCGGAAAACACCCATGTTTACCCAAAATTCTATGCACTCATTGAATTTTTCTTCAGTAAAGGATAATTGTTTTTGGATTTTTTTGCTATCTACAATACCAGTATTATAAATGTCCTTGTATACTAATAAAAAAACTTTAAGGCTATCCCCATCTGCCATTTGCACATAGGTATTTAAAAACATATTTTCAAAAGCTGTAGTACCCAAATCAAGCTTTACATCTTGCATCTTAAAGTTCATAATAATCATCCTTTTTTAAGTTCATAATTAGTATCTTGGAAAATATAATATCTCTTTTGCCCTCAAAATATCTTTGATCAAAATCTATATTTTGGTTTTCAAAAACTTCTGTAGTGTGGCCGCACTCCTTAAAACCCAATTTTTTGTAAAGATTTATGGCTCTTTGGTTAAATAAATTTACTTCAAGAATCATTTCTCTAAATTTTAACTCATTAAAATAATAATCTAAAAATACGGACATGGATTCATAACCATAGCCTAAAGAAACAAAATTCGGATCAAAAACTATACCAAGTTTTGCTTTTTTGGTCAATGGATTATAGTTTTTTAAACCCATAAATCCAATAAATCTGTCATCTTCAATCCTTTTGACTGCAAAATATTTTTTACGCGGTGTTGTTACAGAATTGTACCAAAAATTTATTTCAAAATCTGTCAGTCCCCCATAATTGTATCCTGATAGCCTTGGGTCATCAAATTCTCCCCAATTTTTAAAACCAAGGGCTGTTTCACGATTTATTTTTTCGATGTAAACCCTAGGTGTTTCAAATTTACTATACATTTTCTTCCCTATAACTTAGGTCTCTAAAAGTTGTACATGGTTTATTGAAAAATAAATCTAGGGTTCCTGTTGCACCATTTCTGTGCTTGGCAACTATAACCTTGGCAATATTGGGATTTTCTTCTTCATCGTAATAATCTTCACGATATAAAAGCATAACTACATCGGCATCCTGCTCAATGGCACCTGATTCTCTGAGGTCTGATAAGATTGGTTTGTGATCAGCTCTTTTGTCGGCCTCACGGGATAATTGGGCAAGGGATAAAATTGGGCAGTTTAATTCTTTAGAAAGTGATTTTAAACCACGAGAAATAGACGCAATTTCGTTTTGCCTATTTTCTTGACGACCGTCTGCTTGCATCAACTGAAGGTAGTCGATAACTACAAGGTCTACACCTACTTCAGCCTTGAGTCTTTTAAGTTTTGATCTCATTTCAGATAGGGTTATTCCTGGAGTTTCATCTACATATATGTCTTTTTGAGCAATTTCTTTTGTAGCTCTAAATAATAATTCCCACTCATCATCCTTTATCCTACCATTCATGACCTGCTCTAGGTCAATCATACTTACCATGGATAAAAGTCTGTAATTTAACTGGAGGGTGGACATTTCTAGAGAGAAAAAAGCTACTGATTTTCCTTCTCTGGCTGCATTCCAAGCCATAGTTAAACCTAAAGCTGTTTTTCCCATGGCCGGTCTGGCTGCAAGTAGGATTAATTGGGCTGGTTGCAGGCCTGAAAGTTTAAGGTCGATTGTTGATAGTCCTGTAGCAACTCCAGTTATATCACCATCATTTAAGGATAATTCGTTGATTACTTGAACTGTTTCATCAAGGGTATCGGCTACTTTTATCAAACCTTCATTTAGCTTGCTTTGGGAAATATCAAAAATCTTTCCCTCAGCCATTGATAATATTGAGCTAACATCTTCATTTTGCCTGTAGCTAAGCTCCATAATATCTTCACTTGCCCCTATTAGACTTCTAAGCAATGCTTTTTCTTTTACAGTTTTTGCGTATGTATCGATATTTGGAGTATAAAATGAGGAGAGGGTAATCTCAGTGATAAACTCCTCCCCTCCAACTTCTTGTAATATATTTTCATTCTTAAGCTGGGATAATAAACTTATTTCATCAACCTTAATGTCTTTTTCAAACATTGTGACAATAGATTTATATATCCTCTGTGTCCTAGAATCATAAAAGTCTACAGGTTTTATTATTTGATTTGCCTTATCGAAAGTTTCATTTTTTTTGATAATACTTCCGATGATGGCTTTTTCTGCTAAGAAGTCGTATGGAAGAGGCCTACTTGCCTCTGTCACTATTGTACCTCAGCTACAACTTCTACTTTAAGATTTGCGTTTACTTCTGGATAAAGTCTAACATTTAGTTCAAAATCACCAGCTCCGTCGATTTTTTCAACATCTTCGATTCTTTTTCTATCGATTTCGATTCCTTGTTCTGCAAGTGCTTCTGCAAGGTCTTTGTTTGTTACTGATCCGAATAGTTTGCCATCTTCACCAACATTTACTTTTTGAGTAATTGTAAGTGCTTCGATTTTTTCTTTTAATTCTTCAGCTTCTTTTCTATTTTCTGCTTCTTCAGCCTTTAATTGTGCTTGCATTTCTTCAAGCTCAGCCATATTCTTTTTGTTAGCTTCTACAGCTAGTCCTTGTGGGTTTAAGTAGTTTCTGAAGTATCCTGGTTTTACGTCTACTAAGTCCCCTTTTACACCTACTCTTACAATATTATCTGTTAGTATTACTTTCATTTTCTTCTTCCTCTCTTAAATATTCATTTATTGCTTTTTTTAGCATATCTTCAGCATTTTCCATGCTCATGTCTAATTGGGTTGCAGCCGCCGTTAAGTGGCCACCCCCTCCGATACGTTCTAGTATTAATTGTACCGATATATCACCTAAGCTTCTACCAGAAATGTGAATTTTGTTATTAGCTTTTGTAAGTACAAAAGATGCTTTCACACCCTTTATAGTTAGCAAATCATCAGCAGCCTGACTTGCAATTAAGCTAGAACCATCAATATCTCTATTAAAATGAGCTATGGCAATCATATCATTTACTATACTCGAATCTGCTATAACTTCCGACTTATATTTTACAATTTCAAAGTCATCTTTAAACATACGTTTAATGTAGACAGAATCAGCTCCCCAGCGTTTTAATATACTTGCAGCTTCAAAGGTACGGACACCTGTTTGGTAAACAAAATTTTTGGTATCAACAGTTATTCCTGCTAGAAGTGATTCTGCAATAGATGTCCTTGCCTTAAAGTCCTCATCAAGGTAATTTAATATTTCTGTAACAAGCTCTGATGCACTTGATGCATAAGGCTCAATATAAGAAATAGTTGCTTTTTTGATATAGTCATTTCCACGTCTGTGGTGGTCTATTATAAATATTTGATCAGTTCTTTCTATTAGGCTAGGTGCCTCAGTAGAATTTTTTCTGTGATTATCACAAACAACTACAAGCGATGAAGGTTTTATTCGGGCAAGGGCTTGATCTTCTGTTAATATATTATCTTTAAGCTCCTCAAGAGTCCCTGTCGTACTTTGATACATATTTTCAATTTGTCTTGGAACTTCATTTAAAATTATGTATGCATCTTTTCCTAAAAATCTTACACCCTCATATACTCCAAGGGATGAACCAAAAGAATCCATGTCTGGATTATTATGACCCATAATATAAACATCCGTAGATGCATTTATCATTCGTCTTAGCGCTCCAGAAATCACCCTTGATTTTACTTTTGAGGTTTTTTCTGTAGCCTTTGATTTTCCACCAAAATATTCGTAATTATCATCTATTTTTACAACTGCCTGGTCTCCTCCACGAGAAAGAGCAATCTCAATTGCAACTCTAGAATCACCATATATTTCACTTGGATTTGCTCCTGAAATACCTGCACCAATAGATAATGTTGGATTTATAGTATTTCCAGCCTCTATTTCCCTAATTTCATCCAAAATAGAAAATTTATCATCATGGATTTGCTGGTAATCTTGGTATTCCATGATTACCATATACCTGTCGTTTTCGTATTTTCTTACAATACCATTATGGCCATTAAAATATTCATTGATTTTTCTATCAACAGCTCCAAGAACCTGAGGTCTACTTACAGAATCAGTTGAGCTTCTCAAATCTTCATAATTATCAAGATAAACTGTGAAAAATACCAGTCTCTTATCCTTAAATAATTGCTTTATAGATTCATCATATGAATTATCAATGCCATATAGAAAAGTTTCAGTAGTTTTTAATTCGTCATTAAAAATTGTTGAAAAATAAAATTGCATTGATTTTTCGTCAATTACGATTGTGATAGGTTGAATAATTTCCTTATCTTCAAAATTAATATGCTCAAAATCTGGAATTAAATTTGAAATATCAACTCCCACTAAATCTTCACCAGGAAATAAATTTCTAAAATATCCATTGTGCCATTTAATATTTGTTCCATCATTTAAAACTGCGATGGGAAAAGGCATCTCAAAAACTAAGTTTTTTGTGATACTATCAAAACTTAAATGTACATCATCTACATATCTTTGAATGGCTTTTTCATTATAATCTCTTTGGTTTTGCAAATAAAAATACAGGGCTCCACATGCTAAAATAGCTATGGCACCAGCTATTTGGTTATAATAAAAAACAAATACCGAAGTGATAACTGGCAGGATCATAGTATAAAAAATATTTTCATTAGCCTTCTTTGAATTATTTTTCATCTATCCTCCTTATCTTTTTCCTAAAATCAATAAATATATCACTTATGCCTAGCAAAATAAAGATAAACATAAAGAAATAGAAAAATATTATGATAAAAAACCATCTCATACTACGGGATAAGGCCCCAGCTTTTCTCATTGTTAGGTAATCATAGGTCAATATACCATTTAAAATTAAAAGTATGGCAAAAATACCAATAATATTTGCAAATATATAATTTGCTGGCACACTTATAGCAAAGCTTAATATAAAATAGATTACTAAAGCAATTGCAATAAGACAAATAAAATCTTTTTTGCTAAGTCTAATGTTATTTAGATGTTTAATATCTTCACCTTTATTTTTGTAGGCCAAAAAGTTTCTAACTATTTTTAAGGAAAACAAACTATAAATTATAGCAAGCCCTGACAAAATAGATGGATAAAGGGCAAAAGACAGTTCATAAATATTTTCTGGAATATCATATTCTAGATTTGTAGAAAAAACTTCCTTCATTTCGTTTGCCATATCTGTGATAGTTATATTTTCGTTAATCATCTGATATTTATATATTCCAATAAATAACAAGCTTGCTAGGGCAAAGTTTATGAATATCTGATCTTTATCAGATAAATTTGATTTTACTAATCCTATTTGTATTAAAGATAAAAGTAAAATCGGGATAAAAAACAAGATATTTTGTTTAAAATCTCCAAATATTAGCCCAATTAAAAACGAACTGGCAAAAACTATTAAAAATTCACCAATTCCCTTATCTAGACCAATAGCAGAAAAAATAATTGGTATGCTAGCAAGCAATAAAAAACTATCTCCTGCTGTGATAGTTAAAATACTGACTAGGCATATGTAAAATAAAATATTGACTATCTTATTTATATTTTTACTAATGTCCATAAAATTCCTTTCACTTAATTTTAGCACAAAGGTTCAAATCGAACAATTTGATTTATATATTTTACTTCTTCCTTGCCAAGTATCAATTTTTAAGACCTGGCCTATAAATTATATTTAGATAAATTTTACAATATAAAAAGCACTAATTAAATTAATAATTAGCACTTTTTTCTATTATATATCAAGTGTTTCTAACAATTCATTTCTATAATCAGTAAATTCCTTGCTAGTTCTTTTTCTAGGATATTCTAAATCAATTGGAACTATTTTTTTAACCCTGCCTGGGCGAGGTTCCATGACAATAACTTTTGTTGACATATAAACTGCTTCGTCAACATCATGGGTTACCATAATTGTCATATTTTTTTCTTCATTCCATAATTTTAGAATTTCATCTTGCATATTCATTCTGGTAAAGGCATCTAAGGCTCCAAGTGGCTCATCTAGCAATAGAACTTCAGGTTTATTTATTAAAGTTCTAATTAAGGAAACCCTTTGAGCCATACCACCTGATAGGTTTGATGGATATGAATTTTTAAAATCCAATAGCCCAACCTTGTTTAACATATTTTCAATTGTTTCTTGGCTTATCTTTTCTTTATTTTTTAATTCTCCAGAAAATCCTACATTCTCACCCACTGTCAGCCAAGGAAATAGGGTTGATTTTTGAAATACCATTCCTCTCTCGCTAGAAGGACCTACAATTTCCTTATCATCTAATAATATTTCTCCTGTGGTTGGGAAAATTAATCCTGCTATCAATCTTAAAATAGTAGATTTACCACAACCAGAAGGCCCAACTATACTTACAAATTCACCATCACGGATTTCAAAATTTATGTCATCTAGGGCGTTTGTGATGCTATTACTATCTGATCTTATAAAAGATTTTGATACATTATTAAATTCTAACTTACTCATCTTACACCACCAACTTTCCATTTTAAAGCCCTATTGCTTATTTTTTTGATAATTATATTTACAAGGATAAATGTTAGGGCTAGTAAAATAATCGCACCATACATTGCTGAATAATCAGCCCATGAGGATTTCCAAGTAATATACCAACCAAGTCCACTTTCTACTCCCAGCATTTCGGCTACGATTAACGCATTACAAGCTGCACTCATACCTGCAATTAACCCTTGGAAAATATTTGGAGTTGCTGATTTTATTGCAATTCTACGAACCAGTTCCGAATTTGTCGCTCCTAGAGTTTGTGCTGCCTCATAATAAGATGGCTCTACATTTCTAATACCTGTTATAGTTGCTAGAGTTGTTGAAAACCAAACTCCAAGGGCAATTATAAATACCGCTCCTTGGAAAAGGTTGATTGCAAGAACCATTACAACTGGTAGCCAAGTGGTAGTAGGAATTGGTCCCAAAAGTTTTAAGAAGGGATCTACCCAGTAATTTACTTTTTCAAAGTATCCTGCCAAAATACCTGTAATTATTCCAAGTATTGCTCCTATTATATAACCTGTGAATAGTAGTTTTAAGGAACTAAATACAGAATCTGCCAAGAAGCTTGTATCTTCTTTCATCGAATTAAAAATCATATCAAGCCATGGGAAATATGGCAAGTCTAATTTTCCTGTTTTAAGAGTTGCAATATCATATAAGATTAATACTACAAATACAAAAGTATAAAAGTTTGATTTGTATAAGAGCCTATCTCTTACTTTTTCATTTTTTAATCCTATTAGTAAGGCGATTATATATATTGCAAGTAGGATTGCCAAAAATTCTGGGTAAAGATTTGTTTTTACTACTGAAGGATCGTAATCTGGCATAAAGAAATATTCCAAAATTGCAAGAAAACCTGCAATTATTGGTAATATCAATTTAAAACGCTCTTTGTTTTTATTTCTTGGTTTAGATTCCAGTTTTATAAGTTCATCACGGGTTAAGTTTCTAGTGGAGTTTGGTCTTTTATTTATTTCGGCAGTCGGTTTTTCATTATTAATTGCCATTTTTTCTCCTTAACTATTTTCTAACTACTTCTACTTCTCCATTACCTAATGGTCTCCAGAATTCTTCCATTAATTCATCTGTTGTTTTGTTATCTGGGATTAGTTTTAATTTTTTGTAGTCATCAAAGTATGTTCTAAGTGTTTCTTCCCCATCTTTGTTTGTTAGTGTGTAGTCATATGCTTTTAATAAATCAGCTGCTACTTCGGGATCACCTTCTGCTAAGTTTTTATCTTGTAAAACTTTTATTGCATCTTCTGGATTTTCTGCTGCGTATTGGTTACCTTTTTCAATTGCTTCTGCTACTAATTCTGCAATCATTGGGTTATTATCTACGAATTCTTTGTTAAATGCAGTTACACAGCAAACTTCTTTACCAAAGTCTTCATCACTTGTAAGTGATCTGATTGGTCTGATAATATCTCTTTGTAAGAATTCTTGAGCAAATTGATCATCAAGAACTGCACCTTGAATTTCGCCACTTTCTAGTGATTGGATAACTGCAGCGCTATCAACAGGTTTGATGTTGATAGCATCTGGATTTACATCATCGTGGATTAAAAATCTTAAAAGTGTGTTGTGTCCACTATTTCCAATACCATTTGTTACTGCTACAGATTTTTTAACTAGGTCTGAAGTATTTTGGTATTCGCTATCTTTTAGGACATATAGTGATTTACATCCTGAATGTGATGCTGTTGAGAATACATATTTTAATCCCTTTGTTGCTGGTACTAATAAGCCACCAAATTCTCCTGTCATAGCATCAAGTTGTCCACTACTTAGAGCATCTTTACCACTTTTTGTGTTAACAAACTCAACATCTACTCCAGCTTCTTTGAAATAACCATTTATTTCTGCTAAGTTTTGACCAGCTATACATAAGTCACCATCAAAACCAATTTTAACTGGTGTACCATATCTTGGTTCTTCTTCAAGACTTGCTGCCTTAGCTACATTTGTATTTTCTTCTTTTTCTTCTACACTTTCATTCTGTGTTTGAGTTTGTGTTTGATTTGCATCTTGATTTCCACATCCTGCAAAAGTAAGTCCACCTAATAAAAGTACTGCTAATAATTTATTTTTTTTCATAATTAAAAACTCCCTATTTATTCATCGCAACAACTACGTTGTTCTATTTGTGACATGTCAAAATCTTTATCCATAAAGTCAACTTTTTGTAAATCATCGACTAAAACTTCTTCTTGCTTGCTATTTTCATTAACCTTTTGATTTGTACCTGCATCAGTGCTACTACAGGCAGAAAGGCTTATACTCATGGCCAAGCCTAGTGATAGAAAAACAATTTTTTTCAGTACACTTATTCCTTTCTTAAACATATTACATGAACATAAAAAATCCCCGCCCAAAAAAGGACGAGGTTATCGTGGTTCCACCTTAATTTATTTTAAGAAAATCTTAAAACCTTAATGTGCTTAACGGGCACAAACGTCATAGCCTACTTTACTTTCGGTATGAAACTCAAAGATGCACTTCCATAAGTTCTTCAAGGATTTTTCTCAGCTAACAAATCTCTCTGTACTTGAAAATAAATATGTACTCTTCTTTTCCTAGTTATTCATGTAGGATAAATATACCACCCTAAAAATATATGTCAATATTTTTTTGTAATATTTTTATGAGCTAATAAATTTATAAAAACACTTTCCCTTATATTTTGTTTAAAGAATTTCATTTGCTGGTATATTATTTATGACAAAGTTTTTAAGAGGTAAAGATGAATTTACAAAAATTTGACGAATTTGATATATCAATCATCAGCGATCCCCATGTGCTTGCTTATGATTTGATAGCAGATACTGAAGATTTCGAAAAAGAAATCAAAATAGACAGAAAACTTTTGGTAGAAAGTGAAGCCTTGATGGACCAAGCCTTATCAATGGTTGATAAAGTAAGTAGCCAGTTTCTTTTTTTGCCAGGAGATTTAGTAAAAGATGGTGAATATAAATCACACGAAATTGTAAAAAAATATCTTTGTGATTGGAAAAACTCCGAAGAAGGCCGCGAAGTTTTTATGATTCCTGGCAATCATGATTTAAATAATCACAGGTCCTACGATTTTAAAAATGCAAAAAAAACCAAAAACACTACACCAAAAGAGTTCTATGAGCTTTATTCTTTTATTTATGAAAATCCCTATGTCCTTGAAATGTACAAGGATTCTGAGATTTTTAAAAATTATTTAGCTAGGGTCAATAAAGAATATGACAGAGAAGAAAAATACCAATATTATGCCCACGGATATTTTTCATATGTATCAAGGATACCTAGCCAGATAAATAATAGTGGTCTTACAATAATATGCTTAGACTCATCAATTTATTCTGCAGATACTGAACAATCTCACAGAGATGGAAGAGAAAATGTTCCGGGATCATTAATTCTTGAGCAAATGAAATGGACAGTTGAAAAAATAGAAGATGCCAAAAAACGTAATGACATGGTTTTTGTTATGGCCCACCATGCCCTTATGCCAAACTTTAGAAATCAAGAATTAGTTTTCTCACCATTTATAATAAAAGAATGGAGAACAAAATTTATTGACGATGATCCAAGGATAAATAACAAAACCCCAATCGAAGTTTTGGCTGATAATGGTGTAAAATTTGTCTTTACAGGCCACTTGCACGAAAACGGTACAGCAAAATACGTTTCAGAAATGGGCAATGAAATTTATGATGTGCAGACAGGATCTACGGTTACCTATCCTCTGCCAATTAGGCATATAAAAATAATCAATAAATTAGAAGAAAACAGTGGCTTTGAAGTATATATAAAAACTGAGCTGATAAAACAATTTACCTACAGAAACTTGGCTAATGAAATAGAAGTTGTAAATGATGCAATTAACTATACAATTGAAAAACAACTTTCACTTAGAGATGTACTCCATAATTACATTAGAATTCAGGCCAACAACCCAAAATATGCCCACATAAATCTCCAACCCCTACTCATAGAAAAAGCAAGTGTTTATCTTAATGAGGATGTTCCTGAGCATGGGTATATGAATAAAATTGTTTTTCCAATGATTTATAAATACTTCCCTATTTCTAAAAAATATGTTGGAAATGTTGATATTGCAAAAATTGACCACGAATACGAATTTCAAATTAGGTCTATAAAAAATTTATTGCATATTAAGGCTACAAATATTGAAGAAGCTATTGATGTTATTTTTGACCAAATTGAGGATAAAATTTTAATCCCTTATAAAATTGTAAACTATTGGGATAGGATAATTAATAAGGCTTGGCAAATGCCAATTGATGAAGAGGGTAATACTTTTTATGATTTTGCCAACTACATTTATCAATATAGGCCTTTGGGAGAAGACGAACGCCCTGCTTATGTTTCAAGAATGATTGAGAATTTAAATAATCCTAATTACAATTTAATAAATATTGTTATAGAATATTGTGGGGATGAAATAAACGAAATATTTGATACATTTACAAGCTCTATTAAGCTTGAAAAAGATGGAAGCAAGGAAAAATTCTTTAGGGATTTAATCCAAACCGAAGGTTTTACATCAGGTCTTGCCTACAGATTCTTAATAAAAAGAGTAAACAATCTAAGAGATTTATTAGACTTTTTCTCAAGATACCTAACCAAGAAAAAAGATTTGACAGGCGTGGACCTTGCAAAAAGAATTTTAAATACAAAATCAGCTAGGATTGCTAAAGAAACTTTCTCAAACCATATGTTTGGTCAAACTAGTCTAAGAAAATTTGTAATTGACGTTGTAAATTCAATGAGTGATGAAATGGTAGAAGTTTATCAAAATGAAGATTTAAATGAGTTAGAAAAATATTTTAACTATATCGAATACGATGACACAAATAATTAAAAGACTTTTAGAAAATCTAAAAGTCTTTCTTTTTTTTAATATCCGCTATCATCCCCAAAAACTGCATCTTGGGTAAAGTTAAAACCTAGTTTGCGAAGTTCGCTTTTTTCACTGTCATTTAAAATGACTGTGGAGTGGGCATCTAAATTTTTTAAATTTTTAATCTCTTCCATGGCCATATGGGTCAGTGGATTTGTTGTTGCTGAGATTGCAAGGGCAATTAGCATTTCATTTATAGATAGGGATGGCTCTATTTCTCCAAGTGCTTTTGTTTTTAGATTTGAAACTGGCTCTATAATATGAGGACTCAGTAAAAGTATTTCATCATCTATTTTTCCAAGTTTTTTTAAGGTATTTAAAATAGCAGCAGCTGGAGCTGAGAATAGATCTGATTTTTTGCCTGTAATTATTTGCCCATCGTCCATTTCTATTGCAAATGATTCTTTGCCAGTTCTTTCTCTTTTTTCTCTGGCAGCTAAGGCAACTTTTCTATCTTCTGCCTTTATATCCAAATTACTCATTAGGTTTTGGATTTTTTCTATAGAGGTGTAGGATTCTTTGGCAAATCTGAAATCTACCAAGGCGTTATAATAACGACGTATTATTTCTTCCTTGCTGGCTTCTATTGCTGCATCTTCATCTGTTATGCAAAATCCAACCATATTTACACCCATATCAGTTGGCGATTTGTATGGAGCCTCTCCCATTATTTTTTCAAGCATTCTTTTTAAAACTGGAAACGCTTCAACATCTCGGTTATAATTTACCGCCAATGTACCATAGGCTTCTAAATGGTAGGGATCTATCATATTTACATCATTTAAATTTGCAGTAGCAGCTTCATAAGCCATGTTTACTGGATGCATTAAACCTAAGTTCCAAATCGGAAATGTTTCAAATTTGGCATAGGAAGATCTTTGACCTTTATTGTGGTCTAAGTACATTTGTGAAAGACAGGTTGCCATTTTTCCAGATCCCGGACCTGGCCCTGTAACAACAACCAATGGCCTGCTTGTTTTTATATAATCATTTTTGCCAAAACCATCTTGTGAAAGTATGTGATCGATGTCATTTGGATAACCGTTTATATTATAAGTCCTGTAATGATTTATATTTAGATTGTCCAAATATTTTTCAAATCTTATAGCCCTTTCTTGGTGGGAAAATTGGGTGATTACGATACTATTTACTAAAAATCCCTTTTGTTCGAAGGCTTGTTTTAGTCTTATAGATTCTGTGTCATAGGAAATATCATTATCTCCCCTAATTTTGTTATTTTCTATGTCGTTGGCATTTATTGTAATTATTATTTCTGCCTTTTCCTTGATGCTATCTAACATTCTTAGCTTACTATCTGGCAAAAATCCTGGCAATACCCTTGAAGCGTGGGCATCATCAAAAAGTTTGCCGCCAAATTCTAGATATAATTTATCAAAGTGGCTTATACGTTCCAATATTTTTTCAGATTGAGATTTTATGTATTTTTCATTATCAAAGGCTATCTTCTTCATAACTCCTCCATTTGCTATTTTAATTATAACAGATTAAATTATAAAAATAAAAAAATCGGAAGTTTTATTTTTCCGATTTTTGTTCTAATTTTCCGTAGCCTTCTGTCATGTAATGGTTATCTTCATAATCTATCCAAAGTACATCTGCTCCATATTCTTCAGCAACTTTCAAACCGGTTTCAAAATCTACTGTAAATAAATAAGTGCTTAGGGCATCTGATAATGCTATATCAGGATGTATCACTGATACTGATTTAAAATATTTTGATGGATAGTTTGTGTCTGGATCTATGATGTGATGGTAAACTTCTCCATCGACTTTGTAAAATCTTTGATAGTCACCACTAGTTACTACTGTGGTATCTTCAAGGCCAATAACGCTTACATAAGGATTTTTAGATTTTAAATCCGGGTTTTGGATGGCTATTCTCCATAGGCCATCTTCTCTATCTGGATTCTTACCTATAAGTACATCATCACCACCAATTGAAAGTATACCGTGTTCTAAACCAGCTTCCCTTAATTTTTCTTCAATTTTTTTGATTGCATAGCCCTTACCCTCAGCTCCAACATCGATTTGAACATTTGAATCTGTTATATACACAGTATTTTTTTCATGGTCGATTTCAATTTTATTTATATCACTGTGGCTGGCAGCTTCTTTTAATTCTTCTTCACTAGGAATTTTTGCATTTGCTTCATCAGCAAGGCCTTCTTCCCTATAATCATGCCATAGGCTTATTAAATTTCCTAAAGCCATATTTATTTTTCCATCAGTATAGTCATAAATTTCTTTACTATAATCTAATAGTTCAATAATAGCTGGATCTACTTCTACTGGCTCTTTTCCTGCATTTTCATTTATGGTTTTTACGTTATTCACACCTTCAAAATCATCGTATGTGTTAAAGAATTTGTGGTATTTAGATAGTTCATCCTCTAGTATATTCTTGTATTTTTCAAATTCTTCTTCATCTTTTGCATATGCTAAAAATTCTGTCACTGTATCAAAATAATCATAGAAAACTGAATTATATTTTTGTAAGTCTGTATTATTTACAGTACTTTCTTCTTTTGTAGCAGTCTGACTTGCTTGCTCTGCCTGGTTTTCACCATTGCAAGAAGTTAAGCTAACTGCAATTGCCAGGGCCATTAAAATCTTTTTGTAACTCATAATTTATTTATATTTATTGTCTCCATATCTTTTTTTATTTGAATGCCTTCATCATCTGCCCAGTATAATAAAATATTTCCCGCAGCTTTTGATCTAAAATCGTAATAGCTATCCTCAAGTCCTAGGGCATAAACTGTATCCAAAAACTCTTCACTTGGTGAAAATCCGTCATATTGGTCTATAAATTGATCTTTTTGAAATCTATCTAGGGTTTCTAAAAATGCTTCACGAATATTTGCCCTATCAAATTCATCACGACTTGGCATTAAAACGTAATGTTCTATATCATTTTCAATATCAACATAATCTTTTATAATATCTTCTTCTGTTTGTCCTTGGTTGATGCGGATAATGTCTAAACTTTCTGTATTTAACCACATAGCTTTTAGATAAGAATCCTCATCTAGCAATGTCCATTTTTCTACCAACCAAGATAAATTAATTGGTTTTTTCATTTTTTTAATATTTCAAAGACCGCCGCCTCATATTCCCAAAGCTCTAGCCTTAAAACTTCTCCCTTTCTAATTTCAATTTTTCTATAATCATTCTTTGCACCACCATAATTAGGATTAAATGAATTTATTCTTTCAATAAATATCAAATCTTCATCATAGGCAAATTCATATCCCCAATGATACATATTTGCCATATTTAAAACAACTAAAAATCTAGAATTATCTGCTCTTCTCTCATAGGCAAAAACTGAAGTTTTTGCATCATCTACAATTATCCATTCAAATCCTTTTTCATCATAGTCATTTGCAAAAAAAGCAGAATTATTTTTATAAATATAATTTAAATCTTTGATAAATCTATTAAAATCATCGTGGACTGGATAATTTTTTATATCCCAATTAATAGATTCATTTTCATTCCACTCGTCAAAAGTGGCTATTTCATTGCCCATAAAATTTAATTTTTTGCCAGGATGGGTCATTTGATAAGTATTTAAAACTTTTAATTGTTTAAATCTATTTTCATAGTCCCCATTCATTTTATTAATCATTGGCTTTTTAAGATGGACTACTTCATCATGACTTAGGGGTAACAAAAATCTCTCATTATAGAAATAAAACATCGAAAATGTTATTTTATTATGATACATGGACCTATTAAAAGAGTCAACTTCAAAATATTTTATAGTATCATTCATCCAACCCATGTCCCATTTGTAATCAAAACCTAAACCCTGATCAGAATTTTTATTTGTCACAAGAGGATATGATGAAGAATCTTCTGCAATCAACATTACATTTGGATATTTTTTTGCCAGTGTCTTATTTAAATCACTGATAAATTTTATATTATCCTCATGGACTCCACGATTTTCATTTCCGTTATAATAAATCATATATGAAACAGCATCCACCCTTATGCCATCTAGGTGAAATTTTTCTATCCGATAGGCAAAGCTTGATTTCATAAAACTTCTTACATGGCCTTTAGAGTAGTCAAAATTAATTGATCCCCACTCAGAATAAGTAAGCCCCTCATAAGGAGATTCGTACAAATGCGTCCCATCAAAAGTTTTTAGTCCATAATAATCATTTGCAAAATGAACTGCCACCAAATCTAGGATGACTCCAATGCCATTTTGATGCAAGAGGTCTACAAATTTTTTAAAATCTTCTGGCCTTCCATAGCGAGAGCTTGTTGCAAAAAAACCTGTAGATTGGTAGCCCCAAGAAGGATAAAATGGATATTCTGTAACCGGCATGATTTCTACATGGGTATAGTTCATTTCTTTAACATGAGCAATTAATTTATCTACTATATCTAAAAAATTAACATTTTGCCCATATCTTAACCAAGAACCAATATGTATTTCATATATATTCATTGGCTTGTCAAAATTTTTGCTGCGATTTTTTACAAATTCATCGTCATTAAAATCATAATTTTCATCTACAATTAATGAAGCAAAGTCTCCCTCATGGTCCATAGCTCTTGCAAATGGATCTGTATGCTCTACCCAATTGCCATCTTTAACGACAATTAACTTATAAAAATCCCCAATTTTTGCATTTTCGAATATATAAAAATATCCATATTCTGGATTTTTGCTCATCTGATGATTTTCCCAATTTGTAAAATCACCTTTTATAAACATTTGGTCTGCGTTTGGAGCGTAGACTCTAAATATATATCCATCTTCATAAGGGATGGGTCCAAATATTTCATGACCATTGCTGGCATGACCATTAATATAATTTTCGATTTGCTCATGGTCTGTTTCAATAATATTTATTTGCATTGTTTTTAATTATCCTCAATCATGTCAGTAATGTGTCTTAGTAAGATTTCAATTCCTTTTGTGTTTTTTGCCCCTCTAGGGATGATAATATCCGCATATTTTTTGGTAGGCTCAACATATTTTTCATGCATTGGCTTTACTTGTTTTATAAATTGTTCCAAAACAGAATCAAGAGATCTACCGCGTTCTTTTGTATCTCTTAAAATCCTTCTTTGCAGTCTGACATCGCTATCAGCATCTATAAAAACTTTTGTGTCTGTTATATTTCTAATTTTTTTGTTTTCTAAAACTAAAATTCCTTCAATTAGGATAATTTTTGTCGGATTGATTGTTATAGTTTTATCGCTTCTAGTGTGTATTGTGTAATCATAGGTAGGCATTTCAATTGATTGGCCTTTTTGTAGCCTGAGTAAGTGTTCATGAAACAAATCATTATCAAATGCACCAGGATAATCGTAATTGAGCTTTGCCCTTTCTTCAAAAGAAATATCATCATGGGCCTTGTAGTAATTATCATGGCCGATAACTATCAAATCATCTTTAAAATATTCATCTATCTGTCTGACAATTGATGATTTTCCAGATGCTGATCCACCCGCTACTGCAATAACTTTAATGTCTGTCATAGTTTTATCTCATTAATTATATTTCCATCTAAATACTCATAAATATTGTTAAATACTATCTCAGCACGATTAGCCATAGCTTCTCTTGTATAAAAACCAACGTGGTTTGTAAGTACAACATTATTTGCATTTCTTAATGGATAATCTTCTGGAAGTGGTGGTTCCATATCAAAGACGTCAATTCCAGCACGGATTTTATCTTCATTTAAAAGTTTTGCTAAGTAATCATTGTCCACTACTGGTCCTCTAGCACAATTTATAAGAATTGCATTTTCTTTCATTTTATCTAATTCTTCTTTGCCTAGGAAATTTTTGGTCTCATTATTGTTAGGAATGTGTAGGGAAATTACATCAGATTCTTTTAAAAGTGTATCCAAGTCCACATAGGTCACACCAAGATTTTTTATATCTTCTTTTTCAGTTCTAGAATAAGCAAGGACCTCGCAGCCAAAGGCTAGCAAAATACCGATTAATTTTGTACCAATATTTCCAGTTCCAATTATCCCAAACTTTTTGCCTTGGATGGTTTCTCCCATCAAATTGTTATTTTGACCTTCAAAAATATTTGCATTGTTTTCATTAAATTTTCTCATAACTGCAATTGTTAGACCAATTACAAGTTCTGCTACAGAATCATCAGAATATCCACTAGCATTTAAAAGGGTAATTTCATTTTCTTTGACAGCATCTAAGTCTATGTGATCTACACCGGTAAAAGCAACATCAATTAATTTTAGATTTTCTGCTGCATCAATGACTTCTGCTGATAGTGGTTTATTAGTTACAATTGCAATATCAGTATCTTTAAGTCTTTCAATAAGCTCATCATCATCTTTTGCATTATTATCATAAAATATGAATTCATGTCCCATTTCTTCTAATTTTTCTTTATGGTTTTGAATTATTTTTTCATCTACTTCTAATGGATTAACTAAAGAAATTTTCATTACACTCTCCTTAATTTAACTTCTAAATTAATTATACTATAAAACATTCAATTTTTGAGATAAAAAAGACTTCCATACTAAGGAAGTCATAGAATTATTTGTTTTCTTGTTCTTTTAAGGCCAGCTTCTTTTCCTTACTTCTAGCCCTTAGCATTTTAAAAAAACTTTGAAGTTCAAAAAGACATTCATTTGCTAGCAAACCAAACTCGGCATCTAAAAAATGTAATTGCGACCTATCTCCGGTAATGTTTGTATTTGACCCACAAGCACCTCTTTTGTGATCAGGAATTCCTATTACAAGTCTAGCTATTCGAGAATTTATAATTGCTCCAGCACACATAGAACAAGGTTCCATAGTGACATACATGGTAGTATTTTCAAGTCTGAAATCATCAAAATATTTATTAGCTTCTTTTATAGCTATCATTTCAGCGTGCAAAATCCCAGACTTACCTTTAAATGTAAAATTGTGGCCACGTCCAATTATCTTACCATCATAAACAATCACACAACCAACTGGCACTTCCTCCACAAATCTAGCTATTCGTGCCTCATAAAGAGCCTCTTTCATAAAAAAATAATCATCATCAGAAAAGTCTTTTTTCAAAATCTCAGTCATATAAAATCCTTAAATATATACAAAAAAACATCTTTAAAAAAAGATATTTTAAAATTATGATAAATGGTTTTCCAGATAGACAGCTGGAGCCCGTTTCAATATCTTCAAAATCAACATAATTAGTCACAAACTTCAACGCACTATCTTTCAATTCATTTATATTTTATCAATTATGGTATATCCTTATTGTTTTCTTACTAAAACTAAACCATTCCAGAAAAATAAAGCAAAAAATACCACAACATCCTGCAAACAAGTCAATGATTTTCAAAACGCCCTATAAGTGATTTTAAATAGCTCAGCCAAGCACTTTATACCTAGGACCAATATAAATCACAAAAAAACAAACCCGTAGCTTAGTCCAATTTTTAGTGTAATTCAAAAAATACACAGTTACATCTATCATTACTAACATATCCCTAACGACAACAATAGTGATTAAGAGCCTCATTTTCTATCATCTTCTGCTTTCTAACCTAAGTTTCTACCTCCTCTATTAGATACTCATCCATGTTGAGGCGGTATTATTGATGTCAAGAGTGAAGAATTAAACTGTATAGAAAAGCCTTGAAATAAAAAATGGGGATTGATGGTCTTGTCAAGAAAATGAGCATCATCATAATCCTATTTTCATATCGTTAGAAAACAGTTCTGACCACCGGAGAGTGGAATTAAAATCAGAACTTGCATTAGAAAGCTATAGATAAAATGAATATATTAGGATAGAGCACCTCGTCAGGAAATGGCGGGGTGATTTTTTGTAAAAATACTTTAAAAATAGAAAGCATATGAAATTGCTGCTACATTGTCGTGTTGATATTTACATAATTTTTACTTTAATAGGAAATGATGAATGATATAATAAGTATGAAATGGATAACAAAAAATACCGAATGTCAAGGAGATAAAGATATAAAAAATAGCAAACAGAGTCATACCAACTTGGAATATGAGAATAAAACTGAGAAAAACGAACAGGGGTTTTATGCCTGGACTGCAAAAATTGATACTAAAGGACAGATTGTAATTCCGAGATAGGCAAGGAAATTGTTCCATATCGAAAGCGGTGATAAAATGGCGGAGATTCTACAGGCAATTAAGGGGCAAATCTTGTTTAAGAATATCCTGGTGATTATAATCTTTTTATAGGAGTATGTCAGATTGTTGATATTATAGAAAATGAATTAGCTTTCAAAAATGAAGCTTTAAAGTGAGCTAGTGGAGACCGAGAATCGATAAATCTTGTAAACTAGATTAATCGAGAAAAAATTAGCTTAGACTCAATAAAGGCAAAAAATTCTCTTTGTAGATAAATTCGGATATTTGATGATGAAAGATGGGTCGGATTATTTTTTTGGATACAACGCTATTGTTTAATCCAAACTATTAATTAAAATATTGGGTTCATTATTTTGATAGAAATATTAATATTTATTTGGATTTTTACAAATCAAATAAATTTAAAACGTTTTCTTTAAAAGGAAAATATACATATCAAGTACAAAATGTAAATATTATTGGCGATATGGATTATCAGGTTAATTATAAGTTGGCAGAAGAGTATTATAATAAAATTAATGCTCCAAAAAAAGAGCTATATATTATGAAAGATACAAGTCAGGGACTTATGGTGTCTAAATCAAATTATTTTTTTGATTTATTACATTTAATATTTAAAAAGTATAAGTGGATTTATGAGTAATTTGAAAAATATGCTGTCTGAAAGATACATCTAAAAAGACAAGATATTCAGTGAAATTTTTAAAGGGTGGGTAATTTTATGTATAAATTATATCAAAAAAATGAACTAGCTTTTGCCCTAGTTTGGGTTGGAATCTATTGTGTGATTATGACACCGCTTAGAGGACAATTTGGTGATGAAAGTATTTTCATGACTCTTTCTCTAATTGTTATGGCAATGACTATCAGTTTGTGGATTCAAAAACACAAGTTGACAGAAAAATATGGACTTCATGCTTTTCCGAAAGATTGCAAAAGATACATTTACTTTATCCCGATGTGGATTCTTATGACGGGAAATTTGTGGGGTGGATTAGCTCTACCACATGGCGGTCTTGCTCAAGTATGGGCGACTATTTCCATGATTTTGTTTGCCTATATTGAAGAAGTGATTTTCCGAGGTCTTTTGTTTAAAGCCATGCTAGCAAAGAGTGGTGTAAAAGAATCGATTATTGTAATTTCTATAACATTTGGTATAGGACACATACTAAATCTATTCACCGGTCAAGCCGGAGTTGATACCATAATTCAGATTCTCTTTGCTATAGCATGGGGATTTATCTTTACTATGGTATCCTATAAGTGTAAGAGCATATGGCCATGTATAATTGCACATGGTTTTATCAACGCCAGCTCCATATATGCTATTGAGAATGCAAAAATGAATTGGTTTTTTATAATTACTACGATCATCACTGCCGTGTTCTACTGCCACTATCTATGGAAGCTAAATGACAAAAAAACATGGTAGTTTACTACAACAGAGTGAGTATAAAAGCTAGTAGTTCATGTAAATATATAATATAGGAAAGAAAGAGTGTAAAGCTTAATTACGAGTATAAAAAAACAAAAGGAATAACTGCAATTGCTATCCTTGTACTAATCGTAATTGCTTTGTAGGCTTTTTCAACAATGATATACTATCATAAAATCAATAGGCGATTTCAAAGTTTTAAGCCACTGGTATTTAACGTTGAAGACTTTGAAAGGCTTCATTGCACAAAATATAAGTTTCCTTCAGGTATGGGACAGATATTGGCTAGAAAATTATACAGTGTAGGAGCAAGCAACAAGGAAACATTATTGTTGCACATGGATTTGGCGGCGGTCACAATTTTATATGGATTGTATCAACTACATTGCGTTACATGGATACTATATATTCGCCTACGATGTGACATGAAATGATGAAAGCTATGGTGAAGGCATAATAGGTGGATTCCACAAGCTGTGATTGATTTAGATTACGCAATATCTTTTATCGAAGATATGGTTGATTTCATCTATGCAGAATTACAAAAAAACAATAAAAAAGCAGATAATATGTAAGATTACCCACATATTACCCACATGAAAATTAATCACATTGGAATCTAAACAATCCAATCGGTTTTATGGTGTTCCAGAGAGGATTCGAACCTCCGACACCCGCCTTAGGAGGGCGGTGCTCTATCCAGCTGAGCTACTGAAACAAAAGCATGGATGGCTTCCAATAAGCTTCGTGCCATAAGCACGAAACTAGTAAAGGAAGCACAGCGGCCGAGGAAAAAGTCCCCGATCTGTATGAGAAGTCGGGCTAAAATCCCGATATTGTTAATTATAAAATAAAGTTGAAAGGTCCTCGAGCTTTGCTCTGCGGTTTCTCATCGCCTATTGGGCGATGGTGCTCCCTAAGCCGCACGGGCTTATTACCTTGCAATCAATACCTTTAGAAGAAAGTCAGCAGCATCTTCACTTGATCTTATAATTTTAGCAAATAATGACGCTTCTTTCAAATCATTTTTTGAAACCAGAGGCACTTTGTATTCTTCATCCTCATATGTCACATAAGCCTCACCAAGGACTTCTCCAGCCTTAAGTGGAGCTTTTATTTTATCTTTCAAATCATATTTTACGGATGCTTTTTTTCCATCTTCTATAATTATATTTACATTTTTACTTGGAAAGACATCTACATAACCTTGGGTTGCTGTATTTGTTTTTATAGAATCTACCGCAACATTTTGATCAAGAACACTTTCAAGATTGTAATAGCGACTTACATAGTAAATCAAATCGCTCATTACACTATTTCTAGTATCTTTTTGATCGGCTCCCATTACAACTCCGATGGTTCTAAAATCATCTTTGCTATCTAGCTTTTTCATATCGGTTGTAGAAATCAAACAAGCTCCCGCTTGGTCAGTTGTTCCGGTTTTTAGCCCATCTACTCCATCAATTTCGCCGATTAAAGGGACTGTAGATTCTACATTTATATTGCGTCTTGGATCTACAATTTCACGGACACTTCCATATTCCAATATTTCTGGATATTTTTCTATTATATGTTGGGTTAGCTTAAATAAATCCCTGGCTGAAGATGAATTTTCTTGGCCGTCTTCAGTGTCTACCCCACTGGCATTGTAATATATTTGACTATTTAGACCTAGCTCTGAAGCCTTCATTGTCATATTTCTAGCAAATTCTGTCTCAGAGTCATCA
The DNA here is from genome assembly GCF_043187485.1 of Anaerococcus martiniensis. Lineage (GTDB taxonomy): Bacteria > Bacillota > Clostridia > Tissierellales > Peptoniphilaceae > Anaerococcus > Anaerococcus martiniensis. The sequence continues at coordinate 350,882 of NZ_CP171106.1, forward strand.
ACAGTAAGTGCAAGTTGGTATGCACAGTCATTGCCAGAAGCTACAATTAGGCCTTCTAAAAGTTCTTCAACTGTGTAAGTTTCGCCTTCTTCTAAGCCTAGGGCAGAATATTCCCAACTATTAAATTTGGCAGCTTCTTCGCTTGCTATCACTTCTTGGTCTAGGGAGATTTTACCCTCATCAATAGCTTCTTTGGTAAGTAGATAGGTCATTAATTTGCTTAGTGAAGCCATTGGAAGTGATTCATCAGCATTTTTTTCGTAATAAATATCCCCTGTTTTTTCATTACCTATAATGTAGCTTTTTACATTATCATCTAGGCCTACAATTTTATTTTGATTGGCTGCAAAAGCAGGCAATGGAACTAGAATTAGGATTAATGATAAAATCAAGGATAAGATTTTTTTATTTTTCATAAATACCCCTAACTTAAGAAAGACTCAAGTTTTTTGTAATTTCTTCTTAAAATCTTTAGGCTTTCTACATCTATTTCTTTTGGATAAGCATAGCCTAGACTTTGACACATTTGCATGGCTAGTTTTCTAAATAAAACACAAGCCTTAAAAAGTGAATTATAAATATCCATCAAATCTTCATGATGGTAAGTCAAAAGAAAATTTTCCTTTGTATCTAGGTCTAGGGTACTTTTTAATTTTTGCCCGTCATAGCCCTTATCCATGGTATAGACGTACTTTTCTTTTACATAAAAATCTATCATAGATAATAAATAGCCTCTAAGCTCTTCCATCTTTAAGCTTGCTGCAATTTCATCTTTTTCACTTATATATAAGGAAACCTCGATAGCATTTGCAAAAAAATTTCTGATTGTTGATAAAAATTCATATTCTTTTGGAGATTCATACCTAAAATTGTTATTGGTATCTAGCCTATCCACTCCTGGTTTGTTGTAGATAAAATCTATATCACTTGGTAATTTTTTGATAAAGACATCTGCATAATCACTAGAAATAATGCTTTCTGTGATTTTAGTATTATCTTTTTTATAAATATTTATGCTTGTAAAAGGTACCTTAGCCTTATCAATTGTAAATTCTTCTTTTATTCTATTTACTAGAACAACATCATCAAATAAACCTACTAATTCCTCTTCAAGTTTTCCAATTATAATTTCATTTACAATTGTATAAACCTTATAAAATGAATCATAGTTTTCATTTTTGATGCAAAACATAGATTCAATTGCATCATTAGTTTTGGCATATGAGATGAGTTTGTTATTAATATCATTTCTCATATTAATCTAAACTTTCTATAAAATTTTTTAAAAGTTTTGCAGTCAGTCCCCATATCACAGGGTCTGTGTCATAAAAATAAACATCATTAAAACCAGTCCGAAAATTATATTCCTTGCCATTTGGAATTTTATCAAAAGGAAAATCTTCAGGAAAATCCCATCTATATGGTGTGTGGTAGGATTTTGGCCTGTGTTCTTTTAAATAATCTATGTCTATTGCAAAAACTTTCTCCACTTCTTCATTATACTTTATTTCTTCAATTTTTTTATGTATTCGCCCATAAAAAGCTTTAACGTGCATATATGAAGTATTTAAAATCATTGAAGAATAGCCCTGATATTCTATATCATCATAATCTAGCAAAAGTTCTTCCATGGTTTCTCTTACTGCAGCCTCTTCGAAAGTCTCTCCCATTTCTACTCTTCCACCAGGAAAACTTACTTCTCCAGGCTGGGGAATATTTTGAGATCTAACTTCAAAAAGTATATGGTCTTTGCCGTCGATTTCAATAATTGGTATAAGCACGGCATAATTTTTTATTTTATCATAAAACTCATCATCAACCAATAAATTTTTCATAATAACCTCTGTTACTTTATCTTATAAAAATATCTTATTTTAGTCAAATCAAAATATTGTTTAGTTTATTCATTTATAGGTATAATAATAATGTCTAATGACAAATATTTAAAAGGAGAATAATTATGTGGAAAGAATTTAAAAACTTTATCGAAAACGGTAATGTTCTTGACATGGCTGTTGGTATCATAATGGGTACTGCATTTACAGCAATAGTAAACTCAGTTGTAGAAGATTTATTAATGCCAATCATTACTGGTTTAACAGCAGGAGTAGATTTCCAAGACTTAGTAGTTAATGTAGGTGGTGCAACACTTAAATTTGGTAACTTAATTAACGCTATTATCACATTCCTAATCATTTCATTAGTGCTATTTTTAATTTTAAAATCTATGCACAAAATTGAACCAGTTAGCGATGAGCCAACTACAAAAGAATGTCCTCACTGTAAAAGTGAAATACCAGCATCTGCAACAAGATGCCCAAACTGTACATCAGAACTAGAAGGATACCACAACGAACACGCTCATACTCATAGTGAAAATGTAGTTGTAAAATAAGACTTTTATTTAGAACCACGTAAGTGGTTCTTTTTTTTTGCAAAATTAATTTGACAATTAAAAAATAGATGCTATAATTAAATTAAGTTAGTTAGTCACTTAAGTAGCTAACCAATAAGGAGGCTGTATGAATGGATTCTAATAAACTTATTTTTGAACAAGTGGCAGAAATGGTTGAAAATCAAATTCTAGATGGACTTTTAAATCCAGAAGATCAATCCCCATCTACGACGGATTTTGCTAATATATATGGTATAAATCCAGCTACTGCTAGGAAAGGTCTTAATATTTTGGTAGATGAAGGAATACTTTATAAAAAAAGAGGAATGGGCATGTTTGTAACAAGTGATGCAAAAAAAATTATAAGTGAAAAAAGAAAAAATGAATATTTGACTAATATCCTACCAGATTTAATAAAAAATATTCAAATGCTTGGCATAAGTCAAGATGAGCTAATTAAAGAAATTGAGAAAAATTATAAGGAGCTATCTAATGATTGAAGTTAGAAATCTAAAAAAATCCTATAAGGACAAATTAGTCCTTGATCGAATCAACTTAACTTTGGAAAATGGAAAGATTTTTGGACTTGTTGGCAGAAATGGTGTAGGTAAAACTACCTTGATGAAAATCCTATCAAATCAAATATGTGAGTATGAGGGCAATGTAAAAATTAATGGTGTTGACATTAAAAATGATAAATCATTTAAGGAAGACATAGCGATAATCAGTGATGATTTTATAAGTGAAAATCAAAATGGGGAAAAATTAAAAACTCTAATATCTAGTTTCAAAACCTTATCTCCTAATTTTAATCAGAAAAGATTTGATGAGCTGATGACTTTATTTAATATTGATAAGAAGAAAAGATATGATAAACTATCATTTGGTAATAAATCTCTATTTAGGACAATAGTCGGCCTATCATCCGGAGCAAAATACTTATATTTAGATGAACCTGCAACAGGACTTGATGAAATAAATAAAGATATGCTTTACAAAAAGATTTTGTCTTACCAAGATCATGACAATTCTACAATCATCCTATCATCTCATCTTTTAAAAGATATAGAAAAAATCGCTGATAATGTCATAATTCTTAAGGGTCAAAAAGTAATTATCAATGACTCTGTAGAAGCACTTTCAGAAAATTCTCTAAAAATAACTCTAGATCCTAATGACCTTAGCTTGCTAGATGGTAAGAATATCATACATACAAACAATATTGGCGGACAAGTTATAGCATATGTTTATGATCGATTTACTAGAGCTGAACTTGAAAACTTGAGGGCAAAGTCTGTCGTTCAGCCAATGCCACTTGATGAATTATTTAAGTCATTGAATATGGAGGTTTAATATGAATGGAATTACAAAAGTTATAAAAGCTTCCTTGAAGCTAGATTTAAGAGGACTACTCGGTGCCTTTATAGGTATTATTTTTGGCAGTTTGGTATTATATTTTGGTTTAGGCCAAGAATTCATGAAAGATAGTGGAACTAGTGGAATTAATACAATTTTGCTGATTTTAAGTGGAATGATGATAATAGGCATAGTTATTATGGTAGCAATGTCCCAGGCCCAATCCATGGGCGATATTCTCCCAACTGCTAGCAAACTAGGTAATAAGAGAAATGATATTGCTTGGGGATTGCTTTTAAAGGATATTATAATCACGTTAATAGCTGTAATAATGTTAAAGCTATTTGTAGATTTTATAGTGGGAGTATATATAAATAGTCCTAGTTTTAAGGATGATTCCTTAAGCAAGACAACTATGAATCTGTCATTAAATGAAGCATTATTGAAATTTGTTTTAAATATTTTAAGCATATCAGTAATTGCATCTGTAATTTCCTACTTATTAAAAGTAAACCCACTTATTGGATGTGTTATAGGACTTGTACTTTCAAGTGCATTCAACTCAAGCTCCCTTACCTTTGATGCTATTACTAATAGTTTATGGTTTAGCCTTCTACTAGTAATTATCAGCCAAGCATTTAGATTTTATGTAATAAAAAAAATAGATTTAAGATTTTAAATTAATAGAGATGAGAAATTATTCTCATCTCTTCTTTTCTTTTATATAATCACAGTTAGCACATCTTATCTCATCGACTCTTCTATTTTTCTTATGAACTAAAAGGTCACCACATTCTGGGCACTTTTCTCCTGTTGGTGGATCCCATACTGCATATTCGCATTTTGGATAATTGTCACAGGCATAAAATCTTTTACCCTTTTTGCTAACTTTTTCGATAATTTCTCCAGTTTTACATTTTGGACAAGTAACCCCAGTAGTTTTTACAATTGATTTTGTAAAGTCACATTCTGGGAAGTTAGTACAACCTATAAATTTACCATTTCTGCCGTGTTTTATAGCTAGAGCATGACCGCATTTTGGACATTTTTCATCCAAAACTTCATCTTTAACCTTATAATCTGTATCATCTTTATTGACATTTTTCATGTCTTTTTCAAAACCAGTATAGAAATTACCCAATACATCTTTCCAATAGATTTTATGCTCGGCAATCTTATCCAGTTGGTCTTCCATATCTGCGGTAAATTCTACATTGATTATGTCATCAAAATTCTCTTGCAAGAAGTTATTTACAGTAAAACCAAGTTCTGTTGGATAAATGGACCTGCCCTCGTATTCTACATAGTTTCTATTTACAATTTGGTTTATTGTCGCTGAATAAGTTGAAGGACGTCCAATGCCAAATTCTTCTAAGACTTTTACAAGACTTGCTTCAGTATATCTTGCTGGTGGATTTGTAAAGTGTTGGTCTTTTTTTATTTTTGTAGCAGATATTACATCTCCCTCTTTAAGCTCTGGAAGGATATTTTCATTTTCAAGGCCCCCACTTATTTTGTTAAATCCTTCAAAAATAGTGATTTTACCATTTGATTTAAAAATTAAGCCGTTATTATCAAAATTAATTGTAGTTGATAGGTATTCATAATCTGTCATTTGTGATTGAACAACCCTTGTCCATATCAATTTGTAAAGCTTATATTGTTGGTCTGATAAATAAGGTTTTACTGAGATAGGGTCTCTAAAAATTGATGTTGGACGAATGGCTTCGTGGGCATCTTGGCTGCCTTTTTTCTTGCCTCCATGATTATTGCCCTTTCCAGCATACTTATCTCCATATTTATCTTTTATATATTTTAAAGACTCTCCCACAATTTCTGATGAAATTCTTGTAGCATCAGTTCTCATATAGGAAATCAAACCAACAGATCCATCTCCTACATCTATACCTTCAAAAAGTTGTTGGGCCAATTGCATGGTATATTTTGTAGAATATCCCAATTTATTTGATGCATCTTGTTGGAGGGTTGATGTTGTGTAAGGCTTTGGTGGTTTACGAGATTTTTTTGTCTTCTTAACTTCTACTACCTTAAAATTGTCCTTATCTATAGCATCTAATACTTTGTTAGCTCCAGACTCGTTTGAGATTTTTATCCTTTTACTAGGCTTACCATAAAATTCTGAGATAAATTTTGTATTATCGTGGTTATGGTCAGCAGTTATAGTCCAGTATTCTTCTGGTACAAAGGCATCTATTTCTTTTTGTTTTTCTACAATTAGTTTTAGCGCAACTGATTGAACACGGCCAGCTGAAAGACCAGATTTTACTCGCTTCCACAAAATAGGACTTATTTCATAACCTACTATCCTATCCATAACCCTTCTAGCTTGTTGGGCATCTACTAAATTTTGGTCGATTTGCCTTGGAGCTTTGATGGCATTTTTTACATTTTCCTTTGTAATTTCATGAAATTCTACACGATTTTTATCTTTTGGATCAAGGCCCAAAAGATATTCTAAATGCCAGCTAATGGCTTCACCTTCCCTATCCGGGTCAGTTGCCAAGTAAACTTTATCTGCCTTATCTGCTTCTTTTTTAAGTTCATTTATAGTTTTTGCCCTGCCCCTTACTTTTATGTATTCAGGTTCAAAGTTATTTTCTATATCTACACCAAATTTTGACTTTGGTAGGTCACGCAAGTGTCCTATGGTCGCCATTACCTTATAATTGCTACCTAGCATCTTGCCGATCGATCTTGCTTTTGTTGGGGATTCTACTATCACTAAATTTTTAGCCAAGCTTTTCACCTCTTTGTTGTAAATTCATTATTTCCAATATTTTCTATATAATCTCTAAGTTCGAGCGATGTTAAAAGATAATTAATTTCATCTATATTATATGATAAATTTGCTGCAAGTAAGTCTGCAGTAGTATTTGGATTTTCTTCGATATATCTTACTATTTCTAGCTCATCATTTGCAAGTGATGAGTAATTAGTAATTGATTTTATTTGATTTATATCCAATAGATAATCAAGTTCTTCTAGGATATCATCAGCACTTGTAATTAATTTGCTACCCTCTTGGATAAGTTTATTTGTACCCTTAGAATAAATAGAATTTATATTTCCAGGCACTGCAAAGACTTCTTTGCCTTGCTCTAAAGCACACCTAGTTGTAATCATGGTTCCAGATTTTTCTTTTGCTTCAATAACTACTGTTGCAAGCGAAATGCCGGATATAATTCTATTTCTTCTTGGGAAATTATAGGGTTTTGGTTCAGTTCCTAGTGGAAATTCTGATAAAATTAGTCCATTATTTTCTAGTTGTTCATACAAATTGCGGTTTTGTTTGGGATAAATTTTATCTATGCCACATCCAATAATACCAATACTCCTGCCAGCAACTTCCAAAGTTGATTTATGGCAAATTGCATCAATACCATAGGCAAGTCCAGATACAGTTGTAATTCCCGCAGCAGAAACCCCTTGGCTTAAAGTTTTACAAGCCCACTTACCGTAATCAGTGCATTTTCTTGCACCTACAAAGGCGATGGAGTTTTTATCTTTTTCGTGGTTTAGTTCACCCTTATAAAATAATATAGCAGGCCTATCTTCAATATTTCTAAGGTTTTCTGGATAATCTTCATCTAAAATAGTTACGTAGTTATATCCATATTTACTAACTTTTTCATGGTAATCTTTAAAATCTTCAATGGATTTAGCATTAAATATTTTTTCATATATCTTATCTGTTAAAAAATCTAAATCTATCCTAGATTTGTCAAAGAAATTATCAAAACCTATGGTTTCATTAATCTTTAAAATGACACGATTATCTAAAAATATGTAGTTTAAGTATAATATTATTTCTCTATTTGTGTATTTAGAATGCATTTTCAATATAATTTATCTTTCTACTTTCGGTAAATACTTCCGCCACATCAAATCTCATTATATAATTTGTAAGATTGTTCTCAATTAGATAAGTTTGGCTAGCCTTTGCGATGCGTTGTTGCTTATAAAAGTTTACTGCTTCTCTGGGATAGCCAAATTTTACATTTTTTCTAGCCTTTACTTCCACAAAACAGACTATATCATTTTTCATAGCAACTATATCAATTTCCCCATAAGGTTTAAGGTAGTTACGATCTAGGATTTCATATCCATTTTCCCTTAGATAATTAACTACCATCTTTTCACCAAGATCACCTATTTTTCTTTTTTCACTCATAAGAAACTTTCCTGTTTAGCATAATATTTTTTCAAAAAACTTAGTCTATGGATGGGAGTAATTCCATTGTCATCAATAGCTTCATAGTGTTTTTTTGTACCATAGCCTACATTTGTATCAAAAGAATATTTTGGATAGATTTTTGAAAAATTAATCATAATATCATCTCTACGGATCTTTGCTAAAATCGATGCACAGGAAATAGCATATTCATTTAAATCTCCCTTTACTATATTTAATTGAGGAATATTTGAATCAATTCTTTCTGCATCTATTAGCAAAATTTCTGGTTTTATATTTAAATTTTCAACTGCATTTTTCATTGCAAATAGGGTTGCCTGCCTGATATTTATCTCATCTATCATTTTATTATTGGCATAGCCATAAGAAACTGCAAGGGCATCATCTATGATTTGCTCTTTTAATTCTAACATTTTTTTACGACTTAGCTTCTTAGAATCAGTTACCCCTTCGATTTTAGAATCTTTTTTCATGATTACAGCACAAGTTACCACAGGTCCTGCCAAGGGTCCACGGCCTACCTCGTCCACTCCTGCTATTAATGAATATTTTTCATATATTTGTTTTTTTATTTGATCATTATATTCTGAATATTTCATGGGCGCTCTAATGTAATTCTTCCAAGTTTGCCTGACCTAAAATCTGTTAAAATTATATTTGCAGTTCTAGTATAGTCAAAATCTCCACCCTTTGTGACTGCTCCACGTTTTCTGGCTATATCTTCATAGATTTCTAGGGCTGGTTTTTCTGGATCTACACCGTATCTTTCATTTAGACTTTGTGGATAATCTTCTTTCATTTTTTCTAAAAATTTAAGAGTTAAATCTTCAATATTTAAAATTTCATCTTTTATGGCATGGGTATAGGATAAGTTTAGTCCAGTTTCTTCGTCAAATTTTGGCCAAAGTACTCCTGGTGTGTCTAGAAGTTCTATATTTGCATTTGTTTTTATCCATTGCTTGGTTTTTGTAACACCTGGTCGGTTTCCTACGTTTGCAGATTTTCTTTTTGCAACATTGTTTATAAAGGTAGATTTGCCTGCATTTGGAATACCTACTATCATCATGCGGATGACTTTATTTTCAATGTTTTTTGCTTCTATTCGCTCAAATTTTTCAGAAAGCTCTGCCTTTGCCATATCATAAATTCTAGATACATTTATTTTTTCCTTAGAATTCATAAGTGTGGCAGCTATTCCCTCTTCTTTAAATTTATTAATCCACATTTTATTTACCTTACTATCGGCTAGGTCTGATTTGTTCATCACTATTAAACGCGGCTTATCTCCCAAAATCTCATCAAGCATAGGATTTCTGGATGATTCTGGTATGCGGGCATCTATTATTTCTAGGACTATATCTACTAGTTTTAAGTTATTTTGGATTTCTTCCTTGGTCTTCTTCATGTGACCTGGATACCAATTTATATTCATTGCCATATTTATCTCCCTCTAGACATGCTAGCTTTATTATATCAAAATTTTTGTAATAAAAAAGCTGCATATTAAATATACAGCCTTAATTTTAGTAGTTTGTTTTTTCTTTTACTTTTGTAGCTTTACCTTGACGACCACGTAGGTAGTTAAGTTTTGCACGACGTACTTTACCGTGTCTTGTTACTACAAGTTTTTCGATTCTTGGTGAGTTGTAAAGGAAAGTTCTTTCAACACCTACACCGTAAGAAATTCTTCTTAGTGTGAATGCTTTGTTTACTCCACCTTCTTTGATTTTGATAACTGTACCTTCAAAGTCTTGAAGTCTAGTTTTTTCACCTTCTTTAATTCTATAAGATATTCTAACTGTATCTCCTACGTTAAAGTCAAATTGGTCTTCACGTAAGTTTTCTTGTTCAATTTTTTTAATTAAGTCCATTTTCATTCTCCTCTCTTAGGAATTTTTCATATAAGTCTGGTCTGACTCTTTTTGTTTTTTCTATTGCACTTTTTTTATTCCAAGCTGCAATTTTTTTATGGTCTCCACTTAATAAATCCTGTGGCACCATGTATCCATTAAATTCGCGTGGCTTGGTAAATTCATCTTGTTGCAATAATGTATTGTAATGTGAATCTGTAACTAGGGATTCTTCCTTACCAACTACTCCTTCTATAAATCTTGCCATAGAATCTATGACAACCATAGCTGGGATTTCTCCACCTGTTAGGACATAATCTCCAATTGAGATTTCATAATCTACATAGTGGTTGGTTATTCTTGCATCTATGCCTTCATAGTGGCCACAAATAAGTATAAGATGTTTAATTTCTGCAAAGTCGATTGCTAATTTCTGATTGAATTGAGATCCTGCAGCAGACATATAGGCTACCTTGGATCCAGGTTTTTTTACAGTCATTAAAGCATCATATATAGGTTGTGGTCTCATAAGCATTCCTGCTGCTCCACCATAAACGGTATCATCTACATGATTATGTTTATTATTTGAAAAATCTCTTATATTTACAAATTCAAGTTCTAATAATCCTTTTGAAATAGCCTTGCCTATGACTCCATAAGTCTTTAGAAATTCAAAACTTTCTGGAAATAGGGTCAGGATGGTTATTTTATTCATAGTCACTAAAGTTTTCTACTTCTATAAAGCCATTTTCTATATCAACATTTTTTACAGTAGCATTTAAGGCTGGAAAGTAAACTTCATCTTTTTCTGTTTTTATGACATAAACATCATTTGGGTAAACGCCTGTGATGACATCTGTGATTTTGCCTACTGTTTGCCCATGGCTTTTCACATCTAGTCCAACTAATTCAAAAACATAATACTCATCTTCGTTGAGCTCTCCAAGCTCAGAATCTTCTATGGTTATATCCTTGCCCACAAATTTAAGAACATCATTTATATCGTCATATTCTTTAAATTTGATAACCTTTAGTCCTTTTTGATCAAAGGATGATTCTACTGTAAGTTCCTCATCTCCGATTAGTAATTTTGCCCCGTTTTTAAATCTTTTTTCATAATCACTTAGGCTTTTTACTTTCAGATTGCCACGTACACCGTGGGTAGTTACTATCTCTGCTA